>CAZFCB010000007.1:0-19203 GCA_964517585.1 uncultured Candidatus Peribacteria bacterium | reverse complement strand
ACATCAGTGATGACACGGCATTCTTCCGCTACATTGAACTCGTTGACCCTAGAACAGGTGAAAGCTCCAAGAGCATTCGGTATTGTGTAAATGGTCGCGGTGAGGACATTTGCGACGTCTAAGATGACGCGTGGAAAGAACCATGAGAAGTTGACAAGAACAACAGCGACGACAAAGCTCACTATTTTCTCTTTTGCCTTGTCTGTCTTTCCCGTGATGATGACGAGGAACGATACTCCAATGAGCATGAGCGCAAAAATGACATTCATGATGTCTCTAGATAGTTGCCAGATGTTATTGAGAGCCCCCATCATAATTGGGTCATTGAAGAAGTCAGCCTGTAGCAAGTAGCCAAGCATCTGCAAAATAATTAGCAGCATGATGTGCATGAACGTATTGATGAGTGCAAGTTTGCCTACGAACTGGACAAGGTCATCTCCTAGTGACCCTCCTACCTGTTGCCCTGCCCCGATACTGAAGGCAGCTTCAACCGTTGGCACTGAGAAAATTCCACTGTAATACAAGACTGCAAGCAGTACTCCTGTTAGAGAGGCTCGTAGAAGTGAGGATTTGGGTGTTAACATTTCTTCTTATTGTAGCATATATCCAGTATTCACTCTATCATTGTCCTGCTCACTTTTGCCATCTCGTCATAACGACTCGTCAGAGCGATAAAAAAGCGCAATTTTATGTATCAATTATTTGTTCAATAAGACCATAAAATGCAGGAATTACTTAAGCTAAATGGCTTAAACAAGCGTAAAATCTAGATCAAATTCATTGAACATATGCTTTGATCAATTTTCTTGCTCTTCATTAGTCTATTGAGTAACATTTGTGAACAGAGTCTTCTCATCCCATTGCTATCTTCATGGTTCACGACGCTTTGAAAGCAATGTTCAGTTCTCAGACCAGAGTAAAATTACTCTCGGTCTTCCTCCTTCACCCCGAAGAGGAATACTTTATTAGACAGCTCACACGTCTACTCGGTGAACAAATCAACTCCATCCGTCGCGAACTTGAAAATCTTCGAAAAATCGGACTTGTGAAAGCGAGGCATCGCAATCGAAAGAAGTATTACAAGACGGATACAGACTTCATTTTCTATCAGGAGCTTCACAATATGTTTAGTAAAGAACTGAAGGGAGGGGAGAGCGCTACTGTGACATCACTCAAGAGCCTGGCTGGCTTGCAGTTTCTGGAGCTTGCCGGCAGCTTTGTCGGAACACATAGTAAAGTGGATCTTCTGGTCGTTGGAGACGTCAAGAAAGAAGTGATAGAGGTTGTACTAGCGCAAGATCCAACGATGCGTCATGTGAAGTATTCGCTTTTTTCCAAGGCAGACTTTCTGTATCGCTTGAGTCTGAGGGACAGGTTTATTCTCGAAATTGTGGATGATCCTAGGCATATGGTCGCCTTTACGCGTATAGAGAAAGAGATGGAAGAAGCAAGGAAGTAAGGGCAGGAGTGGCAGAAATGGCAGGAAGGGAAGAAAGGTTTTTTTACGATTTTCTTTTCTGCTTACTCTGTCCTTTCTTTCTTTTCTGCCCCTCCTGCCTTCTCCCTTTGAGTTTCCCTTTACAGCCTCATACCATTCACATAAACTCTCCCAGCTTATGACCGGAATCGTCCTTCAACATCAGGCGCAAAAAATGGTTCTCAGCAGGCCTGATGTTCAGCCTGGCTACACCGTTCGAGTCCATGCAAAACTGCAGCTCGGAGACAAAGAACGTATTCAGATCTTTGAGGGTCTTGTGATTGGTGTGCACCGAGGACACAGCCCAACAGACTGTAGTTTTACCGTTCGCAAGGTTGTGTCTGGTATTGGAGTAGAGCGCGTATTTCCACTGCATTCACCCAATGTTGAAAAGATTGAAATTAAAAAGATCGCAAAAGTACGACGTGCGAAGTTGAACTTCCTCCGTGGACGCTCTGGAAAGAGTGCCAAACTCTCAGAGAGATTTACAAACGCCAACGAATTTGCAAACGCTATTGCTTCTGCTCCTGTAGCCGACACGCAAGAAGAAACTTCAGTTGTGGAGGCAGAACAGGCACCGGTTGCTGAGCCAAAAGTAGAGGCGAAGTAATGCGAGTCTTGAAGGAAGAATTATCGAATACAGAATATACACTTTGTCACTTCGAGTAGCTCTGCAGTAGCAGGGCGTATCGAGAAGTTATTTTTTACGATATTCGATATACTCTATATATTATGCGTTGCGTTCTTGTCGGTAATTACGGAGTCGGCAATATCGGGGATGAAGCACTCTGTGAGTTTTTCTTGCATGCGTTTCCGGACATAGAGTGGACACTGGTGAGCGGCAAGAGAGAAGCGGAAAGTGGAAAGTGCACAGTGGACAGTGAAATGCGGACAGTGGTTCCGAGGCTTCCTCTTGGATTTCGTTCGCTAAGTAGTTCGTGGTGGAGAACCATTTCTAGTATTCGGCATGCGGATGCAATTGTTTTTGGAGGCGGCTCTCTGTTTACGGATATTGAGTCTGTCTGGGCATGTATCATATGGCGCGCCTACGCTGTTCTTGCCTCGTTTTTTCACGTACCTGTGTTATTGGCATTTCAGGGTGCAGGACCATGGAAAACCAGTCTGGGGCGCCGGCTTTCTCGGGCAACGTACCTGCAGGCTGCATATGTCTCTGTGCGAGATTCTGAGTCGCTCGCGCGCCTTCAGTCCTTTGGGTTACCAACGCCTCCAGTGCTGACGTTTGATCCCGCATTTGCGCTTTTTGCGGCTCACACAAGAAAGCAAGAAGGACGACGACTTGTCATTATCCCTCGAACACATTCGGATGAGAAGTTTTTTGATGCCGTGAGGAAAAAACTGACGGAAAATTTTAGCGACGTGCGCATACTTCTCATGCAACCGGATGCAAACGAAAAAAGAGTAGGGGAGCAGCTTAAGGAGCTAGCGAACAGAAAAGCTGAGATTGTTGAACTGACATCTGTTGTGCATTTCCTCGAAGAGGTTTCTGGCGCTGCAGAAGTCATTTCTCAGCGGTATCATGGTGCGCTTGCTGCGTTTGCAATGGAAATTCCGGTGCACATTGTTCCACAGGCTGATGCAGATAAGCTAGCGGCCTTGCACATACTGACGACTCAGCACTTGGCGAGAGAGACGTTGCTACAACGTGTAAAAACTGGAGTAGATAGTTTGCAGCTCGCCATTCAAGGCGTATCCTCTCTTTGAGAAAACCCTTATTTCTGGTATACTATTCTGATATGCAAACGCTTTATCTTACGGGGGAGGAACAAAAGTCTTTCGATAGGCTTCCCGCTGAAAGTCGTGCAGATTTCACTGTAGAAATCGAAACTCTTACATTTCAAGACACTCCTCAGCGAATCGCCATCCGGTTTGATCTTTTCAAACCGACTGATCCCGACATCATCCGTTTCCGCGATGCAGCGAAGAAGGCCAAAACCGACGAAGAATTTTCCGCGCTCGCAGAAACACTTGATTTGAAGAAAATCGGGGATGCGGAACTAACACAACTATTATTCGCCGTAGGGCCAAATTTCATTGGAATTGTCATCGCCGACCTTCTTGCATCGGTAGGTGACCTTGAACTTGTCGCGGCTCTATCGTCGCTTCGGCACGCAATGCTTGAATCTTTGTACCACTATTCACCCCAAGAGCCATGAGTGCACGCGAACAAGTTGCATCAATGCAGATGGGAGCTGAAAACCTGACCGGTATCATCCCTGGTGCCGAGGCTGCAGATATCGAAAAGAAAATAGTTGAAATCGCGAGCAGTAGGAGAAAGCTCAGAAAGCTCAGGACTGACGTACTCGAAAACGAGAGTTTACAGCAGACATTCGGTGTAAACCTGCCTGGCCAATTCGACGCGCTTGTTGATCGGATTCAGATGCGTAGCGCCGGTCACGATTTCCAGTCGAAAGTCGAGAAGCAAACGTGGGGACGCTGGGCAATTAGCAAGCTAAAAACCACTGCGTATTTTCCGGTAAAACATTGGAAATTGACGCTACTCGCACTTCTCGTCGCCGGAGGCTATTACATGTGGCCGCAGATCGTTTCAATGGCTCAGGGTGTTTGGACGACGCGTGGCCTCGCAGCTGCAAAGGAGATAGGAAAAGTATCAGAAGCAGTTGGTGGCCTAGAACAGGCTCATACACTTAAAGGCATTGGTTCTGCAGCCTCCTCAGTTCCTGAGGGTCTGGCAGCACCAATTCCTTCTGCTGCTGCATCAGCAGGATTCGATATGCTTGACCCCTCACTTCCGACAATGAGTAACTAAACGAATTCTCACCATATCCATACAAATAAATTCATGGCCGAAATACTCCGTTCCATCGAGGTAACGAAGGAAGACGCGTCACCCGCAGGGATCTCTGCTCGTGCCCGGAGACTGATGAAGATGTTGAGCCTTGGAGAAAACCAGACAATGGCCGAGCGACAGGGCATTCCCGGGAGAAGTGTCCCACAGAAAAAGGATCATCTTACGAGTACGCGAGAACTCATGCCACTCCATGATGATCTTGCCAGAAAGATTATGGAGTCATTTGTCAAAGGAGGTGAGAAAGAGGGGGTCGTAGGACAACAGGCAGTAGAGCTTGCACAGCTTCATGCCAGAATAGACGCTGTTCGTGGTCGTGCAGAGGTTGATAAGGTAGTCGAAGGAGTAACGTATGCTGTACGGCCTGCTGAGTATCGTACTCTAGCACAGGAACTAGAACCGCATATTGCCAACGTCGACCGCATTGTCACACTGATTCAGTACGAGGAGCTCCTTCAGGAAGATGTGCTTCAGGCAGCAGCACGTTTTGGCGATGAGTATGAGTTTCTTACAAATGAATTGGGTGGAGATCCGCTTACGGTGCTTGCTGAGAGTAAGGGCATTCTTGAGAGCAAACTTCAGACAGAGAAAACGCCATCGGTCATTGCCCAGCTGAAACAGAGAATTTCAACCATCGACAAACTTCTCGTTCGAATACCGGAGGCTCAGAAAAAACTTTACGCAATGCTTACAGTGATAGAGCTCCCAATTAAACAGCATACAAGTGCTCTTTTAATGAGGCTTTTCTCGGGCATGCAAAAGGAGGATACGATTGCGACTTTTTTGCGTGATTTTATCCGCAAGAACCCGGGGTTTGCAAAGTCCTCTCTTCAGCAGATTTCGGTTCGTCCCGAATTTAAGGACGATCCAGCATTGAAGGAAATTATGACAATTATTCCGGAAGTCGTTACTGAGCTTTCGATGGAGGCACTCGTTTTTGGGGTGAAGAGTGAAACACAAGGTGTACCTGACATTCAACCTTATTTCACCAATCTTGATACACAGTTGAAAAGTATTTACTTTGAGGGAAATGTGAATGACGTACGTTCTGCGCTTCCACAGTGGATGCAGGACATTCGCGCTGATCTTGCTAAAGATGCACCTACTATTCTCATCGATGTTAGGAAACGCTCAATAGAGATCGCTGCAACACTTGAGAATAATGTACTCTCACCACTCAAGAGGAAAGAATTAGAAGCAGAACAAAAACATTACAAAGATTTTTTAGAAGCTGCAAAGCCCATACTAAGTGGCAATCCGACAGTAGAGCAGATTACGGTCTATGCTGATCACCTTAGTTGGCAAATCCGCGAGACACTGAAGACTACGATGACTCACGAGAACTTTGATGGATCAAAGAAAGAGATTGTCACTGCTCATGGACTTAATGCAGATGTAATTCGTCTCAAAACAGAAGCAGTGCTGCCGCGGATGATGGAAAGTCCAGACGGATTCATACAAAACTGGGCACTGTTCCGAGATAATACGAATGCCGAACTTGAACGTGTTCAAGGACGAATGAATTTTACCACGAAAGCACTTTCACTCCTTCTAGCACGGCGACATTTTGGACCGGCAACTCGACCATATACCGGTGATGGGCAACGCGGTAAATTTGAAGCGTATCGGCCGCTTTCCCCTGAACTAGAGGCAAGTCTATCGCGTGAATGGCAGACGTATGCCGCTCGCACTTCAGATCTTGCCGGGGAAATAGAAGGACTGGCCGATGGTAATCCTGGGATGCTTGATTTCCTCAATATGTTTCGTGAAGACGGTAGTGGCTTTGGGGACGAAATGAAGGCGCAACTTGGCAACATACTGACGAGTGTCGATGCATGGGCCATGTATATCACCTGGTATCTTCCAAGCAAGGTAGGTCTCGACAAATTGCTAGGTATTGCTGATGTTGGTGAACAGGTAAAAATTAAGGAGATTCAACTTGAACTTCAGAAAATGCAGGAGCGTGTAAAAACAGTCCGTAATATATATTCTGCGTTTCTGGCTGAGCATAAACCTGTTCTAGATTCGATGCGTAAGGATATGGCACATCTCCAGATTCTGCAGGCTGGTGTGCCATCAGAGAATCTCTCACTTACTCGTGGAGATCCGATCTATCCACCGGAACATGCAACCACAGATATGGACGGTTACATTACGCTCATTCTTGAAGAATACCGTGGCGCAGACAAGAAAGTTGCAGATGCTGAAAAAAAAGGAAGCGAACAGGAGAAAAGGAATGCCGAAGCAAAGCTTAATGAATGCAAACTAAAACTCATTGGAGCGAATCTTTTTGTCCTCGGCACCTTCCGCGAGGTGCACGTGCCCGAGTTCATGATAGCTATGAAAGATCTTCAGAAAGATCTCCACGACAGTGTCGGCCTTGCAGTATCTACGACGCACCAACTTGATAATCTCAACGGTGCTTGGTGGAAATATGCACTAGGATTTGAGCTTTCCACTGCTCCAATCTGGTGGAGCTTGGGTAACAGAGGTGGTCTTAGGGGTTATCCTGGAGTTCGATATCTTATGCAGAACAATCAGAGGGGTGTGTATAGAGTCTTGCGAGGTGTTTCTAACATTCCTGCAAGAGTCGTCAATGGTCAACTTCGTGCAATCGACTTGCTTACGACTGGCGGTACAGTTGGACGTATCGGTGATGGAATTCAAACCAGAACTGAATTGAGTAATTTACGAACCTCTCTTTCAGAAGCAGAAGCACTCGTCACCAATCACGTCGACGAACTCGCAAAAAATGCTTCTCGCATTACCGAACTCGAAGATGAAGTTGCACAGCTACAGAAAGCAGGCCGCAATGCTGCAAAGGAACTCGCTAGTAAGCAGGACGAGATCGCACGTCTTATGGCACGTTCTCTCGTACTCGAGGAACAACTTGCGAAGGCAAATGCGGTACCTGCCGCAGTAGCAAGACGTACTGCAACGCTTGCTCAGGTGGCAGAATTTGCTGCAACTGAAACAGGGGGACGCGTTATGGCTGAGATCGTTGAAAATCAGAAAGCAATGAACGCAACGCAGGCCATCATCAACGAAATATCTTCACTCCAAGACGACGCTGCAAGACTTGCTCGCGCTGCAGATCTGGCTCAGGCTCAGGTTAAACTAGGGGAACTCCTTAGAGCCGACAGAGTACTTCGGATCAATGCGGCAAAGGGTTTGCTTGGGGATTCTGTACTATTATCTGATGAAGCGGCAGAACTCATTTGGCGTGCTCACATCACAGACGGATTGCCAGGTAAAATGAAACTTCTCAGACAGGCAATGGGTCTGGTGCATCCTAATGACGCTGTGAAAGTTTCGCAATCAGCGAACCTTCTCGCTCGTAGTGGTATTGCCGGTAACGTTGCAGAGGCTATTGCTAAGGCTCAAGCCGTAGCGAGTAAAGTAGCGCCGGAGGTCTTATCGCGATTAGTACAAATGGGTTTTACGGAATCTTCTGAGACACTTGCAAGAATTGCGAGTAGCCCTCGTGGACTTCAATTTCTTGATGAAGCGTTTACTCTCGGAGGAAAGCAAGGTGCTGCACGAGCAGTGAAGTACCTTACAGCCATTGGCGAAGGTGCTCAAGAAGCACTAACCGACACTACCCTTGTGAAAGCTGTTGTCATGAATACTGATGACGCTTCTCGACTTGGATTAGCGATGTCGAAACTGACAGCTTCGCGTACTTTCCAAGCTGCTGAGTGTGTAAAATATATAGATGATCTAGCTCAATTACGTCGTATTGGACCTCGTGCACTTGGTGGCCTAGAGGCGACTGCACTCGTTGTTGGGCCACTCGTAGAAGCTGGTATGGTTGGATATGATATTTATGAACTTGTACAAGCAAAAGAACGTCATGCAGAACAGATCAAATCGATGATTGGATCGCTTGACAAAATGGTTGAGCAAAAGCTCATGACGAAAGTTGGAAAAACATACAAAGGACCAGGATGCGAAATTGACGTTACTGAAATTAAAGATGTGTCCGCAGCTGAAGTTGAGGCTCAGTGGGCCCGAACAGCAGTGGATGCGACAGCACTTGTCGGTACGACCGCCACAAGCATTGTTGTACTCAGTGGTTCTGCCGGCCCTCCGGGGGTTGCTGCTGGACTCGTTGTGGCAGGAGTCATCATCACAGCTCACGTGGGCATTAGTGTCGTGGAGGGTTCCATCGATCAGTATCGTCGTACTGAATTCTTGAAGAAATCTCCAACATGGCTTCTCGCAATGCTCGGACCCGAAGGGCTTGTCGGCAAGAACACTGAAGAAGTGGTTCGAGAGAACTCTGGTGTTATGACCTCAGAAATTGCTCCTCGCAGTTGGACTGAGGCTGGACTTACGTTCAATCCATTAACAGGCCCTCTGTATCAGAGTGCCCGAAGTGTTCAAAATTTCCACAATGCAGATGAGCGTCAAGCTGATAAACAGAAGATCAAAGAAAAATCTATGCAGGCACTTGCGTATCGCACATTTGCTTCTGAGCATCCAGATCTTGTTGGGGAACTTCCTGACCATGGTGATGTTCAGTCACTTCTTATGGAGGACAGCGAGTTCCTGAGGCCAGGAGGGGACTATGAAAGAATTGTTCGACCACTCATTACCTTGCAGCTTCAATCAAGTGCTCAGCCAGGGTTCGTTGGCGTCAGTGGACTCTTTGGTTACGTCACAAATCCTGACATACAGGGAATTGGCAGTCTTTCACTTCCAAATCCGTCACAGATGGATGCTGAAGCAATTGGCGTTCAGCGAGATTCAGAGCTTTTGGATCAAGCTGGAAGACGAGCCATGCTTTTCTATGTTCATCATTTGCGTGAGGAGCGTTATCGACAGGCAATTTCTTCTATCGAATCTGACTCACGATATGACGGCGACTATAAAGTATATCTACTAGATCAGTATGATCAGTTTGTGGATGAAAATAAATCAGAGAATTTTGTGTTCAATGTTCATCCTAAAACTCTCAGCAGAAGTGGTCTGACTCTTGCGGAGAAACTTGTGAGAAACCATACAGAACAGACACAGGCTGCAACTGATGTTGTTTCTGCGACAGAGGCAGCGGCTATGGGATACGAATTTCCAGTCGGCAGTCAGATGATGCCTCTAAAGAGCTTTCTTCAAACTTACGTTGAGCCTAAGTATTCGAAAGAAACAGAAGATACGCTAAAAAAATATTCTGAGGAAAATCCTGACCTGCTGTTTAGTTTTGCTGATATGGAACAGTGGAAAACTGATGAAGAACTCCGTGAAAATATTCGGCCTACAGTAGCAAAACTTGATGCCATGAATCGCGTCATGTCCGATATTAGTGCATATCAAACGGACACTGATCTGAAAAAAGCTGTGGAAAGTTTTTCATCAGATGACTTCGACCTGTATCAAAAATGTAGCAAGCATAATGCATTCTATAATCGTTATTTTGATCGTTGGCGTAGAACGAATATATATTTTCCTGTTTCCGCTGAGCCAAATGTAGCAATGCTTTCAGCCTGGAAAGAAAAGGGATATCCGACTCTCATTGATGAGAAGAAATTTACAGAGATCCAAACTTTCGTCAGTCGCCCTGTGGACAGCGCTTTCATTCTCAGGGGTGATCAGTCATGGCTACGTGATGCAGAAAAGACACTGCCAGGCTTTGTGTACGATCCTGATCGACCTGATAGGGTCGTGAGTACATATGAAAACTATATTCGGTATTCATCCTCCGATCAAAATGCCAGTGTCGAGAATCCATTGGATAAATTGAGTTCGGATACTTCTGCCGATCCACTTTTTAGGAGTGTGAGCGACCAGCAGCGTCGCACAGAAAGCTCTCGAGGTACGATGAATTATTTTCGTCAAAATATTGACCGGATGAAGCGTGAGAAAAATCTTCGTGTTGTTGATGGATCTCTCGATGGAAAGCCGTTATCTGATTTTCAAAAGCTTTCGAAAAGTATTGCGATAGAAGATTCGAAAATGTTGGATTTTATGAGTTCGTGGGTACAAAATGATGGGTTTGATTCTTTGCGAGCTGGCCTGTTACTAAAACGTATTTTTGTTATTTCTGATCCTGTGGCTCAGATTCGAAGTAGTGCTCCGTCTCTTGATCGTTAGTCGTTGTTCTAGCCTTTTGGGGTCGAAAACCTTAGGATGCCTTCGCTATGAACCGGCGGAACTTCTGCATCATCGCGCATATTGACCACGGCAAGCCACGGCGTTCGCGAACGCCATGGCAAGTCCACATTCTTATTGCCCTATGAACCGCCGCAACTTTTGTATTATTGCGCACATCGATCATGGGAAATCGACTCTTAGTGACCGTATGATGCAAATGACGAGTACCTTGCAGCTTCGGGAGCTGAAAGAACAGCACTTGGACTCTATGGACCTTGAGCGTGAACGAGGAATTACGATCAAGCTCACACCTGTCCGCATGACATACAAGGGAACGGAACTGAACCTCATCGATACGCCGGGGCATACAGATTTTCGTTACGAAGTCAGTCGATCACTCGCTGCCTGTGAAGGAGCTGTCCTGCTTATTGATGCGTCGCAAGGTATTCAGGCACAAACACTTGCAGTTCTGTATATGGCAATGGAGCATAATTTGAAGATCATTCCTGTCCTCAACAAAATTGATTTGCCAGCTGCAGATCCGGAACGTGTGAGTAATGAAGTCGTCAAAATGCTCGGATGTTCCAAAGATGACATTCTCAAGATTTCCGCAAAGGACGGTACGGGTGTGGATGCCGTTATGCAGGCAGTTATAGATCGTATTCCGGCTCCCACGATCGATGCCTCACGCACTGATAGCCGCGCGCTTATTTTTGATGCCGTCATGGATGATTATCGCGGCGCTGTAGCGTACGTCAGAGTCATCGATGGCGTCTTTAAGAAGGGGATGAAGGTACGGCTTCTTGGTTCGAAAGTGGATTTTGAAGTGCAGGATGTCGGATATTTTTCGCCGAAGTACATCTCGGATTCCTCGCTCGTTGCAGGGCAAATTGGCTACATCGTGACTGGTCTCAAAAACGTCGCTGAGGCTAGAGTCGGTGATACGATCGCTTCGTCCATCACAGCGGAGCAGTTACCGGGTTATAAAAAAGTACAGCCTATGGTGTTTGCTGGACTCTACCCATCACAAGCTGATGACTACCCGAGGCTTCGTGATTCACTCGAAAAACTTTCGATGAACGATGCCGCGGTTGAGATTAGTTATGAGCATAATACTGCGCTCGGCAACGGCTTTCGGTGCGGGTTTCTCGGCCTTCTGCACATGGACATTATTCAGGAGCGCCTTGAGCGTGAATATGACTGCGATCTCGTCATCACTGCTCCGAGCGTTCTCTACGAAGTCTCACTCAAAGCCGCTCGTCCTGCATCTGTTGTGAGAGCAAGCCTTTTGAAAATTGATGACCCGACGATTGCTCTCATCAGTAACCCAGCAGAGCTACCGGATCCGACGTATATCGAAGAAGTTCGTGAACCATGGGTACGACTAGAAGTTGTCTGCCGCAGGCAAGATGTAGGGTCGGTCATGCAGCTTGTGCAAGACAGGCGCGGTATCTATCTCAGCCTTGAGTACATCGATGATGACAGAGCCCTCATGCATTTCGAGGTACCGCTTGCGAGCATCGTTCTCGACTTCTTTGATAAATTGAAGTCTTCATCGTCTGGGTATGCGTCACTGAGTTATGAACATCTTGGGTACCGTCCTGATGATCTTGTGAAGATGAATATTCTCCTTCTCGGTGATCCTGCAGATGCGCTATCGGTCATCATTCATCGTTCGGAGGCGCGGGACGTTGGTGAAAAAATTTGTCGTCAGCTTAAGGAAGTCATTCCAAAGGCACAGTTCCAAATTTCCATTCAAGCGGCCATCGGAGGGAAGATCATTGCTCGTGAAGATATTTCAGCGCTCCGTAAGGACGTCACTGGTTACCTGTACGGTGGTGACGTGACGCGAAAAAATAAACTTCTGGATAAGCAGAAGAAAGGCAAGAAACGTATGAAGCAGATGGGACGTGTGACGCTTAGTCAGGATGCGTTTTTAGCTGTTTTAAAACGATAGTCCTCATACTTTCTTTGTTTGCCCGACAAAGAAAGTATGCAAAGAAAGCCTGCCTTTGGAGCCATATTTCACTGTTCCTTACAATTATTCATCATCTTTTGATCCATCAGCCTCGGCTTTGAGAGCCGCAAAGTGCTTTTCCATCATTTCCATATACGGTTCAAGGATATCCTGCAGAATCTTGATCGTGAGCGGCTGTAGTTCTTCGTACGGAATAGGTGTGTCCATGTCTCGGAAGAAATCGACGAGAACAAACGTTGTGAGCTGCAGTACTGATCCATCGATATTTCCTTCATCCACCATCAGCCTGGCGAGGATTCTTTGCGCATCAATGCTCATGATGAGCTCAAGCCGTGCGCTCCAAAACAGAATTTTCTCCTGCACTTCCGGTGAAAGCTTGCTTGTGCCGGCCATGACAAGTGATGACAGATCTGGAGTCTCGATGACCATTTTGTGTTCCGCGATGTATTCTTCCACAGTTTCAAGCGACCCCTCATGGATAAGAGAGAGAAGAGCCAGAATGAATACGGATGGGCAGTCCATCGCTGCGAGCCTCGAAATGAGCTGGAAAAGATGCGCATAACGTTCATCACCGAGAAATTGCCGAATGGTTGCAGCTACTCGGTCATCACGTTTGCGTGCCTTTTTCTCGTCCTTGATGATTTGCTTGATTTGTTGTTGTGCTTGCGCAAAACGCTGCTTGGCACTTTCAGATACGCCCTCGGAGGCGGAAGCACCACCTTCACTTGGTGTAAACGATTCTAATCCTCCAAATTCCGGCATAACAAAGAAAGAGTAACAAGCTTATGGCTTCAGTGCCAGAGACTACGCAGCGTCGGCCTTTACTTCGACGGTGATCGATACTGTTTGAGTACCGACACTGACAGTGACGGTGTGGTTTCCAAGCTTCTTGATGTGGTCCTTCATACTGATGGAGTCGGCAGGAATTACGATGCCGTATTCCTCTTTCAGTGCCGCTACAATCTGGATATCGGAGATTGCAGCGTATAGCTTGCCAGCTTTAGACGCCTTCCCCGTGACGTGAACCACTTTTCCGGTCAAGGTATTCGAGAGAGAGAGTTGGATTTCACGCTCACGCTCACGTTCCAGAGCACGATGTTTGATTTGCTCTGCGTAGCGTTTGCGGACATTTGGCGTGACAACCAATGCCTTACGCTCAGGCAAGAGGTGATTGAGCGCAAAGCCACTTTTGACGACGATGAGATCGTTTTGCTTGCCAACGCCGTTGATATCTATAAGGAGAAGGACTTCCATGAGGGTTTAAGCCGAAAGATCATAGGGAAAGAAGCATGCCCACACAAGAGAGAATTTCAGGAGCGACATCTGGGTTAAGCTTCAAGCATTTTCTCTAGATTTTGCGAATGAGCTCTAAAAGCCACGGAAAGAACGAGAACCAGTTTTTTCCTTCCGTAAACTGTTTTCGTGTTGTGACGTACCACTCATCAATGTGCGCAAACCTGTCCGCGTGAAGTGATAACCGAGACAGTGAGATTCCGTGGACTGATTCATCGTGTGCGTACATGGAAAGAGGGGAGTAGAGGACTACTCCAGGGATATCTTTCTTCCAGAGGTCATTGAGCTCTTTGAGGGCCTTTTTTCGTGAGGCGTCATCACCAGTCTCTCGGATGCGTGTCAGGAGCTGATCTGCCTCAAACGAGGCGTACTGCGAAAGATTGAATGCGTCGATTCTGAGTTTTGTGGGATCAGACTTTTCCTGTATTTGGCTTGAATGCCAGTACGGATAACTATCGAGGTTATCGAAGAGGGACTGGCCAAAAAGCACAACGTCGTATTCGCGTTTCATGAGCTTGTCTTGGAATTCCTTTTTGTCTTCGACGATATCAAGCGTCACTTTTGCACCTACTGCTTCCCACTTCTCTTTGATCATTTTTGCGACAAGCGGATATGATTCCGGCTTTGCAGAAGTCAAAATAGTCATTGCCATTTCTGTTCCTCTGCCGGAAATGCGAGTATGCGGCTTGTCTTCAGCTTTTTTACGTCGAAGATAGCCGTCTTCAATATACAGATCACCGACGCTCAAACGAGTAGGATCATTTTCTGCGAGTTGTTTACTGCGGATGAATTGATTCACAAGCTGTTGTTCAACGACCGCTTTTTGGAACGTACGTGCATCGGTGATGCGTTCTAAGTATGCAGAATCGATAATGTCATCTTTCTGATCTGTCATCTTCAGGATGTTTATTCCTACTTTCAGCGTTCCGCTTCCTCCGTTGCCTGCAGGCAGTTTCACGAGCCATGTTCCGGACAGTGTTTGCAGAGTTCCATCTGCAAGCGTCGTACCTGTTTGGACACCAAATCCATTTACTTTCGTTGGAAACTTGAGATCTTTCGTTGAACCCGTGAGCGTGAGAACTCCACCTGTACCAAGGAGTGCGATTCGCTGTACGCCAGAGAGTGGGCCAATAGCATTCGTATTTCGCTGCTCCAGCAAACGCTGTAGTCGTACTTTTTCGGGAATATTCCAGTCGGACTCAAAGAACGCTCCCTGCGCTGCGATTGCATCAAATTTGTATCTCCAATCACCAAGATTAATTTCCAGAAGTGGCGAATCAATGACTTCGGTTTCATGCAGAGCTTCCACGATTTCCTGCTTGTTAATGGCAAGCTGTAGCCCTAAACGAACATTACGGTCTGATGGGATACTACGATCAAGATTAAAGAAAATACCGACGTACTGGGGGAGTGTGTATGGAATTGGCGTGAAACGTCGCGGTAAAATTGGCAACCCCTCAGAGTTTCTCGGTACCACTCGGACGCCGTTCATATTGATGATGTCCGTGAGGAGGGTCGAGTATTCACTAAAAACACGGAGCACGATGCGGTCGATCTTATCTTCTGGCATTCCCAGGCGTGGAAAACGCTTCAGTGTAATTTCCGTCGAGAGATCAGTTTGGAGAAGGCTCAAGAATGTGTAGGGGCCAGCGCCGATTGGATGGAAGCCGAAATCCAGTGTTTGGTGCAATTTGTTGATGGGAATTCCTGCAAAAGAAGATGCAGGAAGAAGTCCGAGGGTCAAATTGCTACTGAAAAATGAGTACGGTTTACTGAGCCGGAAACGAACAGTCTTGTCATCGATCTTTTCTATTTCTACGCCGCGGAAGTTTTGCTGCAAAATCGGATTGGGAAAACCTTGTTGCTGAATGGTTTTGAATGTGAAAAGGACATCGTCTGATGTGACTGGATGGGGATGTGCGGCTGTACTGTCGTGCCATACGAGTCCAGGCTTCAGGGTTGCAGTGTAAATCCGATTGTCGGTACTCACGGTCACTGTTGCTAGGTCACTCACTACTTTTCCTTCGCGCGGGTCATATTTCATGAGTCCTGCAAAGACGAGTGACACAACATCGCGACTGACATCATTTCCTGTGATGAACCAAGGATTAAGAGGCTGAATTTCCCCAACAGATCCCTCGATATACGTACCTCCGGTCACGGGAATATCTGCGGTATTTTCCATGTAAAAAACTCTCAGGAGCATGAGGAGGCTCAGGCTGAAGACGACGATCAAAATAGCAAGAACGATCCGTTCTATGCGCGTCATCGCCGATAGTAACTTGATAAACGATTTCACAGATATATGCGGATGAAATCTCCGTGCCTTTTTTCTTCGGCACGCGGAACACTATAGCGGAGTTATGATCATTGTGCCTTCCTCTTACCCTACGTACATCAACACGATTGCGATGGCGAAGAATGCGACCGAGATCCAGACTGTGAGCTTGAAGAGAACTTTCTCCGCTCCGCGACGCTGGACATACGCAGTGCCACTGCCGCCGAACGTAGCTGACAGTCCTGAAGCACGATGCTGCAGGAGGATAAGGAGCGCAAGGAGTGCGCCGAGAATTGGTTCGACGAATGTGAGAATCTGTACCATAGTGCTGAGATAGTACGGGAAGTCTAGGAATCGGGCAATGTGGCTGGAGGTATGCTGCGTGCTTGCCCCTAGGTTACTATTTGTTTGGACTTGGCCAGCCTGCCGGCAGGCAGGGATGAGGGTGGTGTTTCGGGGGAGGAATCAGTTCACAGTATCAACAGAAAGTTATCTTCAATGCCTTGCCAGCTCAAGAGGCATACGACCTGAAACGTCCTGTGCTTTAGGAGTGATGGGGATCGCACATGGTTCTGGAGACAAATGAAATGAATTATCTCTCGGCAGTGCTGTAAGTGTTTTTCGTACCCTATCCCTATATGGCTCTCGTTCCTTGGGTACACTCTGAATTTCATATTTGTCCAAATCAAAACCATGAGTGGCTTTAATTTGTGCCCTTGTAAAGCACGAACTGATAATAATTGTCAGCCTTGGATCGTCTTCTGTAACGAGCTTAGGCACCAAATCAGACTCGATGCCCATAATATTTGTAACAAGAAGGCGTGCTGCTGACCTTTCGCGACATATTAAAAGTTTTCTTTCCTCTCCTTTTTCTATGGAATCCATCAGGTCCCACTGTTCAGAATAGATTATAGATTCTGGAAAAAATTGCTCTAGCGCTTCTTTTGAAGCAGCTAAACGATCATCTTCTTCATCGAAAATGAAAACCTTCTTTAATACCATAGAAGATGAATTCTACCATAGGCAGCAATAGGCTGTAGAAATAACTGAAAATAGTCATGTTAATGGCTTCCATAAGTTATAAAGTCATGGTGCATGCTTGCCCTTAGGTTACTATTTGTTTGGGCTTGGGATGAGAGTGGGGTTTTTGGGGAGGAATCAGTGGAACGCTAGGAGAGATTTTCACGAGTCCATTGTGTGTGCTCCTCGTTAACTCTAAAAACATACCTAGGCTCAGGAGCAATGATTTGATCGCTGACAGGGACAGTTCCTTGGAAGTTGTCGGGAGGGGTATTGAGACGAATCACTATTCTATGTCCTGCATTGCCAACCATGATAGGAGCTTGATGAAACTGATCTGATGAATATCGATAGATAGTGTTAGGCGTAAGATGTGATACACGAAGTTTCTCCCCCATTTGTCGTTGCACCTGAGGATGTATCCAATTAATTCGCCCTGTGTCGACCGACATATGACTGCCGGGAACATAATCAGAATCCGCTTCTTCACTCATATCTAAATCCAAATCACCTTCAAGAAAAAGCGTCCCTCTATCGTGTGGATGCGCTTCCGTATCGAGTATGACACAAATTAAACCATCAATTCTTTGTCGTACTGTTTCAGCCAATTTTGCTGGTAATCCTGGGATACAGTCGACGTGCCACTGTGGAATATCGGGATAGGCCCCTGAAACAATTGGTGTTTTCTGAACCATCATCCTTGTAGAGTCTCGAACCATGCTTAAAGATTCTGCTACAGCCAATATTCTCTTTGCATATTGTTTCCCCAAACTTTCAACAGAACTTGGGTGGAATCTTCTAAAAACAAACTCACTCATAATTCGCTCTTCTGTAACAGGGAGATCTAGATCAGCAACGATTTTTGGAAGTTCTTGTTTCAGGTTCATAGTAAAGTAATTGTGAAGTTTAGCTCATTATTATGAGACAACTTTAAACAATTATCAATACCAATAAATGGCTTGCTAAAGCCATAAAGTCATGGTGCGTGCTTGCCCTTAGGTTACTATTTGTTTGGGTTTGGGATGAGGGTGGGGTTTCGGGGGAGGAATCAGTATAAAGAGACTGTAAATGAAAACTTTTAAATTCATTGGAAAACTCCGCTGGCACCAAATGGCATCAGCAGAGTTAATCTGACAAGCGAGTTGGGGGAATCGCTAAGCAATAATCCTTACTCCGTTTTGTTCTAACGTCTCTCGGGTGGTAATCATTCCGCCTGGCTCTTGCACTGCAGGGGGCAGTCCATCGCCAAGCTCAGGAGAATGACCCCGAACCAAATCGCAGAATGGCTCGTTCGTTGCTGAACGGCCGTCCATAACGTTTTCCTGCAGGGCCGCCATGATGGCTGCCCAGTCGAGGGTATCGCCCTCTCCACCTGCTGGCCTGCGGCCTGTGCCATTCAGGTGAAGATGCAAAATTCTTCTTCCGAGCTGCTGAATCGCTGTTGCTTGGTCAATCCCGCGCTCATTAATGTGAAACGTGTCGTAATGAGCGTAGAAGCATTTGGTTCCGTGCGCTTCATTCAAGGCATCGATCAACTCGATCCAATGCTCCACGGTCTCAACCACGAAATCTTCTCCGCTGCGCAGTAATTCGATCGCAACCTTGAAAGGTCCAAGATCGCCTCCCAGTGCAGCGAAAAACTTGAGGATCCTTTCCTTCTTCTGAGGCCAAGTCAGGTGCTCATACTTTTTGCCGAGCACCCAGCAACTGGGACCTGCTACTTCCCCGATGTCGATTCCGTATCCGCGAAGAGCAGTCATGAAACGCAGCACTCTTCTGAATGTTTCCACGGCTGCATCGAAACTCTTGCCTTCTCCAAGTGGATCACCCATCGGCGGTGCTGCACCGTCTTGCCCCGGAGGGAAGAAAATGCACATGATCGCCTTGCTCATTCCGCCGGTCCTGAGTGCTTCAGCTGTTTTTTGCGGACCGAGTTTGTTGAGCACGTGGTAAATCAACTCGAAGCCCGTTGCGCCGGCACTTTTCGCCTTACGTACTGCTTCACTTAATTCGCTACGTTTTGTCACTGCCCACAAAAAGGCTAGCCAGTGACCAAAAAATCGAAGGTTCATGGTAGTTCTCCGTGTCGTAAATTGACTCTGAGTTCCCCAACTCGATGTCAAAGATCGTGATCTGCCTACGAGGCAAATCATTAGTAAAATACGTTATTTTGTTAAAAAGTCAATGGTGGGCGCCGGGGGATTCGAACCCTCGACCCTCTCGGTGTAAACGAGATGCTC
>CAZFCB010000006.1:0-43641 GCA_964517585.1 uncultured Candidatus Peribacteria bacterium | reverse complement strand
TGTTCAAAAGAACATGGAGTTTTGCCCAGAGGCAAAACGAGTTATTTTGAACAACTCGTTATTATGCGAATACTATACTTGAAAAATGTATTCTTCTGTATATTATACGAAGTATATGGACACACTGCTCCGTCGCATGGAGGACGAATTGAAACTGAGAAACCTCAGTGTGAGGACGCGGAAGAGTTATCTGCAGGCATTGAGTGCCTATTTTCGATTCAGGGGCAATGATTGTGAAAAGGCGGACGAGGCAAGCCTCAGACGTTACATTATCCAGAAGCTAGATGGTGGAGCGGCGGCACAGACTGCGAATGTCCATCTGCAAGCCATTACATTTTTTTACCGTGAAGTGTTGCGGAACCCTACACCGATTATCGTCCATTTTGCGAAGAAGGAAAGTAGATTGCCCGTTGTTCTTTCACGAGCGGACATTCACCGATTGATTGCAGCAACGAAGAATACAAAACACAGGCTCTCTCTTGCTCTGGCTTACGGCGCGGGACTCCGTATCAGCGAGGTCGTGCAGCTACAAGTGCAGGATCTTGATCTGGAACAGATGATAGTCACTGTGCGTCAGGGCAAGGGCAAAAAAGATCGGGTGACTGTGATGCCGGAATCTCTGGTCAAAGATTTTCGTACTTTTCTACAAGGCAAGGATGCTCATGATCTGGTATTTGAGAGTGAACGAGGAGGTCCACTCTCGACTCGGTCATTGCAATTGGTCTTCGCACGGTCATGCCACGCAGCAGAGATATCGAAGGATGCAACATTTCATTCCCTTCGTCATAGTTTCGCGACACACCTCCTCGAAAACGGCACAGATATTCGCTATGTGCAGGCATTGCTTGGTCATGCCAATATCAGAACGACGCAGCGCTACACGCAGGTCACGAATCCTGCGATAAGGAATATTAAAAGCCCATTCTAAAAAAGAGCGGGACTCAGAACTTCAAAACAAAAAAGGATCTGAACTCTACTTTTCACTTAACACCTCACACACTCGCTTCACCTCTTTCTTCGCTCCAATAATGAGCGGCGTTCTTTGATCCAGATCTTCGATCTCGATGTCCATCACTGATTTCGTTCCATCACTTGCACTGCCGCCAGCCTGTTCGACGATGTACGCGAACGGGCCACATTCGAAGAGGAGACGGAGTTTGCCCTTTGGATACTTGCTGCCACCGATGTTTGTGAAGATCCCAGCTCCTTTGATGAGCATGTGATGAATGTCTGGAACCATGCCTCCTGAATAGCGCAGTGTGTGTCCTTCATCCATCCACTTGTTCATCATTGTGCGGTAATTTGGTGTATCGACAACCGCACGCAGGTTTCCTGGAGCGTACGTCTTCACTTCGTCTTTGATTGTCAGATTTCGTTGCAGTAAGACAAATTCGCCGACTTCATTGAGGAAGAATGCGTGGACGCCTTTGCCTGCACTGTAGACGAGAATCGTGCGAGGTCCGTACACTAAGTACAAAGCTGCGACCTGATCTTTCGGTGTCTTCCCGATGGGACTGCCTGCTTCGTATATGCCAAATATTGATCCGATTGCGAGATTGCAATCAACGAGTGAAGAACCATCCAAAGGATCAAAGACGAGCGTGAACGGAGCGTCCGGTACAAGCTCCATCAGTTCTTCGGATTCTTCTTCAGAACAAAAGTGTGCGACGAGACGGCTTTCACAGAGTTGCTCCTTGATAATTTTATTACTGAGAACGTCCAGCTTCAGCTGCTCTTCTCCAAATGTATTACTAGAGCCTGCAAGCCCTAGATCTGTTGTGCGTATGGCGTTTTCTACATACTTACCTGCGCGAGCAATGTCATTGATAAGGTGACGCAGCTTGTCCGGTGTTCCCGATGTAAAAAGGTGTTGGTTCAGGGAGACTCGTGACGGCAGTGTGCACGAGTAGCCTATACTTGTTGGCTGATGAGCAGTACTCATGGAAATCAGGGGAAATTAGATGAGTGCAGCAAGTTTAAGCACCATGTCAGTCACACGCATAGCGTAACCCCACTCGTTGTCGTACCAACTTAAAATCTGCGCGGATGTATCATCGATTACTTTTGTCGATGGAGCATCAACGATGGATGAATGCGGGTCTGTTTGAAAATCGATGGAAACACACTGGTCATGCGAGATCGAGAGGACGCCTTTCATGTTTTTTGTCGCTGCAGCAGCTTCCAATTTTGCATGAATTTCTTCAACGGTGACTTTCTTATGAAAACGAAATGCCATGTATGCGCAGCTGACTGTTGGCACTGGTACGCGGAAAGCCATGCCATCCATCTTCCCTTTCAGATGCGGGAAAATATCGCCGCACGCTTTTACAGCACCAGTTTTTGTAGGAATCATTGACAGTGTTGCAGCACGCGCACGTCGTAGCTCGCCGCCTTCCTTGGATTTATTATCAAGAAGGTTCTGCGTCGCTGTGAACGCGTGAACAGAGCTTACGAGAAGAGTTTCAACTTTGAATGCTTCGTCCATGACTTTGATGACAGGGGCGATGCAGTTTGTGGTGCATGAAGCGTTGCTAATGATGAGCATGTCTTTTGACAGCGTGTCGTCGTTTACTCCCATGACAAACGTTGGAGTTTTGTCTTTCATAGGAGCCGTGACAATGACACGCTTAGCGCCAGCTTTTAGGTGATGTTCAACCTCTTCGTGAAGATCGAAATTTCCCGTGGATTCGACAACGATATCGACATTGAGTTCTTTCCAAGGACATTTGGCGGGATCACGTTCTTTGACGACCCGGACGTCCTTACCGTTAACGAGCATATGGTCACCTTTTACATCGACCTGACCTTTGAAGTGTCCATGGAGTGAATCGTATTTCAGGAGATATGCACGCATATCAGCATCGGACGATGCATTCACAGCCACTACTTCGACATCATTTCCGTACATTTCACAAAACTGTCGGTGCACATTTCTTCCAATGCGTCCGTACCCGTTGATGGCGACTCGTAACATACGTCGAGTGTAAAGTGTTAAGTGGAAAGTGGAAAGTCTCCTGCAGAATGTATCACTTTTGGCGGCAATCAGGTTTTTTTCTTATCCGTACATCCCCATGAGGACGCCTAGAAATGCCATAAATCCACCTACAATCCACAATCTCATTGTCACTTTGCTTTCTCCCCAGTTCAGAGCTTCCAAATGATGGTGAAACGGCGCCGATTTGAATACTTTTTTACCGTTTCTGAGGCGCTTGCTCGTGAGTTGAATAATAACGGAAAGCATCTCGATGACGAAGACAAATCCAATGAGAGGCAAAATAAGTACCTGATTCACCATGAATGCCATCACTGCGAGCGTGCCTCCGAGCGCGAGTGATCCTGTGTCGCCCATAAAAAAGATGGCTGGTGGAATGTTATGCCAAAGGAAAGCCGCAAGCGCCCCGACTACCACTCCGCAGAATGCTGCTAAAACATAGAGCCCAGTCATGTATGCAACGAGTGCAAAGGCGCCGAAGGCAATGATGAGAAGTCCAGCTGCAAGACCATCAAGGCCATCGGTAACATTGACAGCGTTAGCCGTACCGATGACGACGAAAATAAAGAACGGTACATAGAATAAGCCAAGGTCAAGCGTGTGCGGCAGGCCAACCAATGGTCCGAATGGAATATCAATGGTGCTATAGGACAATCGAATATAAAACCACGCTGCGACGATCGAGCTGATGAGGATGAGAGCAAGTAGCTTCGGTAGAGTGTCGAGACCTTTATTTTTTCCAAGGCCACGAATATTGAAATAATCATCAACGGCTCCCAGTAACCCAAAGCAAACCAGTACGCCCAGAGGAATGTATACCTGCCCACGCTGCAGAAGCGAGTGTTCGATGACCCCTTGAAGAGAGAGTCCTCGTGACGCAAGTACCGTGATGAGAATAGAACCCCAAATAAGTAGTCCACCCATGGTAGGTGTTCCGGCTTTCGTCTGATGGTACGTCAAAAAAACGCTTGCAGATCCTCCATCCACTGCCTCTACGCGCAATTTTTTCCCAAGCTTAAAATGATGCAGGAATTGTACAAATGGTTTCGTGAGGATCAGCGCAACGAGGAACGCTGCAAATGAATAGATAAGAATCTCAAGGAGCGAGATGGATGGCCTTATGGGAAAGTCGAGCATACGACTAGTGTAAAGTTGAAAGCGGAAAGTGGAAAGTATGCAATGAGTCGTCTGGATAGAAATAGATTGGTAGGAAACTTTCCACTTTCAACCTATCACTTTCACATATTTTTCATTCATCATCATGCACAGGCTGTCTGTACGCGACGTTGCCTTTCACTTGGCCAATCATTTTATGCGCAGATCTTGTTGCCATTGATTTTGCTTCGTGTGCTTTATCAATGTCGTAGAAACGCATCTGCTCTTTCTTGAACATAAGTTCGATGCGGCCGACCGGACCGTTACGGTGTTTTCGAATGTAAATATCCGTAATACCCGGACGGTCAGAATCTTCTTCGTAGTAGTCTTCACGATACATCATGAGCACAACGTCGGCGTCTTGTTCGATGGACCCAGACTCGCGTAGATCAGAAAGTTGTGGAATATTTCCAGGACGACTTTCTACAGCGCGTGAGAGCTGAGAGAGTGCGACGATGGGTATCCGTAGTTCACGACCAAGCATTTTCAGTGAGCGTGAAATCTCGGAAATTTCCTGAACGCGGTTACCGCTGTAGCTTGCATTTCCCGTGCTCATAAGTTGCATAAAGTCGATAATAATCATATCGAGGCCGTGTTCCATTTGTAATCGACGAGCCTTGGCGCGTAGTTCGGGGATGGAAGAGCCCATGGAGTCATCGATAAAGATGTTTGCTTTGCTGAGATCATCCATAATGGGTCCCATGTTTTGGAAATCCCGATCCTCGAGTTTTCCTTTCTGCAATTTCCAGGAGTCGACACCGAGCATCGATGCAAACAAACGGTCTACAAGCTGTTCTTTACTCATTTCTAGTGAGAAAATTGCAATAGACTTTCCATTTTTGATTGAGGCGTTCTGTGCAATATTTAACGCTAGTGACGTCTTCCCCATCGATGGACGAGCGGCAATGATAATGAGATCGCTTGGCTGAAAACCTGACAGTTTAAAATCGAGAGCTGCAAATCCGGTTGGAACTCCTTTCATCGAGTTGTCGCCTTTATTCTCATGCATTTCGGCAAATTTCTCATAGCGAGCACTGAGAATTTCTTTGATGTGGATAAATTTTTCCTTCAGGAAAGTCCCAGAGATACTGAAGACAGTTTTTTCAACCTGCTCCAAGAGCTCTGGAATGTCACGGTCTTCTTCGTGTCCTAAGGCTTTAATTCGATCACCAGCTTGGATCACGCGTCGAAGAAGGGCCTTCGTTTTGACGATTTGACCGTATTTGAAGATATGCGCTGATACGGGAACTTTCGCTGCAAGTTCTGCGAGAAATGCACTGCCACCTACATCCTGAATTTTCTTCTCATCCTGCAGCTTACTTGTCACTGTGACAATGTCGATTGGCTGATGCGATTGGTAAAGGTCGATAATAGAGGAGTAGATGATGCGGTATGAGGGTTCGTAGAAATCCTCAGGCAGCAACAGGTCTGAGATCTTTACGATAGCTTCAGGGTCCATTAAAAGTGCGCCAAGCACTGTTTGTTCAGCTTCGAGGCTGTGGGGTTGCACGTCGAGGAAAGCTTGAGCCATGGGAAAGGGATTGTAGCGGAGTATCCATGCCGAGCGGAAGCAGGGATGACAAAATAGGCAAAGAAAACAAGGAATCATTAGACTCCTTGCTATCTTTGTTTTCCTATTATTCTCTTTTTAGACATTCAGCTTCTTAAATGCATCACGAATGTCTTTATCAAGCTTATCCGTGAGCTTTGCATGCTCTTTTAAGTAGCTTCGTGCTTGTTCTCTGCCTTGTCCTATTGTTTCCTCTCCGACGCGGAAATAGGCACCTGATTTCTCGATAAAGCCGTACTTTACGCCTAGATCGATGATGTCCCCTTCGCGGGAAATACCTTGAGCGTACAGAATGTCGAATTCTGCCTGTCGAAATGGCGGAGCAATCTTGTTTTTTACTACTTTCACACGGGTTCGGTTACCGACGATACTTTGCTCATCCACGCCTTTTTCCATGATTTTGTCTATTCTTCGGACATCGAGCCGGAGGCTTGCGTAGAATTTTAATGCATTGCCTCCAGTCGTTGTTTCTGGATTTCCAAACATGACACCTATTTTCATACGCATTTGGTTGATGAAGATCACTGAACAGTTGGTTTTACTGACAATGGAAGTCAGCTTGCGAAGTGCCTGACTCATGAGGCGTGCCTGAAGACCCATGTGACTATCCCCCATCATGCCTTCTATCTCAGCGCGAGGAGTGAGTGCAGCAACGGAATCAATAACGATGACGTCGATTCCTCCAGATCGTACAAGTGTTTCTGTAATCTCGAGTGCTTGCTCACCATCATCGGGCTGAGAGACTAAGAGACTATCAATATCAACGCCGATCTTCTTGGCGTAGGAAACGTCGAGAGCGTGTTCTGCATCGATGAATGCCGCTTTTCCGCCTAGTTTTTGTACCTGTGCAATGGCATGAAGCGCGAGTGTCGTCTTTCCAGATGATTCTGGTCCAAATATTTCAATAATGCGACTCTTTGGGATGCCGCCGCCGAGAGCGAGATCGAGGCTTAGAGATCCACTTGGGTACGTCTCGATCTGTGTATTCTGGGCATTGCCCATGTCCATGATCGATCCTGCTCCGAATTGCTTCTCGATATCGGCGATGGCCGCCTTCAGTGCAATGTTTTTGGCTGACTGAATCGCTTCAGGCGCATGTGCCTTTTGGTTCTTTGGAGCTGCTACTGCGTCTTTTGCTACTGCTTCGTCTTGTGCTTGTTTTGCCATAATGGGAGAAAAGAATGAAGTAAGGTCTGCCTACCGGTAGGCAGGTGTATGAACGTTCACCTGCACTATCTCTTGTCAGGACTGAGAGGTCAATGAGGTGGACTTGATAATCATACAAACTGGTGTGGTGTACGTATGTACACCTTTCGAGGAATGTGAATGCTTCGCTTCATACAATCGCATTAATAAGCCACTAACGGCGTTCTTTGCACTGGCCAACCTGATTCGTTAAGTCAGTAATATTACAGAAGTAACCCGAAGGGCATAGTACGCCTCCAGCACCCCCGCATGTTGTAACGGCACCACTCTCCGTTGTCTTCGTTGCAGTTTCCTTGTCTGTTAAAAAAGAAATCGTGCCAAGGGCACGTTCAAACTGTGAGGCAATGATGGCAGTGTCTTCTTCCGATGCCAGCCGCTTCTGCGAAGTAGGGTCGAAGTGCACTTCAATGAGGCTGTCTTTTTCTAGGATATAGATATCTGACACATTCCCCTGTCCGCTTATGCGTGTGCCACGGCGATTTTTCAGAAAAATTGAGGAACCACCTGGCGGTAGCGTGGTACCACTCATCAATCGAATGGTCAGTAGTGGATTTTCCTCTCCAGGAAGCGTAAATGTCGCGGTATTGTTCTTGATGAATCCGGCCCACGTCTGCGGCACGCCAATGCGAAGATTGAGGGAGGGAATTTCAAACCGGTGTAGATCTTCATCACCATGTGAACGCTTCACAGACATCGCTACGATGACTGGAAGATCGGACTTCGACGTATTCGCTTCCAACGCTCCTTCGATGTTCACCGTCTGACCTTCGAACTCTGTCATATTTTGAGTGCGACTTTCAACGTAGTACTTCTTTTCGCTTTCAACGATGAGAATATGCGTCCCCCTACGGATGAGTGAGTTCTCAGCCTTGATGAGCGTACCGGTCGCGCTGAGAGGACCATAGGTAGTCACTGGAACCACATCTTTTGTGCAGGCACTCACGATCACGACTGTCATGATCGGCAATGTAAGTGTCAGAAAAGTCAGAGGATTTTTCATGTGCGCAGTATAGTCCTTTGTTCGTTTTTTTTCTTCTAAAAATTCTTCAATGCATGACAACGTGATACTGACGAGGTCAAAAACAGTCTACTGGCATGCAGGTAGCCACTATGGCTGTTGTGACTTTGGCTTTAGCATCGTAACGCTGAGAAGTACGAGTACGACAGCAGCAAAACCCATGCCGGCCCATGGAAGCCACGCATTCTTTTCGGTGATTCTACTTTCTTCGCTATCACACACATCGCCAATACCATCACCATCAGTATCAGCTTGATTGCGGTTTGGATCATTAGGACAGTTATCATTGAGGTTGATCAGTCCGTCTTTATCAAAGTCATCACAGATGTCCCCTCGCCCGTTTCCATCCACATCTTTTTGATCTGCATTTGGGACTTGTACGCAATTGTCGCGCAAATCCGCAATGCCATCATCATCAATATCTGCGACAACGTAGGCACTATTCTCACGCGCAGAAATAAGCGGTAGAGAAAGAACGTTTTCATCAGAGGTAAGATTTCCAGCTTCTCCAAGCGGTATTCGTGTGAATCGGTCAGGATCCTCATACACAATATAACTATGAGATGGTTGTGCCAAAAATCGTAAAGCACCCGTGCTTATGGCGCCGGTCTGATCTTGGACCAGTCGTACCTCTGAGATGCGCAGTAATTGGCCGAAGGTCAGTGTCACGATCCACGTTTGTGCGGTCGTTTTCGGAAAGTGAGTGGTTTGCTTTTTCATCTCTTGGGTGGCAACAATAATCTTTTCTTTGCCATCATGCTCAGCGCGGATTTCTATAGTCTTGGGTAATGCGACAAATTGATCGACGAGAATCGAAATTGTTGAAGACGTGATGGGGGTAGTACTTGTAAGTATCAGCTGCAACTTGCCTCGTGCATCTTCCGGAAGTGGGAATTCTGTATACGTAGCGGTATTGTTATCCGTCATGTGTACGAGATTTCCCACCACTCCTTTCTCTTGGACTGTGATGGGAGTTATGTGCTTTTTTTGAAGAAAGACATTCGGTTCAAATTTGTTTGTGGTGCGATCAAGAACTGCAAAATCCCTACGTTCAAGGAAAGCATCGGGTATAGGTACTTCTACGACGGTCGGGACGGAAATATCTAGAGTTCCAAGGTCTCTGAAGCTCCGGTAGGCCATAATGGCAGCCGAAATATCCGATGGCAAGTCCTGAGCATGAACCACCAGAGCTGAGGAGAAGAGTAGTACAAACAGGCCAATGAGGTGCGGTCGTAGTATCATGATCGTTGTGAAGAAGTGGACTTTCCTCGTGTAAAAAATGCCGTGCTCATGAGAAGGATACCAACAACAAAGAATGTGATGAAGCGGCTCGAAAGTGGCATATTCCAAATATCGACGAGAAGAAGTCTTGCAATCACCAAGCCCAGTAACGTTCCTCCATATATACCGAGACCCTTTCTGTCGTGTACTTTGCCAAAGAAGTACGCAACGAGTCCGATGAGGGTGTAGGCAAGGAGCGACAGCATGACGGCGAAGTCATCTGATACAAGCAATGCGTGAAGCGAGAGCCAAAGGAGCGCACAATAATACAATGACCCTACAATAATTAGCGCAGATGTAGCAGGAGTGGCTTTTATTTTTTTATTTGATGAAGTATTGAGATACAGAAGCCCAAGACTCATGAGAGTCGTTCCGAGGATGAGGAGTACAAAAAAATGCTGATGCAGGACTCCATTTGCCCAAACATGTGACGTAAAACTTTCAAGAGAGAGTACGACAGGGCCTGCGAAGAGTAGACATAAACGCTCAGACACTACTTTGTCTCCAAGAAGTTGATATGAGATCCACGATATCATTCCTACTTCAATGGCGAAGGCAATGGTGAGTGCGGCCCCACTGAATTCAGCTGCAGTAGCTGCTGTAAGCATTGCAATTCCAACACCGGCATAGACATAGAATGGTTCTCTCTTTTCTGTCATCTTGAAGACAATAAAAGCTCCTACGATGAAGGCGAGCATCCAGCCAGAAATAATAAGGCTTCTCCAATCCTCCGGTGCTTTTGTCATGATCCACGCGAGAAGGAAGAGACCGTTCCCTGCAGCTGTCACCATGTCTGGGGCAATATTCCTATCTCGGAGTTTCACGATACCTGTTGTATTGGCGACGAAGAAAATGGTGGCAAATGCATAGGCAAAGAGCAGCAGGGTATCGGCTGGAGCCGAACTCATGATGTGAGGCATGCTGTACACCGTCACGAGAATGAGCGCTGCAGCTGTAATCTCTCTGTGTTTTGTGACGGCGACGATCCAGACTGTGCCAAGAACAATCACAAGCAAATAGGCGAAGAGTGCCGTGAAATCTGCTGTAGGAGAGTTGGTGAGGAGAGGAGCGATTCCAGCAAGAATCACGCTCGCAAGCGATAGAGCTCTACTACTGAATTTGACGCTGACCAATGCAACATACGCACTTGAAAGGAACATAACTCCCAGTGCTGTTGCAGGTGTAAAAAATCCGTAATACTGCCGAGCGGCAAACACTGTCAGTAATATGGTCGTCGATCCTACAACAAGAAAAACTCCTCCTTGATGTACCTGCGTTCTCATTCTCCATGTTCCTAGAACGAGGATCAACGTACCGAGGAAAATACCGAGACCAATACGACCCATGGGGCCAATCCAATTATTCATAAATGCATACGTCGTCAACCATCCAAAGCCAAGGAGCAGAAGCAGGCCTCCCATTTTCAAAAGCCAGTCTTCTTTTATCCATGTCAAGACCTTGTCGGATGAGACCGAGCTCGGTGCTGTAGTTATTTTTGTTTCCGGACGTGATGGCGTGTAGCTTTCTTTTGAAACAGATTGTTCGGTGTTAGCGATGTTATTGCCACTTCGTACTATTGCTTCCAAATGTCGTACGCGAGACAGAAGGTTGAAAACTATGAATGGCGTAATGATCCAAACAATGAGCAGAACGACTCCAAGAATGATCAGTGGTTCCATATGAGAAAATTGTAGAAGTAATGCAGTCGGTACACAAGGAACTATGGCTAGATCACGACTAAAAAACCGCCCTTGCGGACGGTTTAGAATTCGAAATGAAAGTGACTATTTCTTCTTACTACTATCGAAGTCGTAGACAGCACGACCTACGCGAACGAAGTATGGCATCTTCTGCAGATTCAAGCTGATGGTACCTACCTTCACCGTGCGCTGCTTACTCACTTCTTCGATGATCTGCTTCTTTGACAGTGCACCTTTTTGCTTCAGGATGTTTTCGATGACATCGGCGACAGTGCCTGGCTCGTAACCCCATTCACGGAGTGCGTAGAGACCGCGACCGACGAGAACAAATTGTGGATAGCGAATGAGTTCATTGTGGACAGCTTGTACGGTTACGTTCTTGTGATCAAAGCCGGCTTCTTTGATAGCGTTTGCAATTTCCATGAAATGCATCGGACGACCAGACTTCTTGAGAATAATCTCTACTTTGTCACGAATAGAGCGTGGACGAACGAATCTCCACTCCGTAAGCCCCCAACCTTCTGGAATTTCCTTGAGACGCTCGTCAATGGACAGACAGCTTACGATGAGCTCAGGAGATGGAACGCGACCCTGGAATGCTGGCATTGCCTGAATGGAACTAATGACTTCTGCTGCCTTCATACATGAGTGGCGCTTGTTGAGGAACTTCACCCCCATATCGACAATCGTTGAAATGTCATCCATTGAAAGGTTCGAGAGTCTCCAGAATGGCTTGTATGTCTGACTACGTCCTTCGGATGCCATTTCGTTATCGATAGAGAATGAAAGCTTGAGGATAGAGCCATCAATCATGACGCTGCCAGGAAGACGCTTCAGAACTGAGGAAACAAGTTCGGTGGAGAGCATGAGACCACCATGAGAACGGAGGATCCCCTTTGCCATCTCGTTCACGTCGTTCAAGCGAGTCGTACGAACTGTACGCTTGAGCTTTGAGAGAGCGATGCTCTCTATTTGACGAATGCGCTCACGCGTGACGTTGAAGTGTTTGCCGATTCTCTCGAGCGTTTGCTTATTTTGTCCAGCGAGTGCAAAACGTCTCTTGATCACCTCCGTCTCTTTCTGGGTAAGAACCAAGAAAAGATCGCCGAGCAATTCCTGAAGATTCAGGCTGAGCTGCGACTTCGCGGATGCCGCTTGAGCGGTACCGTTACTGGTGGTGGGAGAAGGCATGCGACGGATGGGAGGAATTAAACTATCTTGTTGTACCAGAACGTTGACAGAAAATAAAGTTAAACTTTCTTTCCTACCTTCCCGCGATGATGCGGAACATTGTCAACGTTTTCGGCAGATGAATGAGCAAGATAGGTCCCTTGTAAAGGGGGTTATAATACAATAATAGATTATGATGTCAATAGTCTTTTTTCCTTTGCTCTACAACAACAGACAGCATTTCGCATGCAGCTCTTGCATCGGGATCTATTCCTGCATCTGAACTGTACGAGGAATACCGTTCATCGATGAGAGTAATTGGAATAGCAATCACTTTTTTCAGTTTTTCTGCTATCGCACGTACGAGAAGTGCCTGACTCCCCTCATCTCCCTGCGGAAGACGAGGAAGACCGAGGATAATTTCTGAAATCTTTTTCTCCTGTACGAGCTCTACAATTCGTTGCACAAGATTTTCTTGAGAAGAGTGACGAATTGTATCGAGTGCCATGACGAATCCTGCCTTTGTATCTGCAAAAGCAATTCCCGTTCGTTTTGTGCCTGCATCGATACCGAGCAGGTTAGGCATTCCCTATTTCTTCATGGGGCTGACCTTACGAGCGAGCGAGGACTTTTTCTTGCTCGCATTCTTCCAGTGGATAATATTTTTCTTGGCCGCCGTATCAATAGCTTTGAATGCTGCTGGCAGAAGTTTTGCCGCTTCGTCGTTTTTTCCTTCTTTCACAAGTTCAAGAATTTTCTTAATAAACGTCTTCATCACTGTTTTAAACGGCTGTCGACGAGCATTGCGCTCACCGGATTGGCGCGCGTGCTTGATGGAGGCTTTAAGGACTGGCATGTAGGGAGTGAGTGATGAACCTGCTTGATTTAGGTAGAGCTCGGAGAGCGTAGGGAAAGCTGGAAGTGAAGTCACCTCCTGCTTGTAAACCGTTATTGGACGAGTGCGGCCGGAGGCACGAAAGCGCTTAGAAAATCTTTCCGAAGATTTTCAAAAGGAACAAAGAGAGGTGCTTCGAGAGTGAATGGTGCAATTTCGGTGCGCGTCATCTGAAGGTCTCCCGAAAACAGAGGTTTGCCATCGAGCGTACCACGTCCGACGATCTTCATACTCATGTCTTTGAGCGAGTTCGAAAGCACGATGCTGAAGGAAGGAATAGTCACGACGAGTTTTTTCTGCGTGAACTCAATAACGCCTTTGCTGAGTTCGATGCGGTCCCCTGATAGTGAGATAATACTGACGTCTGCTGACCCAAGGACGATGTCGTTCTTTGGATCAAAAACATCAAATTGTACTCTTGAGCTTGATAGTATTCCTCTCATGATTTGTTTATTTCCAACTTCGAGACTGAAGTTATCCCCCTGCTTCATGAGTAACGAATCTTCTTTTGATTGAATATTTGTGAGCCTGATGCTGAAGTCGCCACTCGTTTCTCGGCGAATGTCGATGGTGGCAGTCTGTACGTTTTTCTCATTAAAAATATCACCATTGAATTCGCGGAAGTCGAATGTCTCTGCGTCGGCACTCACTACTCCCTGTACTGATCCCATTGTTCTTACAAACTCAGCATCGTTTTTCATCAGTGAATTCACCATCGTTGTGAGCTCAGTATTCGTTTGCATTTGACTCTTCCACGAAGAACCGGACATTTCTTCTACAAACGCAAGTAGTGCGCGGACACTGTCACGAATTTTCCTCTTATCAGATTTCACCTCAATCTGAATGAGTCCCATCCCCTCTCTTCCTGGGAGGATTTTGATTCCGTTCCATAAATGCATGTTGTTTCCAAGTTTTTCCAAGGCCACTGGAGTGAGCTGAAAACCGCGAAGCATATTTGTGAGTATGTCCTCGATTGGAGGAGGTTTTACTGCCCCTTTCACAGAGCGCTGTTCAGCAAGTACTGCATCAAGTTCGGCGAATGTCATGCCGTACCAGACGCTTGACATTGCAGACGGTAGGACAAAAGGTACTGGAAGAAACGTAGGAGCTGTCACTTCTACTTTTGCGAAGTTCATGGCAAGAGCCCGTTCCATACTCCGCGCACTGATAATAGTAGAGAGACTCAAGCGGTCAGGCTTTTCTGTCGTGGGATTCGCCGTTTCTGAAGGCACGTCAGCTGAAGCACTGATCGTCATTGTGGCATCCAAACGCGGATCTTTTGGGTTCACTGCGTCAGACAGCATGGAAGTTTTGACGATAAAATTTGCATTTCCTTTGTACGCCTTCGATGCCGGTAGGATCTGTACGGAAAGTTCCGTGGTTGTTTTTGCGATACGTGGTTGCTCGAGCGTAATTGGGTTGCTTCGGACGATCTCCATCATGCGTGCATGCATTTTTGCTAATGCTTGATTCGCAGCAATGCTGTCTGCATTACTACAGGCAGAAAATAGCAGCATGCTGCCAAGTGTTATAGGGAGTGTCATCCGACGTATCGTGTGCATAGACGTGAAGAAAGATGCATCAAATGTATCACGTCAAAGATTCTGACGTGAGGGGAAATACGCAATGTTTTCTGTGATATGATGACAGTATCGCTTATCCACTCTCATTGTTAGGGTAACGTTCTACATTATGTGCGGAATCTTCGGATACATCGGCGAGAAGACGCAAGCAGGATCCGTTGTCATTAAAGGACTCAAAAATCTTGAGTACCGAGGATATGATTCATGGGGTGTTGCCATCAGGAAAGATGATGGATCACTACGCATTGGTAAAGACGTCGGCAAGATCGGTGCTGTGAAACCGGAGGATTACGCTGACACGTCAAGTCTAGCTATCGCACACTCGCGTTGGGCAACGCACGGTGGCGTTACGAAAGAGAATGCACATCCGCACATGAGCTGTGATCATCGTATTGCAGTTGTTCATAATGGAATCATCGAAAATTATGTTGATCTTCGTGAGGAGCTCAAGAAGAAAGGTCATACGTTCATGTCAGAAACGGATACAGAAATTATTCCCCATCTCATTGAAGACTTTCTGAAGAGCGGTATGTCGCTGATGGAAGCAGTGCGTGCTTCATGTTTACGTTTTCATGGTCGGTACGCAGTTCTCGTCATGGATAAACTTTCCCAGTGTCTCGTTGCAGCGCGCACCGGATCGCCGCTCATCGTTGGTGTTGGTACGAAAGAGTATTTTGTTGCGTCTGATATTCCCGCGTTTCTTGAGCACACGCGCGTCGTTCAGTACCTCGATGACGGCGAGATGCTTGCCATTCAAGATGGAGCGATTCGATTCTTTGATATCGAATCTGGCAGCGAGAGAAGCAAGCGCAACGTTACGATCGACTGGGACGTGAAAGATGCGGAGAAAGGCGAATATCAGCACTACATGATGAAAGAAATCATGGACCAAAAAGAAAGCATTCGACGTGCGACTCATCAAGATGACATTGCAATCAACAAAGTCGCGAAAGCCATCGAGACGTGTCTCGGTTGTATCCTCACTGCATGTGGTACCGCCGGAAAGGTATGCATGGCTGCAGACTACTTTTTTTCTGTTGTTGCCAAACGCCATGTCAATTTTGTACCGGCGAGTGAATTCCCGATCTATCATCACTTTCTCAAGCCAGAAAGTCTCATCATTGTCGTGAGTCAAAGTGGTGAAACTGCCGATGTTCTGGAAGCTATGAAGGTTGCAAAAGCTGCGAAATCTAAAGTGCTTGCGATTGTGAATACCGAAGGTTCATCTATTGCACGTGCAGCAGACTACACACTTCTGATCAACGCTGGACCGGAGAAAGCGGTTGCATCTACAAAGGCTGCAACAGGACAGATGGCTGTGCTCCTACTCATCGCACATGCTGTTGTTGGAAAGCTCAACGAAGGAAGGTTACTTCTGCAGGAAACGGGCGGACAGATTAACGATATGTTAAATCCACGATACGTACAGCATATTCAGAATGTTGCAGACGCAATTCATACGCATGACAATATGTACATCATTGGCAAGGGTTGGAATTACCCGATGGCAATGGAGGCAGCGATCAAAATTCAGGAAGTGAGCTACATTCACGCCGAAGGTTTCGCTGCCGGAGAGCTGAAGCATGGACCGATTGCATTGATCGAAAAAGGAACACCGTGCATTGCTCTCATGGGCAATGACGAATTCACAAACGATATGCTCAGTAACATTATGGAACTGAAAGCGCGCGGTGCACTCATCATCGGTATTGCGCCCGTCAAGCATGACGTCTTCGATCACTGGATCAAGGTGCCAGACGCTGCTGCTGCGCAACCGATTGTCAACATTATTCCTATCCAGATTTTGGCGTATTTACTTGCTATTGCGAGGGGTAGGGATCCGGATATGCCGAGGAATTTGGCGAAGAGTGTGACGGTGAAGTAAAAGAAACATTCTCTAACAATGAATTAGATTTCGCAGTATTGAACCGCTGCCTTCCTCTCACGAATTACTTCTCATCCGGTGGAATCCCGTTATATAACAAGGCCCGCGGGAAGCATCCCGCTCTGGGGGATGATTACAATCGTCCACGTTCAATTCATAGAAATGTGTGAAATACTACAAACACCTCTGCCGTTCTTCTGGTATTTAGAACGCCGTCTTAGTCATACCTGTGCGCAAAATTCATGGTACGTCTCGAGCATCACCCAATGAGAGCGCGATGCTTCGCGCGGTTTGGATAGATTGTTGGTATGTCTCAACGCCATTCAACACAACATCAGGCTCTTATGTTCATCACGACGAATACAAAGGATAGAAGTCCTGTGTTTTCTGACGCGGCTTATGCTCGAGAAGCCGTTGAAAGTTTGTATCGCATCCAGCAATCCAATCTGTTCTTTCTCTATGCATTCGTCGTTATGCCTGATCATTGTCATTTTCTCTTGTATGTCACAGAACATTCATCGATTTCGCGATTGATGTATGCCTACAAGAGAGCAGTGAGTTTCGAAATTGGAAAACCGATTTGGCAGCCCAGATTTTATTTGAAGATCGTCAAAGGAGATGCGGATCGAGTCATCCGATACATTCATGCAAATCCGGTGAAACGAAATCTCTGTGATCAGCCAAGCCAATATCCGTGGTCATCGGCTTCGGGCAGATGGGATGTGTCTCAAATACCTTTCGCATAGCACGTAGCTCTCATGGGTGGGGGCGGTACGAATCACGAATCTAGAATCAATTCTTTTTGGACACGAAATACATACATAAACCAGAGCACGATGCTTCGAGCGAGCTTTGTGCGGGGCCGAATCATTTCTCATCCGGCGGAATCCCGTAATAATCAAACAGGAACTTTGCAATATCTTTGAAAAGCGGTGCCGCTGACTTGGAGCCGAAGTCATCTTTTTTCGGTCGATCGAGCTTCACGAGTATCACAAATTTCGGGTGATCCACCGGTGCGTAACCTGCGTATGTTGCCACGGTGGAACCGGTGCCGGACTCGTACTTGCCACCGGGTCCTGCTATTTGGGATGTTCCAGTTTTACCAGCGATTCGATGACCGTCTACTTTACCGGCTTTTGCAAAACCATTTTGTGCAGAGTGCACGAGCATGGCCGTAATGGTTTCGGAAGTTTTTGGTTTGATGACCTGCCCCACAACTGTCGGCTGCCGCTTGTCGATCGTACCATCTGCATGTTCTATCTGATCCACAATTGTTGGACGCATGAGCTTTCCTCCGTTGGCAAGTGCAGTGTAGGCCGTGATCATTTGTAGAGGAGTTGCTGTTATTCCTTGTCCGAATGCCATCGTCATTGTGAGTGCCGGACTCCACTCTCTCCACTGCTTGAGGTCGCCGGGGAGTTCGTTGTCGAGTTCGATACCAGTAATCCGGCCGAACCCGAATTGATCCAGTGCTGATCGGAACAGTTTTCGACCAAGTTTTTGGCTTACAGCCGTCATGCACGTGTTAATGGAAAAATCGATGCAATCGACCATTGTCACGCGACCATAGTATTTATTCAGTGCATTCTTGATTGTGAAAACGTCAACTTTTACTGCACCCGTATCGTTATAGATGTCGAGTGGAGATACTTCGCCTTGATCAATGGCAATCGCCATTGTTATAGGCTTGATGACTGAACCTGGTTCGTAGACTTCTTGCACGTTTCTATTCACGTACGAACCGACTCCAATGTTATTTTTGTACTTCAGCCATACATTTCTTTTATCTGTGGGAAATATTTCTCGGCGGTTATTGTCTCCGAGATACATGAAGTAACGGCTGATGCTTCCGATTTCGTAGAGTGCGTCAAATTCTTTCAATTTTTCTTGAATTTCTTTGCTCAAACGACTTCGGCCTTCAGGCTGAATGTCTGCCAAATATGCCTTCACGACACGCGCATTTGTTTCGGGGTTGTAGACTTCGACGACAACTTGCTTCTCACGCTCTGGATCTATATAGATCGGCTCTTTTTCGTAGACTGCTGCGTACGAATTATTGTCGAAAAGCGGTGCGTTTGCCATTGTGACGATACGACCAGTCGATGGATCAATGATGATGACTTGTCCGCTTTCGGCATCGATTTTCTTCACCATCGCATCGAGCAACTCCTCCACCTTGGACTGAATGAATCGATCTATTGTCAGTGTGATCGTTGAGCCATCGCGTGGGTCGATGAATTTTTGATCAGATGACACTATTTGTCCTCCAAAGGGATCGCTCACCGATGCAATCAAACCTTCTTGTCCTCGCAGGACTGTATCGTACGTTCTTTCTACGCCGTACTGTGGCTCTGAAATAGTATTGATGAACCCGATGACGTGCGACGCGATTTTTGTATCGGGGTAAAATCTCCAGTGCTGAGGAATGAGGGCGACAGAGCGAAACGGGTCATATGCTTGCGCAACTCTCTTTCCATTTGGATCCGCGGCTGCTTTCGCAGCCGCATCTTCTGCGCGCTGTATTTTTAGTGCACGAATACTTCTGGAGAGTTCCGGTGGCAGTCGCGCCATAATCGGGACGTAGCGAAGTGGCCTCTGAATCATCCGAGTTTTTAATACGCTTGGATCTTGCTGTAGCACAGGAGAAAGTTGCCGTGCTATCTCACCGATGGATGATTGTTCAATGAGATCGGGATTGGCGTAGACAAGTTTCTGCTCCTCATTTACGTACACGCCTGGAATGTTCATGTTGATGACATCGATTATCTGTTTTTTGTTGGCGCTGTATAGAAGTGGTGCGAAGGAAACGGTTTGTCGACGGATGCGATCTTCGATATATCGAGCAAACTGGCGCTTAATCTCTGTGATGTCGGGAATGAGTGAATCCTGCCCAGACACTTTCAGTGCGCCAGTCAAAATACTCACGGTGTATCCTGATCCAAAACCACTTTCGACAATTTTTACTTTTGCGAGCGGGTCAAATGCTGGTCGATAGAATTGGATAAGTTCATTGGGACACGCTGTAGATCCTTGACGACACTCGCTATCAAATTCTGTCGTAACAAGTATGTTCGAAAGTTCATCGGCAATGCTCGCATGGTCGCTGGGGATGACAAGCGGATCAATGTACAGAAGATCAAGCGTTGTATTCGTTGCAAGAATGCTCGTTTCGCCTGTCTTACTATTTCTGCTCATAATTTCGCCGCGTTTGGCTGAAAGAACGACTCCGCCATACTGCTGTTCCTGTGCTCTACGGCTGTACTCCTCACCATTCACTAGTTGCAATTCTATCAGTCGACCAACAATGACAAGGCAAATGACGATTAGAAGACCGTGCAGAACATAAATTCGCCGCTCGAATGATCGACGTTTTTGGGTTTCCGATCGTGTCGTTGTCGAGGCGAGCATGTGGAATGAAAATAAACAATGGTCAATGAAATATCTCTCGCTTTCAACTGACGCCTAACGCCGAGATCAATGGTACATTTATCTAATGATGATGTCTTCTCTTGACTGTCCAGTTCCAATCATTCGGACTGGAACTTTTGTCCATTCTTCAATGAATTCGACGTACTGCTTTGCTTCTTTTGGAAGCTTGCTCCATTCACGAATACCTCTTGTAGAAGTTTTCCAGCCTGGCATAGTCCTATATTCTACTGTTCCAGCGGCATCAGTACTAATACCGACGGGGATTGATTCTTCCTCATCGAGGACATCGAGCTTTGTCAGATTCAAGCACGAAAAACCGTTGATATATCCTGTTAACATAATATCCGGCAGATGAAGCCAGCCGCAGCGGCGTGGCCTCCCCGTAATGGAGCCGTACTCCCCTCCCCTTTCACGGAGTCTGTCCCCCACCTCACCGGGGTCCTCTGTAGGGAAGTCACCGCTACCGACTCTCGTGCAGTACGCTTTGATCACTCCTATGCATGATGACAATGACCGTGGAGCCATACCGAGACCTTGAAGGGCTCCGGCTGCGGTAGTGAAACTGCTAGTTACATACGGGTACGTGCCGTGATCAAGATCGAGAAGCGTTGCTTGTGCACCTTCAATGAGAATCTTTTTCTCCGCTGTCATGAAATTATGTATGAGCTCGGGGAGCGAAGAAACGACACAATCGAGAAGATCTCTACGCGCCTCCGTGATATTTCTCAGTTCCAATTCAACATCGACATCCACTCCGTATTTTTCTTTGACGTCCTTTGCGCGAGCAAGGATATCTGATCGTAGGTCGTCATTGAGTCTTTCCATGCGGATGCCTGAGCGCGCAGCCTTATCCATGTATGCAGGACCAATACCCCTTTTCGTTGTGCCGATACCTTTCTCACGCTTTTCTTCCATCGCAGCATCAATCGCTTTGTGATAATCAAAAACGATGTGCGCAGCTGATGAGATGAGCAGCCGATCAATGATGGTGATGCCAGCTGCCTTCAGGATGTTGATTTCTTCGAGAAGTGTTGGAAGATGGATCACCATCCCTGAGCCAAGGACAACAGGCTTACCTTCATGAAGACAACCTGATGGTAATAACCTAAACACATGTTTTTTGCCACCAACGATAATGGTATGGCCGGCATTCGCGCCTCCGCATGCACGAGCAATAACGTCGAAATCTGCACCGAGAATATCGGTCATTTTACCTTTGCCTTCATCTCCCCACTGTGCACCAATGATGGCGGAAACGGGTCCTAGATCTTTGAGGAGTTTTTTCATGTGCGAAGAATACCATATCTCACATGACTCCAAGGAGACGTTTCACTATTGCGGCTTGCCTAGTCTCAAGTTCGAGAGCTATGCCGAGACAAAGCGGGTTTTCCGTTGCGCTACGAGCAAGTGCTGCCAACATGTCCATACCATTATTACCTGAAAATAACGCTTCGTGTGGCTCAAAATTTGCGACGTCCCTTTCAAGAGTTGTTCCCTCTGCAATGTACGGAGGATTACTGATAAGAAAGAATGGTTGATGCATTGCGTGTACAAAAGCAGGGCCGTCACCGACTGCTGTTGCTATCTCAAGATCAAAACGAGAAAAATTTTCTTTGGCGACATTCAGTGCTGCTTCGGATGAATCGACCGCGAGGATTTTTTCTTTTCTCCCTTCTAAGGCTAGCGTAGCTGCAATACAACCACTCCCGGTACCGATATCGACGAGAATATCGGGTATGCCTGAGACTAGCGGAACGCACAGTACGGAGATTCCCGTATCTACTTCACGTTCGATGAAGTGTGGACGCTCAAGAAATGTGAGTGAGTTTTCTACGAGTTCCTCTGTTGCTGGCCTTGGAATAAGTACATCGCTCGTCACTCGGAACACTTGACCGTAAAACTCTTTTTCTCCAGTGATGTATGCAACGGGCTCTCCTTTCTTACGACGCGCCACGTGAAGCGCAAAGAGTGTCATGTCATCTTCAGAAATTTCTTCGTTGTCGTGAGCAATGAGCCACGAACGCGGTCGTTTGAGCACGTGTGCCAGCAAGACGTCCGCTTCCAGTGCCATGACTTCCGATGTCGCGAGTACTTCCCGAATCTGCATATGTCTATGCTACACTTTTACTCTCTTCTCGCACTCCTACATCTCATGAAGCCTCTTGTGGGAATAGATTGTCGCTTTGCGTCCACGCTCTCCGGCCTTGGGACTTTCACACGGAATCTTGTTCAAGAACTTGTGCTTCGTCATGACGAATGGTCATACGTTCTTTTTGTAGCATCAAATCGAGAAGAATGGCTGACAGAGGTACGTACACAGCATCTCACTCTTCAGGAAGCACCGTTTCGACATTACTCTTTTCAAGAACATACTGAGTTTCCAAACATCATTCAGCAAACAGGTTGTGACCTTTTTTTCTCTCCTCAGTTTAATATCCCGATCTTTTGCCCTGTGCCTTTCGTTTGCACTGTTCATGACCTGATACTTCATACATTTCCCAACGAGGCATCTTTTCTCAAGCGTCTTGCATACCGATGTGTCATGAGAAATGCACTGCGCAATGCCAAGCATGTTTGCTGTGTCAGTGAGTCGACGAAATCAGAGATCGCGTCTCACTATGGTCATCGCATCGCAGCAAAGACAAGCGTTACATACCCCGGTGTTTCGAGTGCGTTTTTTCCTCAATCCAAAGAGCTAAAAGAAGAAGTAATGCTCCGATACGGACTTGAGAAACCTTTTCTTCTGTACGTTGGTAACTGTAAGCAGCACAAGAATGTCGGCATGCTCATCGATGCGTTTCTCCAGGCACGCTTGCCAGGTGTTGAGCTTGTCCTCATTGCAGGCGGCATAGAGTGTGCCACTTTTCGTAGGCACAAGGATATCCGCTTCATTCAGGCAGTCCCGATGGAAGATCTTCCAGCGCTCTACTCCGCCGCACTTGGCTGTGTCACTGCCACGCTCATGGAAGGTTTTTGCCTTCCTCTCATCGAAGCCATGGCATGCAGAACCCCAGTGCTTGCGACAAATGTCGGGCCAATCCCCGAGGTCTGTGGTGATCATGCGATTCTTGTTGAACCAACGGTAGTGCACTGTGCCGATGGAATGCACTCACTTGTTCTTGATGCTTCCAAGCGCCATGCTGAAAAGCTTTCTGCTGCGCAACATTGGGCGGGGCGCTTCTCATGGAAAGTTACTGCATCACAAACTGCGGATGTGTTACGAGCTGCACTATCAGCTGCTGTATGACTTTTTGATGGAGATATGCGCAATGTCACTCTGTAAATAGTCTTGCACGTCATATCTCGCTGCCGTACACTTGTCCGGCTTCTTCCAGTACCCAACAGCATGCTCGTCATTCGTCTCCAGAGAACCGGTCGTGAAAATACTCCTACCTATCGTATTGTGGTTTCGGAGAAAGCTCGCAGTGCTAAGACTGGCAAATTAGAGATCCTTGGGCACTTTCTTGCAAATCGTCCCACAACTGTTTTCACGTGTGACACTGAGCGTGTTGCGTATTGGATCAGTAAGGGTGCACAGCCAAGTGATACCATGGCTCGCCTTCTGAAGAAAAACGGGATGAAAGATATGGATAAATTTATCGTACGCTACGCCAAACAGAAATCGCGTAAAGAACAACCGGCAGAAGCACCAGCCGCGCCAGTTGCACAGGCATCTGAGAAAAAAGAAGCCGAGTCACCTGCGCCAGAAGTAAAAACTGAGGCGTAATTAGAGAAAGAGAGATTGACGTGACAACTGTCATAATTTTGGAGTATCCTTTCAACCGTTATGACAGATCCGATAGCGACCGAGGGCGCACTCCCCGGACACGAATTCATTACGACAGTCCTTTCCATGCTCGTGGAGGACAAAGATCAGTTAGTTGTGGATGCTCGTCTAGATGAACTTGGCGTACTCATTACCGTCAAAGTGAGTGATCGTGACATGGGCAAACTTATCGGAAAGAGCGGACAGACGATTAAATCAGTCCGGACACTTCTTCGAGTTATCGGAGGGGCGAGTAACCAGCGTGTAAACCTAAAGGTACTGGAGCCTGAAAAGGTTCCTGCATAGACATTCTCTGTTTTCCCCCTCTATTTTATGATTCGCGATCTCATTGAGAACGGTTCCATTGTCCAGATAGTTGCAACGGTCATCGCCTTTGCGCTCATCCTAGCTTCGGTACTCAGTCTCTTCTACATCATCATCGGGGGGATTACATTCATCCTTTCGGCTGGTAACGAAGAGAAGATCAAGAAGGCCGTCCATACTGTGCGATACTCAATCATTGGACTCTTTGTCAGCTTTCTCGCTTTCTTTCTTGTTTCTTGGATTGCGAAACTGCTCGATGTTCCATTTGATTTGTCCTTTGGAACAATTCTCGATCTCATGAGTCAGCTTTTTGACTCGCTCAAATAATTTTCTTCATATGAAAACCCCACACCCTACCTTCGGTAGGCAGGCGTGTGGGGTTTTCTTTTCGTACACATTTATTTCTTAGGCAAAGTTTGAGAATACTTTTCCGATGGCAATCTTTCGCTGTAAGGCTGTTGCGGCGAGAGCAGGGATGCTCATGAGGAGTGCAAGAATTGTATCCATGCCAGCTCCGGTTTGAGGGAATTCACCGATGACACCAGATGTATTTGTACGGACGCGCTCTGTGAGTGAAATACCGCTAACGTCTGCGCCCCGGAGAGTTGCGACATTGTCGAGTTCTAGGCCAGTCGGAGCATGTTCTGACACTCTCAGAACGTACGTCGTCTGCCAACTTTCACCAGGCTTGAGTACTGGCACCTGCCATTCCATATGGCCTTCCGAACGGTTCAGTAGATTTCCCGTATTTTCAGCGCTCTGGAATGAGAGATACATCGAATCGTAACGGTCAACAATGACAGCATCAGAGATGACGTGATCCAATGTGTTGCGGATGAAGAGCGTGTACCGAATTGATCCACCGGGAACAGCTTCACGACGGTCGGCAGTTTTACGGAAAATGACATCATTGCTAGCTATGCCGAGCTCTGTACTTTCAGCGACTACTTTCGTGACATCGCGCGTGATATCACCATTCATGCCATCTGCGACAGCACTTGCACTCAGGATGGCTCCAAGAGGTGCATCTGACCGGACGCGAACGGTAAAGCTGAGTGTCCGCGTGTCTCGCGGTGCGATCTGGAGGATGTGCCAACGTACGTTGACGCCATCTGTGGTACCTCCTTCCGTTGCGCCAACAAATTCTCCGTACTGCGGAACTGCTCCATTCACGTAGACATGTGTTCCAACAACGTCAGACGAGTTTGTTACTTTTACGACGTACGTGAGGAGCTGGCCGATTTCAGCAGTGTTGCGGTTATCCGTGATCTTTGTTGAAATTGCTTGGTATGGAAGTCCGAAATTTACAATTGTTTCATCGAGAGCGCTGATGCTACCAACGTAGGCCCTAGCACGGATGGCAAAACGGTTCACAGCGCCGCGGTCGACGAGAACTGTGTATGTGAAGATCTTTTCCTCACCTGCACTCAAGGTCACATTGCGCCATGTCACGTTGTAATTATCACGAACACCACCGTCACTGATCGACAGATATTCAGACATGTACGGCATGGAAGCGCGAACGTCCGTTGTAACAGCCTGAGACGATGTGTTCTTCACGCGAACTGTGTACGTAAGGTTTTGACCAGGGGCAACGTTCTCGTGACCATCAGTGATACTGACTTTGTAACGATCTGATGGTGGTGGTACATAATTTTCAACGAGCGTCGTGTCCGTAGCTTCCTGACCTTCTACGATTGCTCGGGCAATCATATACTGTCCTACTGCAGCCTCTGGCTTCACGTTTGCGTTCACGGTGATCGTTCGTGTCACATTTTTGTAGACGGAAATATTCGTCCAACGGACATATCCTGGACGGACGTCTCCACTATCACTGGCTGAAACGATGTTACCCTGATTCGGCAAATGAAAGTCAACGTTGACCACGCGTGCATCCTGACGCTGTTGCTTGAGCGTGATGACGTAGACCATATTTCCACCTGGGGAGACAGATTCCTTGCCGTCAGTCACTGTAATAAAGTTTCCAGTAAGGCCAATACCTTCAAAGTCATCATCGAGCGACGAACAATCATCATCCTGAGGATAGTCCACCCGTCCATCATGATCATTGTCGATGCCATCACTACACTGACTATGGTTTGCTAATGTTCGTTCCATTGTCACGGCCATGAGGGACGTGAATGTGAGTGACAGTACTAACGTCAGTGCCAGTGCCGAAGCTGCTTTTTTACGACCGATTCTGCACGAGTGAAGTAGGGGCTGTACCACGTTAGGAGGGGGTAATATTCAAAAAGGAGAGTATTTATATACGCATTTGCATTATATGTCAAATAGTTTTATATCATCTTTTCTACATAACTAGCTGAAAGCGACTAGGAACCTCTTTTCCGAGATTTGGCGGCCTTTGTTTCTTTCGTTGCTTTTTTCGTACGGAGGTACTTTGGAAGGATGAGCGGTTCCTTTATGCCGCTCATTTGATCAATGAGACCCAAATCTTCAATGGCAATCTTTCCAATATACAGACGTCGTATGTCTCCACCATCGCGAACATAGTGCTCAATAGCGCGGTATCCACGGAAATAGACCAACCCTTTTGTAAATGCGCCAGGCTGGCTGGTTTGAGAAATACCTCTTTTGAAGTCTGCCGCCTTCAAGATCGCCTTTGTTTTCGTAAAACCTAGTTCTGTCGTGAGGTAATTTCTTGTTTCTGCAAAGGAGTGCTCCATCGCATATGCAACTCCAAGTACACTTTTCGCATGAAGATAACATTTTTCATGATGCGGCGACAGCACTCTTGTTTGGCTGAAGATAGCTAAACCCTCCTGTGTATCCAGATAATTGGCAAACCCACGACGAAAGAGCTCGTAGGGCTGAATGGAGCCATTTTCAGCAGTCAGTACGTGCGTTTCTATCTCATGAGCAATCAAAGACTCGATATGCATGCGGCTAAATTTTGCTCCTGATCGAATGAAGACTTTTTTACCACCGACGGCGCAATCGGAAATCATCGATGATTTGATGACGACCTCCCAGTCATGAAGTCCGTAGGCTATCATGGCGCTATCAAATTGTTCTTTTGCCTCTTCTGCATCAAGAAGTTCACTGTCGGGCACGCGGAGATCACATGCCTTTCTCGACTGTAAGTGAGCTACTGCAAATCCGATCAATGCGGTGCTTGGTGCCCCAAAGAGCGCAAGACTAGCAGTGATAAACTTCTCAGTATCACCACGCGAACGGAGTAGATTTACTTTCAGTAGTAACTCACGTCGCTTTTTGCGGAGTAAAATGCCGAACGGAGAATCGTCCGTATCTATTTTTTGCAAGTTTTCTTCTGTTTGTACTAGATCCACTTTCGGTTCTCTGGGCAGGAAGACTGGATTATACGTTTCATCCAATCGACAACGTTCTAGTTCCTCCTCTAAGTTAGCTGGGCGAAGTTCTCTGAGAATTTGAAGGTCTTTATCAAGTGAACAGAGCAACCGATCTGCAGCCCTTAGATCGTGCTTTACAACGGTCGTTTTTACTTCTGCCTTCATTTTTTTACTTGGATCAATAAGAAAACCTGCAAGGTCTCTGCGCCCGATGATGGCACGAACACCGTGAACTCCGGACTCCCCTTTTCGTATGAGCGTTTGAATTTTTTGACCGCCGAGACTAAATTTGATTTTATATGTTGAGCGAGATCCTTCTACTGCCTCAATTTCAGCGTGCCGCTCAAGTTCTGCGATGAAGTCTGGCGTAAAAACAGTATCTTCTTGCTCAGGAGCTACTGCACAGAGTTCTTCTACTACATAGTTCTCACCCGTAATCTCGAGAACTTCACGTGGTGCAAGTATGGGTTTTTCTGATGTACGATCTTGACGACGTCCTACCTTTTCACCGAAGAGTTCTTGGGCAATGCGCACACCTTTTTCCGGTGAACTGACTTTGATCCCAGACACTCTTTCCAGTCGATTTCTGAGAGGCGCAAGGTTAGCAACCTGAACCATGAGTCCTGCACGAGCGTTCACCTCAAGGAGAACAGGCCCAAGCTCTCGATCAATCGTGAGATCCACGGCAAGATAACCGATATTTGTGATATATTGAATCCTTGATGCGATGAGAAGCATTTCTTCCCAATGTGGAATTTGTATTCCCGCAACTGGAGCACCGTGTGGCAATTCCGAAAGAATTTTATTGTACTGTGCGGCATGAGTCGTCACTCCTTTTGCGATATCAATTCCGATGCCAACTCCCCCGAGATGGACGTTAGCCTTTCCGCGACTTTCACCTGTGGGAATCCGGAGCATCGCCATGACGGGAACGAGGTTGAAGACGACAATGCGGATATCAGGAAGTCCAGCGGGCCGAAATGTCGTGAACGCATCATCAGCAATGAGAATTTGTTCAAAGAACGCAACATCAGCTTGACCGCTAATGGAATATTTCCCATCAAGAATATCTTCGATGTGTTCGCGCAGCTGCGCATCAGTAATCGGTGTTTTTCCTTGTTCGAGAAACGTACGATTTGATCTTCCCTTCAGGATAATAATCCCCTCCCCTCCAAAGCCTTCGTTTGGCTTGAGAACACATTCGTCTGGGAGGGAATGAAAATCAAATGCACTAAGTTGTCGCCGATTTTCTATTCTCGCAAAGAGCCTTGCAGTAGGAATGCCTCGAGCAGAAAGAAACGCCTTCGTCTTCATTTTGTCATCGGCAAAAGCAACAGCCTTTTTTTTATTGAATGGTCTGATGTAGAGCAAATTTCGGGCGTTTAACCCCAAAACGCCGTAGTGTTTAAAAAATGGGAAGAGCATGGCTTATTCCTCTTCTTGGATGTGCTTAAAAACCTCACGGAAACGAATGTATTCCACAAGTCGTAGCCCAGTCCAGCGGCCAAGTCCGACATTGATAGGTATCGTCAGGAGAATGAGTTCGGGATACGCAAGAACAAGTGATTGCAGCCATTGTGATTGAACAATGAGAACACACAGAAGTGAGCCAAACACCGTTTCACTAATTCCTACGATGGCAGATCGCCACCCTTCTTCTGTTTTCAAATTCAGAAAGTTTTCAGCAAGTGCAGACATGATCAACAAAATAAAGATCGTGTCCCTAGGGAAAGCGAGTCCTGTAGCTGTTCCAATCGCAACAAGGATGAGAAGCGTCAAGCTTAAAACAGTAAGAATAATCGCGACTTTCGGAATGTACAGAAGCCGTAATTTCTTCATGGCTGCCCTTGTCACATATCCTGTAATGAGAATAAAAAGTAAGAATAAGACTCCAATCTGCCAGCCAAGTGCAAGAAAACTGAGGGCCACAATTGAGGGCGTATAGAGACCGAACGACGTAATACCAATGATTTGTTTCAGAAAAGAAAAAATGGTCGCAATGATCGGTAGAATAAGAAGAAGGATAACCGCTTGGCCAGACACCCCATGCGACAGTAAATAGTTTACGAGCATGGAAAGAGCATCCCATGGACGAAAGGCAACAGAAGACGAATTCAGCATGAGTGAGCCGATATCGCGAGTTTGTATCGTCGTACGAAACTCGGTCATACCATTTGCCATCATGAGTGGATTGATCGCTTCATTTCTCGTAATGATGATTTCTGCTGGATCAAGCACTGTATGAGCTCCTCGCGTTGTACGCGCAACAGTTCCCAGACTGTTTTCTGTCAAAATGACAATGGATTGATTATGCATGGCCACCTGCCGCTCTGCATCTGCTTGTATTGCTCGCATCAAGGCTTGCAGACCTGAGATACCATCGGTCCAAATGACGATTGCTTCTGCGCCGGACAGTGCATTCTTATCTTCTGTCAGCATCTTGAAGAGCACATCCTCAACAACAAGTCTTGGGGTAGCAGGATCAGTTTGAATTATTTTTACGTACACGCCATCTTTGAGTGCCTCAGAAGCGTGCGTACTTAGTTTCGTTGGTGATACGGATCCGTCTGCAATGATGAGGATTTTTCTCTTGAAAACAGTTACCTGATGGAATGCTTCTGCCTCGGCTGCCTTCCCATCAAGCCCTGTGGTCTTCAGTACAACATGAAATGTCAGTTGACCTGCTTTTTCTGGCGTAAAGATTGCTTCTACATTGCGGCCAATTGCCTGTTTTGTTTCTTCAATGTTCCAGCGGTACGATGTTTGATCACCTTGCACACGACTCGACGAAGCATCGAGAATAATCGTTCGACCAACTGCAATGTCGCTAGGGCCTGTGATAACGGCTTTTATGCCCCCACTATCAACGGGAACAGACTCTGCAAACGTTACCGTTGCACTGAGAACTGCGAGAGGTACACCGAGAAGAAGGGCGGACAACAATCGGTTCATAGATACATGAAGTGTACTGCGAAACGATAGAAGTTGGTAGGTTACTGCTTCCTCTGGAGAAGTCGTTGCTGCCGTCTTTCATCTGTATTTGCCTCTGGCTTCACCGCAGTATCAGGAGCAAGTTGCTGAAGCATGCGTTCTGCAGTTCTATTTGATGGTTCAAGAGCTAGGAGATGTTGCAAAGCACGGATTGCCTCAGGCGTTCTATTTCGAAGCGTGTATCGATATGCAATCGAAAGAGTTATTTCGGCATTATCAGGATTCAGCTCGTACGCTTTTTCAAGATATCGAAAAGCTTCGTCTTGTTTCTTCTGGAGTTCAAGGACCTGAAACAGGTTATACAGTCCTTCCATAAAATTTGGATTCCATGTGATTGCAGAGCGAAACATCTTTTCTGCTTCGTTCAATTTTTTTTGATCAAGATAGATTGCCCCAAGATTGTTATAGGCAGCAACATAACTAGAATCAAAACGAATGGCGTCTGCATAGTAATCGATCGCTTTTTCCGGATTTCCTCTCTGTTCTTCGAGAGCACCGAGAAAGAATAATGGTTCTGGATTACTCGGATCAAAAATTCTGGCTTGATTGTACAGCGTCTCTGCTTCAGTCAACTTTCTTTGGCGAGCTGCTATTGATCCAATGCCCGTAAAGTATGCAACATCTTTGCCTAGTTTCATTCCTTCTTCTAAGACAGAAATTTCTTCACGTTCCCTCCCCTGCTCTCGGTACACTGCAGATAAACTCGTTCGAGAAGAAACTGACTCAGGATACAGCGTGAGGACATACGTAAAAAGTGTTTCATCATTCGCCCAAAGCTTTGTCTGATCCATCGACACAGCGCTCAGGATAATAATGACGATCAAAGAAAATATCGTAAACCCTCTCTGAATCCAGCGTCGAGTAATTTTTTCGGAAAAATATTCGATGCCGACAGCAAGAAGAAGTACCACCCATATCATTGGCAAATATGCATAACGGTCGACTGCGAAAAAGTAGCCTGATCCTTTATGAAAATTGAGAAACGTAGGGCTAAGAGTCATGAGGAATAACAGTGCACAGATACACATCCATTTTGACCAACGAAGTGCCATGAGTGAGATGATCACTACTACTGCAATAATAATTATTGGAATGTAAAAATCCGGCGAAGTAATGTGAATCGCGCTCGTGTACGGATAGATGGGCGAAAGCTGAGTCGGAACAATGAGCTTTTGTACGTAAAACACCGTGCTCTTTGCTGCCATCAAAATGGTCTCAAGAGGCATGGAAGAGCTGAGAACTCGCTCCTTGCCGAGCAGAGCAATAGCTGCAAAAACAGTGGAGAGTATAGCGAATGGAGCAATGTTTTTAATGATGCTTAGTATCCATTCGTCTCGTTCTCGCATCAGAGCCTCAAGTAGCAGAATCGCTCCAGGCAATGTGAGTATCGATACTTTAGAAAGCAGTCCAAGAGTGAAGGTTCCCACTGCAAAGATTAACATCCGTTTATCTCCTGTATATCTGTACCGCAAATACAGACACAGAGTGCTTAAATAGAAGAACGATGATAGTAGGTCTTTGCGTCCCGAAAGCCATGAGACTGCTTCTGTATTCAGGGGGTGAATAACAAACAACAACCCACAGAAAAGTGCGATACGCTTTCTGCCGAGAAGCAAGAAAATTAGGTAGCTGACGAGTGCTCCATTCAGCGCGTGCAGTACGAGGTTCGTAGCGTGATAGATGCCTCCGCTTAGCCCCCCCATCAGATAATTGAATTGATAACTGAGAAGTGTTACGGGGATGTAAAGTTCCGGATCGAACGTTGTGAAGGCCTGTTTTATGTGAGCGAATGTGGGTGCGTGTGCCGCTAAATTTCCATAGATCAAGTACGAATCATCAAACGTGAGAAATCCGTAACTAGTCGACGCACCGAAGACGATGAATGATGCGGCAAACATCATCCCAACCGCGACGCCAATTTCAAGCCAGGACAGATGTATGCCGTTGGTTGAATTGTTCTTAGGCATCAAATGTTGTTACAGTATTGCAACTGACGAATCTCTATGGAACATCTGAAGAAGGGCACTTCTGTCCTCCGTTGATCTGATCAGCTTTTCAGTAGTTTTCGATAAAAATACTATTCTTTTCTGATCACTTCATGAGGAGAAGAACCAAACTGGTCGTAAGACACCATGCCCAATAGTGACTGTCTATCTTTCTCTTCGTGTGGTTTCACAGGTGAGGCTGCATATCCGAGCCCCAAGCTTCCGAGGAGTTTATGATTGTCAGGAATGCGAAGAAGTTCCCGCGTAGTCTTTTCGTCTAATGTCACCCAGCAAGCGCCCAGTCCGAGATCCCACGCTGCGAGCCACATATTTTGCATCGCACAAACACCGCTGTAGATATGTTGTTCGTGCTCTGCAAGCCACTCATCTATCTTCGCTTGTTTCTGTACTGTCACGACAATGACGATCTTCGCTAATGAGAGGAAAGATCCGTGATTAGCGTGCTCCATCAGCTTCTTGATCGTATCCGTATTCCGGACGAGCGTAAAATGCCATGGTTGTGAGTTCAGTGGACTTGGAGCATATCTACCCGCGTCAAGAATTTGGAAAAGTATTTTTTCGGGCACCTCCTTTTCATTCCATCCTCGTACTGCACGGCGAGTTTTGATTGTCTCAAGTGTTTGCATGGCTGCAGTGTACCGTTTTTCGTAGGAAATTCCATCGCATGCATCAGAGATGCGGTGGCAGAATTTCATAAATGATGATTTAAGTGTGGTGTGGATGATGCAGATGACACAGATCGTTAAAAACTCTCTCAAGTGCCTTTTCAGCGGTACATGCTGTCTTCTGTACTCCAACACCTTTGAAGGATTTCAGTGCAATGGAAGGAAGCATCGCTGCGACCGTCGTGACCCCTTTGTGTAGTTCATAGAGCACGACGTTACAGGGAAGCGCGAGCGCGACATCAGGATTGTCCTCCAGTGCCTCATGAGCCATCTTCGGATTACACGCTCCGAGGATTTTGTGAGGGGGATGCTCGATATTGAGCTTTTTCTTTAGTGTCGCCTGAATATCGATCTCCATGATGATGCCGAAGTGCTCTTTTTCGAGCGCAGATCGCACATGAGATTCCGCCTCGGCGAGGGGAAAAGGAATAGTGGCCGTAAAACTGTAATCAGTGGTAGTAGTCATGCAATATGTGGGGAAAATATTATTTTTTCATCATGCCACCGAACGCTTCTGAAGATGGTTTTCCAGTAGAACACTTCGTTGCGTTTTTACCAAGTATGATGTGCATTTGGACTTCGCCTTCGTCGCCCATCATCTGTTTGATTCTTTCGTTCATTTGCTCATGGGTTGATCCTGATTGCTTTCCCATAAAATATTTACCGATGAGTTCGAAATCGTCATCCGAAAGATCCGCACATACTACTGTTTTCGCTTGTAGTTTGTCGTAAAGCGCTTTTCCATCTGCTTCCTCTTTTAGTTGTGCGTCACTCGTCTCGCCTTTGGCAGTACTATTCCATGCCCCCATCATGCCATTGCCCATACCGTTAAAATTTCCACCATGCATTCCTGTCACAAACATTGGCCATGCAGGTAGCGTCAGAAGACAAGCGATAGATCCTATAATGAGAAGTGACCATCCCCACTTCCAGAGAGACTTTTCTGTACAATGTTTGAATGCCCAAAACAGAAGCAATGCCGTTCCGAATGCAGCGATGAAGAAAGAGGTCATATGCAGACCGTAGAAGAACGCGAGACCTGTTCCGTAGCCGGTGGTGTTATTCATCATGCCGTACATAAGAAGAGTGGGAAGAAAATAGACAAATTATTACTGTCGTACCTTGAGCAGTCCCATCATCCCGTTACTTAGGTGCTCTGCGATATGACAATGGAACATCCAGTCGCCTGGATTGCTCGCATCGAGAAGAATATCGACCGTGTGTCCTGCTGGGACCAGAACCGTGTCTTTCCATACGAAATTATTATTCTCTACGCCGTTGTCAGACAGCACGAGAAACCGCTGCCCATGGAAGTGAATCGGATGCTGCATCGGGTGAGCAGAGTCCTTCTTATTGATGATGCGGATTTTCACTTTGTCACCAACTTTAGCCGTGAAATGTATCTTGTCATTCGCGGCACCGTCTTTTTCATCGATAATGTTCCATTTCATCATCGAATTCATCATGCCTGTGTTCATCGTGCCCATCTCATCTTCCCATTCGATACCGTCTGGTGGGATGCCACCCATCATCATACCGCCACCCATCCCACTATTACCCATCATGTCCATATCGAGCACCAGCGTCTTGTCGACTGGTTTGGTGAAGAAAGGGCGGAACGTATCTATCTCCTTCACGATGTCTTCATGTGTGCTGAGGGATGCGAATGCTTTTTCGTGTGGAGAAGTTACCATGTCTGACGTGACATTCACGGTTCCGAGTGTGTAGGAATCATCGGGCGTACGATGCGTTATCGGGAACGAGCCGGATTTCTCGAAGAGTACATCGATGATGACACGCTCCGACGGTGAGATGATGACCGAGTCCACGAACTCCTCTTTCTCATAGCGTCCACTGTCGCCTCCGACGAGCTTCATTTTCGCGCCACCGAAAGCAATCTTAAAGCTTCGTGTGTTCGCAACGTCGGTGAGGAAGAAGCGAACGACCTCGCCCTTGGAAACACTCAAAGAATAGTCGGTGCTTCCGTTCATGAGCATAACGTTACCGAATCGTCCCATGAGTGCGTGGCTTGCCTCCTCTGAACCGTAGGGCACAGGCAGGCCGCCTTCAAGAAGTATGTCATCGAGGATGAGAACTTCTTCGTGGTCAACAGTGCTGTAGGCTAGTGCATCTTTTGGAGTCACCCAAAGGTTTCCGTAAAGACCAAGATCTTGCTGTAGATCTTCGCGGACGTGTGGGTGGTACCAAAACATACCTTCGTCTGGAACAGTAACGGTATACGTAAACGAGCCCCTAGGCTCTATCGCTTCCTGTGTGAGCCCAGGAACTCCGTCATTGGCATTTGCCAAACGAATTCCATGCCAGTGCACGGTGGTCGGCTGGTCGATATTATTGGTGACATTTACTGTGAAAGTCGAGCCTTGTTTTACTTTGAGTACGGGACCAGGAATCTGACCATTGTATCCGTACATAACGAACGATGTACCATTGAGCGTCGCACGCACAATTTCAGGGTTGAGTGTGATCGTATCGCCGTCTTGTATTTCTATTGTTTCTGATACTTTTGCTGACGGGAAAGTGTTGATGTCTTTGCCTTCAGCGGGGAGGAATGATCTCTGTACTCGTGGTGAGCCTGCCTGTCCTGAGCGTGCCGAACGGATCGAATCCATCATTCCGCCTTGATTGCCACCCATCATGCTGCCATTTCCCATTTGGTTACTACTGGTCGGAGTACATGCTGTAAGCAGGAGAGTGCCGATGATAAGAAAGAAACGATAGCTCATAGAGACCGTGAGAAACGGGAAGTAATGAATAAGGTAGAGACAGGAATCATGAGCATCTGCAGGACAGGTGTTAGTCCGACTCGAATGATAGGAATGATGGGCATCGCACTTGCGTACTGCCAACGCAGATCAATGTACACAGCCCATAGCTCGAAACTCACAGCGAGAACAATGCCAAGGAAGATTGCAATGAGCCATGTTGCAGCCTGTGCATACGCATGTGCGTCCGTCAGCCACCAGATATTTTTTTGTACGATAGCCAGGACGGCATAGATGATGAGCATGAACAACATGTCTCCCCATGCCGCTCTTAGGCAAACCAAGAAATGTTCGCGGAAAGATATGAACCCCACATACAACGGTGCCTGCATATTTTCCCAGAGCAGGTGTAGCACAAAGCTCGCTCCGAAGAATAGAGCAATGGAGAGAAGCCGATGACTGGAGGGAAGGGTTTTCATAGTCATTATTCTGTACAAGGAACAGTAGGGTCAGCGACGCAGTTTTCAACGGGTGGCTTACCACGTTCAGGACACGTCTGGGAGTACAAGCAAGCTTCGTCCGAAAGTGTTTGCAACTGCTCTATTACTTGCTCGCCTGTTGCGCCGTAGGTCAGCAAAATCTGATCGAGATCGGCAAAGACATAGGAGGGATTGAATGGGCGCTCCGTACCGTTCACAAACATTTGCCAGCGTCTCGCGCCTTCGTTACAGACGAGTGTACCGTTATCAAGTGTGATGCACCGACCGGTCGCAACAATGTCGATGGCTTCCAAAAATTCTCCAACGGATTGTTCAGGTTTATGACGATGAATGACAAGACCGTTGCCATCGTGCAAGTGCGGCTTTGTTTCTTTGTCAGAATCTGATGATCCTTCGCTTACCATATATTTCTCAGAAGAAAGTTCGAACATCTTGCCTTCCACCCATATCGCAAGGTCGGCATGGGAGTGATTGGGATCCGGATTGACGGCAGAGAAGATCTCGGAATTGCGTGCTCCCTCGACAATTAGCTCTCCGAGAGCGCCACGATCTATGGAACGCGTCAGGCTATGATCCACAAGGAGATATGTACCTGGCACATCTACGGTGAACTCCACGACAGTTGCTCCTCCTGCTGGTATCATGGTTGTTTGTACATTTCGTCGCGGTGGGGACTGAATATCGCCTTCAGCATAGACTTTATCGAATACTGCGCCAATAACATGAAAATTTGATGGGACAAATCCGCCGACACCGACGTAGAGTCGAACGCGTTCACCAACTTTTGCTCTCAAGGCACCGCTTCCGGCAAGTGCGCCCATTCGTCCATTGAACACAAAGTACTCGGGCTGCTCTGCGAGCAGTTTATCTTTGGAAAATTCCTGATGACCGTGTGCTCCAACAGCTCCAGATGTGTAGAGTTCGCCTTGCATGACGTAGAACTCACGATCAACAGGGGGAAGGCCTTCTTTTGGTTCAACAATGATCATCCCGTACATACCGTTGGCGATGTGCGTTGGCACATGAGGACTTGCACAGTGATAGATGTACACGCCAGGGCGACTTGCCTTGAAGCGGAAAATCTTCGTCTCCCCGTCTGTCACTTGTGTGAGGACGGAGCCACCACCCGGTCCCGTGACGGCGTGGAGATCGATGGAATGCGTTGCGTGGCCTTCTGCTGCATGTGAGGCACTTTTTCCATGCGAATCTTCTTCGTTTCCTCCGCCGTCCGCCTGTGCACGCGGAACTAATAGATCACGTGCGATGTTTCCTGTCTTCGTACTCGCGATCTCTTCATCATCTGCGGCATGTGTCAGTTGTATTTCTACTGTGTCACCTTCTTTTACACGCAGTAGCGGCCCAGGAACTGTGCCGTTATATGTCCAGTACTTGTACGTCGTACCGGGTGCAATCTCGGAGATCACCTCTCTTGTCTCTAGCTTAATCACGACGGTACCATCGGCAGATCGTGTCATGGGTGAGGAGAAATTGTCGGCTGTTCGGCTGATATCTGGGAAGAATTTATTGGTAGAGGATAGACCCTCTCCACCTGCACTACTGAGCTGTGCGAAACCGAGAAAAAGCGCTGTAAAACCAATGGCCATAAGTACAGGCGCAAAATCCGACATCCAGTTTCGCTTCACGGGATGAAATCCTTTGAGGAGAAGTGAATTGGTCACAACGGCAACAGAGCTGAAAGCCATGGCAAATCCGGCGAGCTCTGGACGCAAGACAAGGCCAAAGCTGATGAACGATCTCGCAGCGATAGGAATTCCTATGATATTAAAAAACAATGCAAAAAACATATTTTGCTTAATCTTGCTTACCGTCGCACGACTAAGTTTGATTGCCGTTACTACATCGCGAAGATCATTTTTGACAAGCACGATGCCACCTGTTTCCATCGCAATATCTGTACCACTGCCCATCGCGATACCAAGGTTTGCTTGCGCCAGAGCAGGGCTGTCATTGATACCGTCACCGACCATGACGACGTTCATGCCACGATCTTGTAATTTCTTTACCTCACTTGCCTTCTGTTCCGGTAATACCTCCGCAAGTACATGATCTATCCCAACACTACGCGCTATTGCTGCTGCTGTACGTTTGTTGTCCCCGGTGATCATGTAGACGGCTATGCCCATGCTCCGTAGGCGGGACACTGCTTCTTTCGACGTTTCTTTGACAGTATCAGCGACACCAATAATGCCAATAACTTTCGTTGCATCTGCAAGCATCATTGCTGTCTTTCCTGCCTCTTCGAGTTGTTGCATTATCAATTCACTCTCGCCGAGAGAAACATTTTTCTGTGTCATTAATGCACGATTTCCAAGGAAATATTTTTTATTCTCCACCATGCCTTCTACACCGTGTCCGGGAATTGCTGTAAATCCTTCGGTGACGCTGAGTGCTACATCTTTTTTCTTTGCATGATTCACAATGCTCTCTGCAAGTGGGTGCTCAGAGCCTTGTTCGAGCGAGGCAGCAATGCGCAAGATTTCGCTTGCGGTAGAGACGCCCCCGTGGGGCGTCTCTACAACGACAACATCCGTGACTTCAGGCGTACCTTTTGTCAGTGTTCCGGTTTTATCGAAGACAATCGCGGAGATAGTATTTGCAGCTTCCAGTGGCTCGCCACCACGAATGAGAATGCCATATTCCGCTCCTTTACCTGTAGAAACCATAATGGCTGTTGGAGTTGCGAGGCCTAGTGCGCATGGGCATGCGATCACGAGTACAGAAACAGCGGATAGCAATGCAAAACTCAAGCCTGCCCCAAGAAGCATCCACACACTAAAAGTAAGAATAGCGATAACGATGACCGCAGGTACAAACCATGACGATACCCAATCGGCAAAATCTTGAATGGGCGCTTTGGAGCCTTGCGCTTCTTCAACGAAACGAATGATTTGTGACAGTGCAGTCTCACTGCCTACTTTCTCCGCACGAAACTCAATGCTTCCCGTACCATTCATCGTTGCGCCGAAGACTCGATCTCCGTCTTTTTTTTCAACGGGGATGCTTTCACCTGTCAGCATGGATTCATCGATAGATGTATGACCTTTTGTGACGACACCATCGACGGGAATTTTTTCTCCGGGACGAACGATGATGATATCCCCAGCCACTACCTGCTCCATTGGTACGTCCACTGCCTCACCGTTTCGTAGGACGCGAGCAGTTTTAGCCTGAAGACTCATAAGCTTTGAAATGGATTCCGATGTAGCTCCCTTTGCTCGTGACTCCATCCACTTGCCAAGCAAGACGAATGTAATAAGCATTGCCGCAACTTCAAAATAGAGTTCATGCATTCCGCCTATCAGAGTTTTTTCTGTAATGATGTGCAATAGATAGTTATAGAGGCTAAAAATATATGCAGTTGATGTACCAATGACGATGAGGCTATCCATGCTAAATGTCGCCATTTTTAGGCTTGACCAGAACCCTCTATAAAATCCTGCCCCAAGCCAGAATTGCACTGGAGTCGAGAGTATCAATGATGCAATTCCTGCGTACGGCATCAACTGTTGCATCAGTGGTGCTGATGGTACGAAGGAACCCAGCATGAAATACAGCATTGGTAGACTCAACGTAAGGCCTATGAAAAACTTATTGCGGTAATTGATCATCTCGTCCTCTCTTCTCTTTCGGTCCATCTCGACGCCATGATGACCGTGTTCAGTGCGTACTTCAGCGCCGTAACCTGCGGCCTTCACTGCCGTGATAAGACCTTCCTCACTCACCTGCTCAGGATTGAAACGAACGCGCGCTTTGTTAGCGGCGTAGTTGACGTTTGCTTCTTCGACGCCGGGCGTCTTCTTGAGCTTACGGGTGATGAGCGCACTACAGCTGGCGCAGTGCATGCCGGTGATGGTGAGATCTGTCTGAGTGTTCATGATGTAGGGAGAATTTTATACTTAGGATCAAGTGATTCAATTTCTTCGGTCCATTTTTGTACGTCGAAACCTTCGTCAGAGTCTACGGTGACGATTTTTGTATCGGTATCGACGTTCACACTTTTTATTGATGGAAATTCACCACTCACGTCTTTGATGAGAGCCGCACACGATGCGCAGTGCATGCCGGGGATGGAGACTTTTGTGATCATAAGGGAGTGCGGAAAAGAATAATCGGGAGAAAATGAACAAGCATGAAACCAACGATCATGCCCATTAGCCCCATTGAAAGGGCGAACCATGGACCATTCGGTGACGCTTTAGGTAAAGACGTATTCTCTTCTGATGTATTACCGTTAGCATTTTGCCATTTGAGAGTAACCATAGAGTAAATCGTAAAGAATTAAAGAACTGTAAATGAACCGCGAACCATGCCCATGGAACAACTGAATGCGAGCTGGCCTGGCTTTACGGCTGTGAAATTTATTTCGTTGATACCTGTTGTCAGTGGTTTTGTGATATTGAGATCCGGTATGACCATTTGACTCGTGCAACCAGTAGCTCCGGCACCATCCACCATCCAGCGTACTGGTATGCCAGATTGTATTGTCAGATTATTGGGGACATAGCCGATGCGCGTTACTTTCATCGACACTTCTTGTTTTCCACCAACAATCTTCGGAGCCGCTCCTACTGCAGTAGAAGGCGCGCTCAAGACAGACGAAAAATTGAAGCCAGTGAGTGTGATACCGCTACTCAAGTTTACGAAGGCAAGGACGAGTACGACTGTTCCGGAAAACCGAAGGAAGAGACGTGAAGCTGAGCCTTTGGCAGTTGATGAAACGGCACTGAGTCCAAGCAATGACGGGAGTGTTCCGATTGCGAATGTCAACATTGTTAAAGCTCCTGTGACAAAATTTCCAGAAGCAAGTGCGACAAGTTGCAATGACTGCGTGAACCCACAAGGCAGAAAGAAAGTACATGCGCCGAGAAAGAAAGGAGCAGCTGGATGATCACTTTCAGAAAGGCTGTGAATCCAGTGTGCTAACTTTTTAGGAGGCCTGATGGGAAAACTTCCGCTTGGAACAATCTGCAGTATGGTGAGTGCCAGATAAAACATGATCAGCGCGACGAGGATGCTCATATAGCCAGACATTTTTGTGTTCAGTGTCACTGATTGGCCGAGAATGCCGACGAGGCCGCCGAGAAAAAAATAGGATAGAAGCCGTCCAATATTAAAATGTAAAAGCGGCTTAAATTTTTCCCATGGGGTTTCCGCCCTATGAAGCTGGTTATGTTTTGCAGCAAGTGCAAGCAATAAACCGCCTGTCACCGCTAAGCAGCTACTTGCGCCTGCAACGAGTCCAATGATGAGTACCCCGCTCATCGAGAGTGCTCCGGACGTAGATGGTGCGAACGAAATGATGTCGAATGTCTGCAAAAGCTTGTAGACAGCAAAAATAATAAGTAGTGAAGCACCAATCTCAAGCCATTTACTATTGTCGCTTCCTAGGCCATCAGACACTCTGTCACTGGCAAGGCTATATCCAGCTTTGCGTATCACTGCTTCAATTTTTAGCGCAGAAGGCAGATTGTTGTGATAAGCAGTGATCGTAGCGATAGCTGAACGATGGTTCACGTGGACCTTAGCCACTCCTGGGATAGCTTTTAACTTGCGTTCCATGAGTACTTCGCAGCTATGACAGGTCATACCGCGAATCTTAATCGTCGCCTGTTTGAGTCGTGATGAATCGGTCATTGTGCACTTTTGAAGGAAATAGATGAAAAATCGGAAGACCCGAATGTAGTCATTCTTTCCGATGTCAAAAGAGTAAAACGATCGTTGGCGAAGATGTGACCTGAGGTGATGTGGCTGTGATGTACAGCTTTGATTGTAGAAGAGATCTACCCACATCGAATACGTTTATAGTGGCAATGGCAGCAGAAACCTGAAAGAACGTCTTCTCAGCACTCACTGATACAGGCGAGACAGTTGGGGTGATGCAATGACCGAAGCAGCTATTTGTACGTGGAATCTCACTCTGCGAAACATCCTGACAATGATCACAGTCAGCGTGTGACATCGCATCCATGGGAGATGTGTTCTTTGTAGTAGCGTGCATCGAATGGTCAGAAACAGGGGCAGCCATTGCCGTCGTCATCGGCATCATGCACAGACTGCCGAACGCAGTGTTCATGAGTATAACAATGCCAATGAAAGATTCTTTGTACATATCAGCCGCAGTATAGCGTATATGCATGAGTTGAAGATATACTTTAGGCATGCTGAAGATCACCTTTCTCGAAGTGGACACCGAAGATCGAGCTTCAATACTTGAAGAGTTTCCTGATGCAGTCACTGTACAGGGTGAAAAAAACAGTGATGAGATCGTGGAGGCGTGCAAGGATTCTGAAATTGTTTCCTGTTTTATTTACTCAGCTTTTTCGAAAGAAGTTCTTCAGCGTCTTCCCAAGCTGAAACTTCTTTGCACTCGCTCTGTTGGATATGATCATATAGATATTAACGAATGCACGAAACGCGGCATTACTGTCTGCAATGTCCCTGACTATGGTTCTCACGTCATAGCAGAACATGTATTCGCGTTACTTCTCTCGACTCTGCGCCACATCCCTGAGGCTGACAAAAAAGTAGAAAGTGGTGTCTTTGATTATCATGGACTTCGCGGCATCGCACTGAGAGGAAAAACACTTGGCATTCTCGGAACCGGAAAAATTGGACGTTCCGTTGCGCAAATTGCTCATGGATTCGGGATGAAGATTCTCGTCGTTGACGAGTGTCGCACGCTCGATATCGTTGAAACATTTGGTGTTTCGTACGTAACGTTAAGCGAACTGTTGGCATCAAGTGACATCATTACACTGCATATTCCAGAAACCAAAGAGACTGCACACATTATCAACGCATCGGCTTTACGCCTAATGAAAGAAGGAGTCGTTCTGGTGAATACTGCTCGAGGAGGACTCATCGATTCCGCGGCTCTTCTTCACGCTTTGCAGACAGGAAAAGTTGGTTATGCACTTCTCGATGTGCTTGAGCACGAAACGAATTTTGAAAATAACAAATCCCTAGTCTCACACCCACATGTCGTTTCCACTCCACATATTGCTTTTTACGCTGATGACTCGATGAAAAACATGTACGCTGACTCCTTTGTCGCCATACGACAGTATATGGATGGCATGGTTCCTGATCACATAGTTCATCCTATAAAGGTCGTGTGCGATATGCCTTCGGTACAACGCTCTTCGTAATCTTCTTATGTTGGATCACTTGGCTCTGCATGTACTACAGCCAGTTGCTCCTCATTCGTGTCGATTACATCAACAAGAATATCAACGTCTAGATGAGAGCCTATTTGTAGAATGCGCACTGCACGTTCGACGGCGAATGTTCGTTCTGCATCTGGAACGTGCGGCATTTTTCTACCCTCTATTTTCTTGAGAATTTCTGCTGTCACCAAAGGATCTACATCGTTATTCATAGTTATATGATGCCATAATCTTATTTTAATGGAACATTACGTACATTCTCG
>CAZFCB010000005.1:18517-44177 GCA_964517585.1 uncultured Candidatus Peribacteria bacterium | reverse complement strand
AGGGTAAAGAAGCCGATTTCCATTGTGAGGGTCAATCCGAGAGCAAAGATGAATGCTGCCACAAAGAAAGGGAGTGTGCGTATTGACTTCGTCTCGCGCGAGAACAACTGAGCGCCACAGAACAGAAATCCGTAAAAAAGCGGGTATCCCGTTGCGAGTGAACGGTGACCGAGGAAGGTCAAAAGTGAGGTCGTAAGCGTTCCACTATACAAAGGCGCTAGGTTACGAAAAGGAGACACGAGTGACTCATGAAAAACATAGTGACTCACAAGATCTGAAAAGAGTGCGCCTATTTTCATCCACTCAAGACCAGAGCCCATGAGTGCAAAAAGCGCTGCAAGCAGGATCGTGCGCTTAGAACGCGTGATCGTAGCCGCGATGGATGCTGCAAAAAGCAAAATTCCTGCTGCACCAATGAAAGGCTGAAGTGCAAACCCGACTGTCAGAGGAAAACCAGTGATGACACGGAAAGCGGCAGCCAAAAATGCAGGCGCATAGTGGTACCGAAGTGGATGAAGTGGATCGATGGGACTCATGACGGGGAAATTTCCTTCGACAATCGTCGATGCGAGAGGAAAATGTTGCCACGACCACGGATCGCTACCATGAAAACGCGCATTCATAAAACCAACGACCACGATGAGTGCGCAAAGACCGTAGAGTACGCGGAGTGAATTTTGATTGATAGGCGAGGGCGGACGACTCTGAGCCAAAAATATCATTGCCAATGATACGAGCCCAAGAATGCCAAGAGTAAACCAAAACGACCATGCGATAGGCATTGCATAACCAAAGATATTACTCACGACGAGGAAGGAAACCGTTCCTCCAGCAAAAGTCATCGCTGCGATAGCAAGAGGTTCTGTCAGGCGCAGATAATATCGAGCCATACTGTACCCGAATCCGCCTATGATCAGTGCATACAGTGCAGAAAGTCCTATAGAAGCGATCATGGAAAAAGTATAATCTATAACCCTTCTCTACGACGAGCCCCACACTGTCTTTCCTATGATCCATAATCTCATCAGCCGCAGTATCCGAAGGCTTGAGGGTATGACTGGAGACATATTCCCGGCGGAAGATCAGCTAGTCACACTCCTTTTTCATGGCGTTGGAGAAAATAATCATGTGTTGCCTGGGCAAAACATCACGCTTGTACAACTTGAGGAATGCATTATCAACTTTAAAAAACATAGGTATCAGTTCATGAGTCCAGATGATGTCATGAAAGGACTTTTGACTGGACGAAGGGTACTTCTGACTTTCGATGACGGCTATGCAAATAATCTTCATGTGTTACCTCTTCTAAAAAGATACAACGTACCAGCGATCTTTTTCATCGCATCTCACTACATAGAAAGTGGTAAAAGTTTTTGGTGGGACAGTGCGTACCGCGGCTTGAAAAAACATGGTGCAACGGAGAAAGATGCAGTGAGTGCTATCCGTGACTTGAAGCGAAAGCCTTGGAATATCCTTGAACGAGAAATAACGGAGAAGTTTGGCGTGAATATCTGGCAATCAATCGGAGACACTGACCGACCGCTGACGAGTGATGAACTGAAAAAACTTTCTGCGGAACCACTCGTGACGATAGGTAACCACACGATGCATCATACGATCCTGACGAATGAATCGCCTGAGACGCAAGCGGAGGAAATGAGGCAGTGCCAAATATATTTAGAGACGGTACTCGGTAATGCACCAACGTGGATTTCTTATCCGAATGGTTATACAAATACCGCGATTGAAAACATCGCCGTAACTCTTGGATTACAAGCAGGTATTCAGGTGCACGGTGCCCCGATGCGACTACCGGTGTCCAAGAACCATCCTGATATCATGCATGTGCACCGCTACGCCATGAATACCGAAAAAGATATGACCAGTGAATGTGCGAAAGCGAGGCGACGGAGTTTCCTATTCTCATCTGTGTCATGAAGATCGTATGTCTCATTTCTCCTCGGCCACATGCATATGCATTTGTAACATCTGTACATGCTCTCTTTCCAGTGTCACTCGTCATCGTAGAAAGAAGTGAACAAAAGAAGGTGCCTTTCATACAACGTCTTCGTCAGCGTATAAGAAACGAAGGTCTTATCGGACTTGTCGTGCATCATCTTCGGTTCATGGCAGGAAACAAGCATTCTAAGCGATCAATGATCACAGATGCGCTCAATCAATATTTTGGACATACATGGAACAGTCTGCCGCCAGAAATACCTGTATTCTTCTCATCAGATATTAATGACCAAGCAACAGTGGAGAAACTACGCTCTGAGAAACCTGACATCATTCTAGATCACGGAACGTCTATCGTAAAAAAAGACATCATCTCCTCTGCGCCCTACACGATGAATCTCCATTGGGGGCTTTCACCGTATTACCGCGGATCGTACTGTACCAAAGATGCACTCCTGCAACGAGACCCTCTCAATATAGGCGTGACAATCCATGCACTTGCACCCGAAGTAGATGGTGGAGGCATTATCGGACAAGAATATGCACATGTCACCTCTGGCGACACAGCGCAGACCATCGATGTCCAGTTGACAGCCCTTGGAACGAACATCGTGAAGCAAGCACTCGGAATGATGAAGGAAGGAAAAACGCCCACACTTCATGCCCAGGACTTACATATCGGTCGTGTGAGCAAAAAGAAAGAGTGGGGAGAAGAACAGGAAATCGCACTGAAAAACGTGTACACAGCGGGCCTAGAGGAAATGCTCTTGCACCCAGCGCGCGAACGCCAACCCATCATCCAACTCCGCTAGTATGGCTTCTGTGCGCCAACTTATTAGTTACTTTGCATCGGTTCCCTTCATACGAACAGTCGCTACGATGCAAATAACGACTGCAATCAACGTGGTTGTAGGCTTCGCCTCATCCATTGTCTACATACGATTACTCGGTCTTGAACTCTTTGGAATTTTGGCTGTCGTCTACGCTTTTTCAGGGCTCCTTTCTATTCCTGCCTCATTTGGTCAAGATACTGCACTCGTCACCTTCTTCTCCGAAGCAGTCGGAGGTAAAGACACTCACAAAGCAAAAGCCGTTCTGTGGTATTTCCTACAGTCGACAGTGCTCTCCACCGTCATGTATGTCGTGCTCGGCATCATCGCACCCTCGCTTGCCACTGTGTGGCAATCGAACGGCGAGATCGGGCATTACGCACGATATGTGTTTGCGAACCAAGCGTTGCAAGGACCCGCTGTACTGCTCTTCCTTGGGCTACAAATTGAACGAAAACTAAAGCTTCTTTCTCTGGTGGAAAATGCCCGTACTATTCTCCAATTTGCCATCACGACAGTGATGCTGATGCTCAATATGGGCATCATGGCAATCCTCCTCGGCACACTAATCATCAGTATTATCTATGTCCCCATCTGCCTCTTTCTGTACGAACGACTTGCAAAAAATGGAGGGAAAATGCCACGACTGACATCACTCATCCGCTCTGGGAAAAGCAGTACGAAAGCGTACTTTCTCCAGGGGCTCATGATGACACTGGATCGAAGTATTGCGAGTAACCTGCACCCGAACATCTTCATTATGATGATCGCGTCGATTTCAACGGAGATGGCAGGCGTATTACGACTTGCTCTGCGACTTGCGTATCTTCCGACATCGCTTCTGCTGCCAAGCATCACGCGCACTGCATCAGTAAGCCTCCCGAAGCTTATTGCACAGGATCGCAAAGCATTGAAGAGTTCAGTCTTGAAGCTTCTTACGGGTTGTATTATTTTGAGCATCATCCTCGTCGTCGGGGGAGAAATTGTGATTCCGCCACTCATCCCGATTGTATACGGAAAGGAATTCATCTCGACACAAGGACCGTTCATGATCCTTATTATTTCGACAATTTTTATTTCTTTGAATGTCATTACAGTGCCACTACTCCGCACGTACAAAAAGTTACATGTCAGTATTATCAATTTCCTTGTCGGCATTCTCATTGGCGTCGCACTGTTTTTCGTTCTCATCAAATTCATGTCACCGATACTCGCGGTCAGCATCGGCATAGTCTATGTCCACGCCCACTCGCTGCTGATGTATCCATATCTGTGGATCTCTCTACGTAATTCACCAACTGGAAGTCTTGAGCACAGTGCTCAGAGCGAGGCGTAAAGTTGCAGAAGTCGATCAACATGACCCGTCAGTGTAAAATTTTGTCGTACATGGCGTGCCGCCGCCTTGCCTATTTTCCGAACGTCTTCAGGATGATCGATGCACCACTGCATGCGCTCACGAACAGCGTAAGAATTTCGAGGGTCGATGACGAAACCTGTTTCCCCTTCTTTGAGAGCCTCACTTCCGCCGCCCCGATTTGTCATAAGAGCCAAGCGTTCACATGTCATAGATTCCAAGCTGGTTGTAGGAAAACAATCAAAACATAATGATGGCACCAGATTGACATCACAGGCGGCATAGAGTGTACGCATGCCTTCCCGATTTTGTGGGCCGGCTAAGTGAACGCGGTCTATGCGTCCAGCGATACCAGATGGAACGGTGCCCGCGAGAATGAGATGAGGCTGACCGTGCAACGTTGGCCACAGATCAAGAATCAGATCGAGTCCTTTTGCCCAGCCAAGACGGCCAGCGAGCAGAAAAACCGGAGCATCGATAGGAATATCGAATTGCTTCCGAATCTCCATCCGACCGTCCACAGGTTTCCAGAAATCTGTATCGATGCCGTTATGCAGAACCGTCATGTCAGGATAGCCAAACTTCTGTAGATGAACGCGAAGTGCATCACTCACACTCACAAGCGCATGCAGTGATGATAAATACTTCTTCACGATGAAGTTACGAAAAGGATTGTACGTCCATCGCGCACGACGGAGATCAAGCCACCACACATGCTTTTCGTCTCCTGCCAATTTACCGTACGAGACATGCATCATGCCGTGAGCTGTATAGAGAACTTTCATGTTGTGCTGTTTCACAAAAGGGATCCATCGGTAACCAATGTTCCACGCAATCCCATGTGCATGAACAATATCCGGTTTCAGATCACAAAGATGCGCAGAAATTTCTTGTCCGCGACGAAAGGAAAAAACGCTTCGATAGTGTGCGAATCTGGAAGGAATTTTCGATACTGTGCGCACTGCATACCCAAGGGATGGATGCGGCCAGACGGGAAAATCTGACCCCGTGATAACCGTGACATTGTGACCCCGTGCAGCAAGTTCGCTCGCCGTTTCAGATACGACTCTCCCCGAACCACCAATCGCCTCGGGTGGCAGATCATCAGTGAGAAGGACGATGCGCATTCGCAAGAAGAAGTGTGTAGAGACTAATATATTCACGAGTGATTGCAGGCCACGAGCAGGTTTTTTCGACGTGAGCACGTGCTTTTTCCGCTTTAGCAATCAGCGCTGTAGGGTTCTCCAAAAAAGCAATAATTGCATCTGCAAGAAGCTGCAGACGTTCCTGTGGCAGAGTATCCGGTGGATCATAGGTGCATGCTTCGGAGTCATAGATGGCAACAAGATCGCCGTACGAACTATCTGCTCCAAGCAGATCAATGAGTCCGCCTACACGGCTTGCGATGATCGGTTTTGCCATACCCATCGCCTCAAGACATGCGATGCTGCGAGCTTCCGCACTACTCGGCATCAAAAGTAAGTCGGCATGTTGGTAGTACGGTAGCAGGACATCATTCGTTTTTTTCCCGAGCAGCGTTATATGTTTCTCAAGCGCATGCTTTGCAATCAGTTGTCGAATGAATACTTCCGTCCTCCCTTCGCCGATAGCAAAATAGTGAAAGTCTGATCGTTTTTTTGTAACAAGAGCTAATGCCTGCACCAAAATATGAATGCCATTTTTGGGAACAAGTCTCCGGATCGTCAGAAGTTTTTTGACACCAGCAGTGACCGTCGCAAATTCGGAAGGAACCGGGATAGCGGCATTTGGCTTAAAGAGATCGGCGTCATAACCGTTGCTCACGAGGGTAATTTTTGAACGCCTGACAAATGCAGCAGTCAAATCGGTGATCTCATCACTGGTAGAGGTGATGTGCGTCGAAAGACGCATAGAAATTTCTTGGCAGGCGCGAAATAATATCCGATGGATGAGATGCGGATTCGCCTCTGGAACAATCCCCCTCCCTTGCTGCGTCAGAAGCATCGGCACTCCACGAATGCGACAGAGAATCGCGCAGATACATGCGATGCGAAATGAATAGGTGCAGTGGACGATGTCCTGCTCTCCAATGGCTCGCCAGAGGACGTGAAGCGTGCGAAGCAGTGGACGATAAGAAAAACTCCATAGCAGGCGGATAACACGATCTTCGTCGTCCGTCGTACTTGTCGTATTCGTAAAAACGGTCACCGTATGACCTGCGGCTTTGAGTTCTTTTCGAAGATTGTACACACACACTTCGGCACCACCGAGATGAGGGAAATAATCTTCGCAGGTCAGCAGTACCCGCATGCTACAAGGATGGAAAGTAGGTCGAATATTGCTGTAGCCAATCGTACGTTGCCTGAAGATGATTCTCGAAATCAATGACTGCCTTGTATCCAAGCTCCTTCTCAGTCTTCGAAACATCAGCGCACCTATTTTTGATGGTATCCCACGAACGTGTAGGGACAAATGTGATGCCAGCGTCGTTGTGAGTAATACGATTGATGATTGTCGCTAGTTCGACAATAGTCACCTCGTGACCTGATCCAATGTTGTAAATTTTGCCATTCGCAATTTCTTTTTCGGCAGCAAGCAATGTGCCAAGAGCTGTATTTTCAACATAGTTAAAGTCACGTGAGGTCTTCTCATCTCCACTGATGGGAAGAGGTTTTTTTTGCATCGCCATCGCAAAGAAGTTTGGGATAACGTTTCGATAGCGGCCTGGAAGTTCGCCAGGGCCGAAAGAATTAAAGTACCGAAGAATCGTCGTATTCATCCCGTGATGCTTGTGATAAAAATCCACGAGAAATTCACCGTGAAGCTTATTGATCGCATACGGCGTATCGAGATGATAGTTCTTGTTGTCAACAGAGTAGTCCTTAGCATTGCCGTAGACACAGGACGAACTAGCGAAGATAAATTTTTTGACATTCGCACGTCGTGCATACTCCAGTACTTTTGCAGTGCCGAGACTGTTCACTTCGCAATCAATGATTGGATGTTCAAGCGAGCTCTGATGTGCAAAATTTGCGGCAAGATGAAAAACAACATCCTGTGGAATATCGAGAAACGCATGACGAAGACATTCATCGTGAACGATGGATCTGCGAAAGTGTGTCACGCGAGGATCATGAATGATGTCAGCGACAAGCTGTGGCGAGCTGGAGCTAAAGTCATCGATGATCGTCAGTGTTGCAACACCGCGAGAAAGTAGCATGCGCGAAAGTTGGCTACCGATAGCACCGAGACCGCCTGTAATAAGAACTCGTTGACCGTTCACGGAAAAAAGGGGGAACGAGGACAGTATACTGGTGTCGGCTACGAAAAACAGGCCTGAGAGGCATCATGAAGAAAAGTATGAGCTATGAAAGACGACACACGATGTCTGCAATCCGCTCTCCTGCTTTCCCGTCCCACAATGCAGGTATGTGTACTGAAAGCGTCGACGGCGAAGAAGCAAATGCCAACACTGTTTCCCGATCAGATGTCTGTGCAGGATCAATGAGTATGTTACTGCCACTATCAATAGTTGCTGGCCTTTCGGTGTTTCTGCGTAACGTGAAACAACGCTTTTGTAAAAATGCTGCTTCTTCCTGTATTCCTCCCGAATCAGTGACAATAAAACGTGATCGAGACACAAGATGCAAAAATTCCTCATATCCAAGAGGATCAATCATGAGAAGCGACTTTTTCTCCTTGAGTGATTCCAATAAATGATGCTGCTGCATCACTGCATACGTACGACGATGCATCGGGAAAATAAGTGGGCAATGCTCAGACACTTCTATCAAAAATTCCATCAGCGATGCGAGGACAATGGGGTCGTCAACATTGCTGGGACGGTGAATAGTCGCTATGCCAAATGTCGCAGGAAGACTGAGAGGAAGCTTCGCGGTGTTGATCATCGGAAGCATCCTGATGAGCGTATCAATCATCGTGTTGCCGACAAAATGCACATGACCTTTGGCTGCTTCTTTTTTGAGGTGATCAATGCCAGACGGTTCGGACACAAACAGTTCATCAGAAAGTTTGTCGATCTCTATTCGATTCAATTCTTCTGGCATCTCTGTGTCAAATGACCGAAGTCCTGCTTCCACGTGACCAATTCTGATGCCAAGACTCGCAGCAGCACGTGCGGCTCCTACAGCTCCATTGACGTCTCCATACGCCAGTACAATGTCTGGACGAATTCTTTGCAGTACGGTTGCCATCGCATCGGCAGTGAGCTGAATGGTTTCCTCTCGGTTCGCGCCACCTTTGATACCGAGATTTTCATCAGGCTCAGGGATGTTGAGTTGTTGAAAGAAAATATCCGAGAGCAGCGGATCATAATGTTGGCCTGTATGGACGATGACATGTCGAATATCTGAGCGCTGCGAAAGCGCATGATGAACTGCGGCGAGCTTCACGAAGTTTGGCCGAGCAGATGCGCTACTGAGGACAGTAATCATGACTCGATTAGTCTAGCAGCCTTCAGGATGCGCTCCATACGCTTTTCCCATGTGAATTGCTCAACATGTGATCGTGCAAGTTTTGCTTTTCTCAGTGCTTCTTCACTGTTCTCAATCACCATGAGAATCCCTTGAGCAAGAGAATCTCCACTACCTGGTTCAGAGAATGTCACCATAGAAGCATCGATGACATCATGAAGAGGGGGCAGATCTGCGGACACGATTGGCTTGCCAGCAGCCATGTACTCAAAAAGTTTGAGCGGTGAAGTATCGCGCGTATAGAACAGGTGTTCCGATTTTGGCGCCGGATAGACAAGAATATCGGCAGCAGTCAGGAGTGTTGGCACTTTGAGGTGCGCAATATGACCTGTGAAATGCACGAGTGACCGAAGCTCCTCAGACATGAGCGCTACACATTTTTCTTTCTCTATGGCAGGACCGCCGGCGATGACAGCACGAAACTCAAGTCCTCGATCGTGTAAAATCTCCAGTGCTGACAGAAGTTCGGGGATTCCTTTCGAAAGTCCCATGGATTTCAGCTGACCAGCGTAGACGATGAGAGGCACGTTTGGTGGAATACCGAGTGATGTACGCGTATCTTTCGCCGAAGGAAGGTCCTCAAAATCATGAAGGTCTACTCCATCCCCTTCTACGATCACTGGAACATCTGAAACACCCATATCGATGAGCGCCTGACGCATGGGCGATGTGAGCGCGATGATAAGTTTGCATGACCGAAGTAAGCGCAAAAACCGATGTGTACCGACCCGCGGAATGCGATGCAGTTCCAAAAGCACCGGAATTCCTAGTCCAGTGATGTAGGGCAAAAGTTCTGGAGTCCTCGTGTAGATCACCTCGAAATCTTTTGGACGTGATGTAAGAATTGTCCGCAATTTTTTACCGAGCATATATGTCATAAACTTAAGACCGATAATCCCAGGTGCCCACCACGCCGCAATGCCATCGGTTGAACCAATGTGATGAAGGCGGATCGGTGACGTAATCCCGTAATACGACTCAAAAGATTGATCGATGATGTTTTTACGATACGGCGCAAAAATCTCAATGTCGTGGCCTAGATCCGTGAGCGCCGAAGTGACCTTGGCGATCTGGTGTCCATGAGCACGTTCGCTGGGAAGCCGAACGTTGGTGCAATATGCTATCTTCATACGGAAGAGTCTACAGAAGAAGATGTAATGGGTCGAAAGTTGGTCGACGCTCTCATTGTTCACTTTCAACTTTCTACTTTCCACTTTTAACTTTCAGCTCCTACACTGCCATTATGACGTCGATCAAGATCCCCCTCATGCGCTCAACATTCTTTGACGAAGCTGAGACGCGAAAGCGGTTGGCCGAATTTGTGCAGACATCGCCACGTCTCAGTATGGGCGAGCAGTGCGCTGCATTTGAGAAAACATTTTCTGTCTATCAAAACCGAAAGCATGCGATTCTTGTGAGTAGTGGAAGTGCGGCAAACCTCGGACTCATCCAGGCACTCCTAAATCTTGGGCGACTCAAGAAGGGCGACAGGGTCGGTGTCTCCGCTGTGACGTGGGCGACGAACGTCATGCCTATAATGCAGCTTGGGCTTATTCCGGTCGCTATCGACTGTGCACTGGAACACTTGAATATGACAGCGATGGAACTCGAAAAGAAGATTGATACTCTTCAGGCGGTATTTCTGACAAATGTTCTTGGATTTTGTGGCGATATCGAGAGTATCGCAACGCTCTGTAAGAAGAAGAATGTCATCCTGCTTGAAGACAATTGCGAATCCTTGGGAACAAAATATCAGGGAAATATGCTTGGAAACTTTGGGCTCGCTTCGACGTTTTCATTCTTTGTCGGACACCATCTCAGTACCATCGAAGGCGGGATGATGTGCACCGATGACCCAGAGCTCGCTTCGATGCTCCTCATGGTACGAGCTCATGGATGGGACAGGAACCTCACGCATCAAGAGCAGCAGGCGCTCAGACAAAAGCACGGCCTCGATGATTTCCACGCTCGTTATACATTCTATGAATCAGCCTACAACCTTCGTACAACGGAGATTGCAGGATTTCTCGGACAATTACAATTGCCGATGCTCGAAGCAACGATTGTGAAGCGCAGCGAAAATTTCCGTCAGTTCCATGCAGCGGCAATGAAACACCCCGATCGTTACTATCCTCTGCATTCTAATCACATCGAACGCGTATCAAACTTTGCAATGCCGCTTGTCACGCAGACTTCAGAAATTCTGAAAGAAGCTGTGAAAAAATTTGAAGATGCCGGAGTCGAAGTACGTCCAATCATCGCAGGTGACATTACGATGCACCCATTCTGGCGAAAAGAATTACCTGCTGTAGACTGTCCGAACTCACGTATTATTCACTCGCAGGGGCTTTATTTCGCAAATAACCCAGATCTTACCGAGAGTGAAGTAGCCCTGATGTGCGACCTCATCTAAGTGTCGTGTTAGACTTCTTTCGATTTCCTTCTCTTCCCCATGAAACGCGCACTCATTACTGGCATCACGGGCCAAGACGGTTCATATCTCGCAGAACTCCTACTGGAAAAGGGATACGAAGTGCATGGACTCGTGCGTCGTGCTTCTACGTTTAACCGCGGGAGAATAGAGCATATGTTCACAGATCCCCACGCGACAAAGAAGCCACTCTTTCTCCATTACGGAGACTTGAGCGACACAAACTCGCTCCTCAGGGTCCTCATGATCGCAAAACCGGATGAGGTGTATAACTTGGGCGCACAGAGCCATGTCGGCGTCAGCTTCGAGATTCCCGAAAATACCGGTGATGTCACGGGTATTGGTGTTGCTCGCATGCTGGAAGCACTCCGAACAAGCGGGCTACCTGCCAAGTTTTATCAAGCGAGTAGTAGCGAGCTCTTCGGCAAAGTGATGGAAACTCCGCAGAAAGAAACAACGCCATTTTATCCACGAAGCCCATACGGATGCGCCAAGGCATATGCGTATTACCTCACGAAAAACTATCGCGAAAGTTACGACATGTTCGCAGTCAACGGTATCCTCTTCAATCACGAATCGCCGCGTCGTGGTGAAAGTTTTGTGACCAGAAAAATTACGATAACTATTGCGCGAATGCTGGCAGGAACGCAGGACTGTCTGTATCTCGGGAACCTTGAAGCGCGTCGCGACTGGGGATATGCGAAAGAATTTGTCGAAGGAATGTGGCGCATGCTCCAGCAGGAAAAACCTGATGACTACGTGCTTGCAACGGGCAAGGCTCATTCCGTCAGAGAATTTTTAGAACTCTGTCTCACGCATGCTGGATTCAAGTGGACAAAATCAGGTGCAGGCGATGACGAAGTATATACGAACGAAAAAGGTGTAACGATCGTAAAGATTGATCCGAGATACAAGCGTCCTGCTGAAGTGGACTTGCTCATTGGCGATGCATCCAGGGCAAAAAAAGAGTTGGGGTGGGAATCGAAAACAACACTTGAAGAGCTTGCAAAAATTATGTTGATCGAAGATTGCAGGAAAGTAGGCATTTCACTCTAAAGAATGAGCCAACAACAAGCGCTTATCACCCTTCGATTCGCCCTTCGGGCTTACCCAGAGCAAGAGAGGCTGTTGCACATCTCATGAATATGATGGCGCGAAAAAAAGCACTCATCATCGGCTCAAGCGGCCAAGATGGTTCGTATCTCTCTGAGCTACTTGCAGCAAAAGACTACGACGTGCACGGGCTAGAACGTTCTCACGCAGAATCTCGTAGTACAGAAGAAAAAATCCAGATAATACGGCACTTCGGAGACCTATCAGATTGCAATTCGCTGGTACAGGCGATCAACAGAGTCCAGCCTGATGAAGTCTATAATTTAGGTGCACAAAGTCAGATCAATCTAAGTTTCAGCGTTCCTGAACACACTGCAGATATCACTGGCCTCGGTGTCACGCGTATTCTCGAAGCACTCCACAGAACAGGCTGTCATGCACGATACTATCAAGCGAGCAGTAGCGAACTTTTTGGCGATACAAAGATCACGCCTCAAAACGAAGACACGCCATTTTCTCCAAGGAATCCTTACGCGACTGCAAAAGCATACGGTTTCTACATGACGAGAAACTATCGCGAGAGTTACGGCATCTTTGCCGTCAACGGAATACTTTTCAACCATGAATCTCCGCGCAGAGACGAAAGTTTTGTAACGCGAAAAATAACACTTGGCATCTCTCGCATTCTTGCCGGGGCGCAAGAATGTCTTTCGCTCGGCAATCTGGAAGCGAAACGTGATTGGGGCTACGCAAAAGAATTTGTAGAAGGAATGTGGCTCATGATGCAACAAGAAAAGCCTGAAGACTTTGTCCTTGCAACAGGACAGCGCCACTCAGTACGAGAATTTTTAGAATTGTGCTTAGACCGAGCAGGTATTCGGTGGACAAAGTCTGGCAAAGGAGACGATGAAATATATCGTAATGAAAAAGGCATAACGATTGTCCGCATAGATCCAGCATTCAAGCGTCCTACTGTTGCAAAAGAGGTATTTATTGGTGATGCATCGAAAGCAAAAAAAATGCTGGGCTGGCAAGCAAAAACAAGCCTTCAAGAGCTTGCAGATATCATGATGACTGCGGACATGAAAAAGCTCGGCATTGCTGTGTAAGCATCGTGTACACTGCATCCATGAAGAAATTCCGCAGTTTCATTGTTTCCGCACTTCGTCTTCCGGTGTTTCGGCATGTTTCATCGGTGATCCTTGGAGCCTACGTTACGCTTGTGACGGCTCTGCATAAAAACTGTCACGCCAGAATGCAATTCACAGTCATGCAGGTCGGCGCACGTGGCGGTGCTGATCCGTACACACGGTGGCTCCGATATTGGTCGAAAATACACACCATAGGCGTGGAACCAGAATCAACGGGACTACAGAAACTACAGGAAGAAAAAGCATATGATGATGTCGTTTCACACGCACTGAGCGACAACAATGGTTCATCAACTCTCTACGTCACGAAGGCCCGTGGCTGGTGCTCGCTTCTAAGGCCAGATGAAACAGCGATCAAACGAGTCGTCACGCCGCGATGTTGGGACGCGCGACCATTTGAAGTCGTAAAAACTGAAACAATCAATGTGATAACTCTTGATTCGATCAAGCAAAATCTTCCGACGATCAACTATCTACAAATAGACGTCCAAGGTGCTGAGCTTTCTGTAGTGCAAGGCGCAGAAAACACACTCAAGGATATTGCTGTCATAGAACTTGAAGTTCGATTCTATCCTCTCTACCAAGAGGAAAAAACGTTCAAGGACATCAACGCGTACCTCGAAACGCAAGACTTTTTCCTTTTTCAGATGATACGGCAAGGGGAAACCGAATTTGGCGATAGATTTGTTGAGGCAAACGCTTGTTACTTCAATGCCAATATCGCACGTAAACAACCAGATTTGATGGAAACACTAGAACACTACGCAAAAGCAAAACATGCGCTCTACGGCAATAGTGTGCTTCGACTTTTCTGTGACATATGCTCAACAAAACATCTCACGACCCATGTTATCCCCCGCGCATGACGACGCCACGAAAACAGCGCATTCTTATTCTTACGCCATGGGCTCCGTACCCCATGCCTGGCGCATGCCAGCAGGATAGATTTTGGGGTATGAAGTACATGCGTGATCTCGGATACGAAGTAAAAGTCATTGGCAGATATCACGACTTTCAGAATAAAGAAGAACTGCAAGCAGTATTTGATCGTGAAGGAATTGATATGACACTTGTGCCGCATATGAAACAGGCATGGAAGTTACTACTGAAAAAACCATGGCTGCCATTGCTGAATCTCGGCTGGCTCGACGGAGCTGCGCTTGAGTTTGCTGATCCCGAGTACCGTACAGTTGTACAACGTATCATGGAAGAATATAAGCCCACCGTCGGCTGGCTCGAGTACTGTAGCCATTGGCCGATGGCGAAAATTTTTCATGCGTACGGAATTCCCGTGATTCTGAAATCATCAAATAACGAAGCTGCGCAGTGCATGGATGACCACGACCACACACTGGCATCGAAGCTCAAGGCACTGCCAAAATATGTGAGCGAATGGATGGTATCTCAAAAGAGCGATGCAGTGCTCGCCATTTCTCCGAACGAAGAGGCTTGGTACAGGAAACTAGGGGCTCGCTCTGTCACGACTCTTCCACTACGAGGACTGTCGAAATGCTTCGTGCAGCGCACTCATAGGGAGAAAGAGGTGCTCGACGTTGTATTTTTAACATCAAATTACAACATGGGTCATAACCGCGCTATTGTAGAATTCGTTTTACAAGACATCATTCCTGCAGTACGAAAAGCAATGCCAGGAAAGTACCGTTTTCATCTAACGGGACGAAAATTTCCTCAGGAATGTGAGAAATATCTTGGAAAAGATGTCGTGTCAGTTGGTTTCGTTCCGGATATCGGAGAATTCCTTGGAACGATGGATATAGCGCTCTCGCCATGGACCACGGGGCAAGGTATGCAGCAGAAAGTGTTCGAGCCACTCTGCAGGTCAATCCCGACGATGACGACAAAAACCGGCGGATATCCGTTCGTAAAGGATACGGAGGTTCTTCTCTGCACGACTCCGTCCGATTACGTTGATGGTTTTCGAAAACTTCTTTCAGTCAATGAGCGAAATCGCATCTCAGCTGCAGCGTATGCGAAGGCTGAAAGCCTGTTTTCTGAGGCTGCCGTGAAGAAGGTGATGGAAGACTCGATCAATCTGGTGACGAAGCAATAATCCTACCGTATGATCACCGTATGAAACCTGTATCAGTCGGTATCGTCGGACTTGGCTACTGGGGACCTAACTGGCTTCGCAATTTTGCGGTACAGGAAGGCTGCACGCTAGCATGGGGCTGTGACATCAATGTCGAACGGGTTACAAAATTCTCGCGCCAGTATCCTGCAACACGTTTTACTAAAAATGTTGCCGACATGTTTGGCGATAAAAGCCTAGACGCTGTCATTCTTGCAACGCCTACATCATCACACTTCGCTCTCGCAAAAGCTGCCCTAGAAGCTGGAAAACATGTCCTTGTCGAAAAGCCGATGACGTCAACATCGAAAGAAGCGAAAGAGTTAGTTGCACTTGCAAAAAAACAGGGGAAACAACTCCTCGTCGATCACACATTTGCCTACACAGCCTCTGTGCAGATGATCGCAAAGATGTCGCACGAGAAGAAATTCGGCGACCTTCTGTACTTCGATTCGACGCGAATCAACTTGGGACTCATCCAGAAAGACACAAACGTCCTCTGGGATCTCGCAATACACGATCTTACAATTCTTGCAGCTATTGCAAATCTTTCGCATGTGACAGAAGTCTTCGCTATTGGTAGTGCGCATTACGGCAAACACATCGAGGACGGCCATCTTCATGTCACGTTCAAAGACGGCTTTGCAGCTCACATCCATGCAAGTTGGCTTTCACCGGTAAAAATTCGAAAAACGCTCATCGCAGGTCGCAAAGCGATGATCACATACGACGATACTGAACCCAGTGAAAAAATTCGTTTCTACGATAAAGGCATTGACCACGACACAACAAAGCCAGATCCGTTCTTTCCGAAATACCGAAGTGGCGACGTCTTAATCCCAGCACTACCGATGACCGAAGCTCTCTCGACTGAGGCAAGGCACTTCCTTGAGTGTATCCGCGGGAAAGAAAAGCCAATTGTCTCTGGTGAGGACGGCATGACGATGGTACGTATTTTGGAGCTCGCAAATGAGTCACTCACAAAGGGCTGTCCGGTGAAGACAGGCTTCTAAGCGAACGTTTTTTTGATCATCAGACCAGTCATGGCCCGAAAAAGTCGGGTATGGTATCTCACGTATCTGAGGTGATGTGCAAGCGGAATAGAGTCCCTGCGGAAGAGCTGAGGTGTAGTCAGAAGTATCCGAAGGAGAAGAATCACAATAATAAGAGGTTCACGGAAAAGTTGCCATCGCACATACTGACTCCACGTGTAGCCATCCCGATGCAATCGCTCAACTTCGAGCGTGAGATAGCGATCATCTTTTGACCGAAGATCTGCAACTGATGGGAGAGGAACGTAAAGAGGATTCTTGAGAGAAACTTCAAGGAACGATGCATCGTATTCGTATTTTTCGTGAACAGTCTTACCTTTTCGCAACGTCGCGCCGCTCGTTTTATTGTGCACACGGGGCATGACGTCAGATGTAAGATGTCCACGAGTACGAGGGATGCCATCGATCACAGGAACGCGAGGAATTTTAATGATGGTTTTCGGTACCGCTGTTTTTAGAATTTCGCCGATTTCGCTTGCAGCTTCTAAGCTCAACTCTTCGTCGGAATCGATATACAGCACCCAGTCATATAAAGCAGCAGCGCGCTGCTTCAAGCGAATTTCTGTGAAATCCTTCACACGGACACTTTTTTCCTCAGTGTCGTACTGCTTGAAGACTTTGGCACCGAATTTCTTTGCGATCTCAACTGTGTTGTCTTCACTGTTCGCATCGTGAACAACTATCTCAGCAAAGCCAGCAAGTGGCGCGAGGCACCGCTCCAGTGTTGCTGCGCTATTGCGAGTCAGAACGAGAACCGAGCAAGGAATATTGCTTTCCATGCGCAGAGTGTACATCGAATGGACATAGTCAGACATACTGAACGTACACCGGCAAGATAAGAGAACGCTTATAATTTTTTTTCCCAACTTTCTCGTCTCACAGGCCTGCAGCCAAAGCTCTCCTTAAAGAAGAAAAGGCCCTCATTAATTTTCTTCCCGCCATCCTCTGTGGAAACGCCAAGATGCAAGACGCGTTTCTTCTCGCTGATGGCGAGACGAATGGCTTCTGTCAGCAATAGATGCATCGGATGATTTTTCTGTGATGAATACTCCTGTGCCATATAGAGCGTGTAGAGCGCACTGTCATTGATCGTAACAAGAACGATGCCTCCAACCATTTTCGTGTCTTCATACGCAGCAAGTAGCCGGAATCCCTCCGGCAGCACTGTGTGTAATGTCTGAATTTCCGCGAGTGTATGTGTGGGCTTGGTGCCATGACGACCAATGAGAACAGATTCGAGAATAGGCCAGAATGTAGCAAAATCATTCGAGAGTTTTACAGCCACTCCAGCGCGCTCAGCTTGGCGAACCATGTTCCTGCATTTACCTGTAAGCGAGTCTACAATAACGTATTCATTGAGACGCGACACATCGATCGCACCATCCATTTCGCAGCGCGTCATGGAAAATCCACGATGAAACATCCAGTACAACTGATCCTCCGAGTACATCGTTTGGAGGCTTGCAGGTGGTAAACGCAACATGGAAACTGCATCAAATTTTTCTTTTGTTGCATGATCCAAAATCGCATCAAGCATTGCGCCTGTCTCTTCCACGGATGCAGATGCATCGATAACAAGTCCTCCGTAGGAAGCACCAGGATGTGCGGTAAGTATCTTTTTACCGTTTTCTTCCTTCAGTGCTGCAGGCAGAAGTCCGACAATCTTTTGACCATCCATCAGCAGAAGCGAAGCATCTGTAAAGCGTCCTTCTGGATGGTAGGAAAGAAATTTTCTTGTGTGAAAAATGGTACCGTTTCTCGACGTTTGAACAAACGCATCCCACTTCTCTGTATAAAGGCCTGTGTACGGAATAGCAGTAATACTCATAGACGAGCTGGTTTTACAAAGTTCATAGTCATAATTGTTTTCCCGTCCTTCGTTTCCTCGGACATCACGGAAAACCCGACTTTTTCGTACGAGCGAATGGCTCGAGTATTCGTACTGAGCACTTTCAAAAAAATCTTTTTCAGGCTCATAGACTCAAAACCATAGTGAGTAAGAAGTGACACCGCTTCTGTGCCAAGTCCCTTACCAAGATAATCAGGATTGCCGATCGTAATGCGGAGAGTAGCCTCGTGACGAGCATTATCAATATCGACAAATCCGCAGTTTCCGATGAGTTTTCCGTCGGGAATCGCGATGAGTGAAAAGAACTTTCGATCCGGCTGCTGCACTCGCTTAAACCACTTCATCTGGTCTTCTAGGCCGGGAACTCTGTCATCATCAATGAGAAGCCGAAGCTCACTATTCTGCAACCAGATGCAGAATTTCGTCTGATCAGCCTCAGTCATCTGACTGAGAGCCACAAGCGCCCCTTTGAGAACGATACCTCTTTTCATACCCCCATCTTACAGGGGAATTGGTCTCCTGTTATGCTGACTCTATGCCAGTCCCCTTCCTTGATCTAAAAGCACAGTATTCTTCGATAAAAAAAGAGATTGATCCAGCGATGCAGGACGTGATCGACAGTTGTGCATTTGCACTCGGGCCAGCAGTAGAGAGGTTTGAAAAGGCTTTCGCGGAATACTGCGGAAGCAAATGCTGCATCGCAGTCGGTAACGGAACATCGGCCATCGAACTCATTCTCATGGCTCACGGCATCGGCTCGGGGGATGAAGTCATCACTGTTGCAAATTCCTTCTTTGCATCCGCCGAAGCAGTTTCCCTCGTCGGTGCTACGCCAGTGCTCGTGGATTGCAGGGAGGAAGACGCACTCATGGATACGACAAAGATCGAGGCTGCTATGACGCCAAAAACGAAAGCGATCCTGCCGGTGCATCTGTACGGCCAGTGCGCGGACATGGACGCAATAACAATCATCGCAAAAAAACACAACCTGCTTGTGATCGAAGACGCATGTCAAGCACATGGAAGTGGGTACAAAGGTAAGCGTGCAGGGTCTCTTGGTGACGCGGCTGCATTCAGCTTTTATCCCGGCAAAAATCTTGGCGCGTATGGTGAAGGCGGCGGCATCACGACCGATGACGAAGTCATCGCAAAGAAAATTCGCATGCTTCGCGATCATGGCATGGCAGAAAAATACAAGCATGCAGTTGTTGGTAGAAACGAGCGTCTGGACGGCATTCAGGGCGCAGTTCTTGGTGTAAAACTGGCGCATCTTGAGAACTGGAATATCGCTCGCCGAACACATGCGAAACTCTACCGAGAACTTCTGAAGGATAATCCCAACGTGACGCTTTTTGAGAGCCACGCTGACCGCGTTCATAACTATCACCTCTTCGTCGTTCGCGTCAAAAATCGCGATGCTGTCCAAGCGAAACTGAAAGACAAAGGCATTCAGACAGGCATCCATTATCCGATCCCGATCCATCTGCAAGAGGCGTACGCAGGCAAGTGGCAGAAAGATGATTTTCCCGTCGCGGAAAACATGGCCCCGGAGCTTCTGTCACTACCGATATTTGCGGAGATGACAGTAGTGCAGATACGGGAAGTGTGCGATGAACTGAAAGATATGAAAGGCTAGAGGCAATTGGGAGTGAGCAGTTCATGATGAATTCCAAGTCAACTGCCACAAACTAATTGCCTTTCCGTATGTATTCCCCCATCTTCGCAACAAGCCCCGTAAGACTGTGATGCTCTTGGACGATCCGATACATCTCGTCTGGGTCGATCGGCAATTGTTCCCCGTAGGCTTTCACGAATGCGGCAACTGCTTCGGACGTATCAGACTCTGGAGCCATGGGAATGCCAATAGCTTCAGCGTTTGCAACTGTCGTCACAGGATAACAACCGCACGTCATTGCTTCCAGCATCGTCTTATCAATGGTTTCTGAGGCCATGTTCATGATGATCCTGTGATGAATATAGATCTCCGGTAACTTCTCCATCGGAATAGAACCATGGAATGTAACTCTAGACTGTAGATGAAGATCATCGACAATATTTTTGAGTTCGATGACGTAGTCGGGCTCGGCTTCGATGCCGTACACATCGAGCGTGTACGCGCTGTCCAGCATCGGCAGTGATCGAATAACGATCTCAAGGCGCTTACTGCGACTCAAGCGATGAACGGCAAGCAGGCGATGTGGATGCATGGAAAGATTGCGGCGTTTCGGCCAGAACGCGAGGTCGATGCCGTGGCCGAGCACAACTTTCTTCAAACTTCCCTCGTACTGCGGCAAGCTTTGGGGCGTTGCGCAAAAGAAGCGTTTCCCAAAAAAACCGAACAGCCTTACCCCGAGCTGCATCTTGTAGTGCGTATACCACAGGTAACAAGGAATGCCTCGGATGATCCAGATCCAGAATCCGAGTGCATACCAAATAGGTGCCATGTGAATGAAGACACGGTCGTATTTTTCAGTTGCGATGAGCTTCAGGAAACGAAGCGACGACTGCAGTCGAGTCGCACCATTTTCTTTGCCGAGAGAATGGACTGGAAATTCGAATGACTCCTGAGAACCATCAAGGCAAATCACTGTGACTTCAAAACCTTGACGAATAAATTCACACACCCACAGAACGCCGAAGGCATCCTGTTCTTTCAGTTTCTGGGTGATGAAGAGAAGACGCATAGATGAAGTGATTGTAGGGATGTGCCAATTGCTATTGTAGTAGAGACGCACCATTGGTGCGTCTCTACCTTCGCACGAACGATTTCAGAAAGTCCGCGTACGCGCGAACAGCTGCATGTTTCTCAAATTTCTCCAAAACCTTAGCTGCTTCTACCCCCATTACTGCACATCGTGCCGGATCTGCGAGTAAAGAAGATGCTTTCGTTGCAATATCGTGCTCTGTGCCATCGGTAAACATGCCGTTCACAGAATCAGTGACGACGTCGGGCATCACTCCAACTCGTGTGGTAAGGATCGGAAGTCCAAGTGCCATAGCTTCAAGCGCCGCCCTTGGTCCTCCTTCACTTGCCGAATTCATGATAAATATTTTCCCAGATGCAACGGATGAAAGAACCTCTGCCTGAGACGGAAGCCATCCAGAAAAAGTCACCCGATTCCCAAATTTCTTTGCGTATTTTTCTGCTTTTTTTCTCAGTGGACCATCGCCAATAATATGCATTGTCGCACTGGGCAGATAGTGAAGTGTGTCGATAGCGAGTATCAATCCTTTGTTATCTACAAGCCGTGAACAAAACACAAGGTCATATTTCTTTTGCTGATTTTTGCAACTCTGAATCAGATCATGATCAAGATAGAACGATGGAATCGTATGTATCGCTCGATTATCTGCGCCCCACGACACAAGAAGATTGTTTACGGTACTATTGACCGTACGAACCGCGTCAAATTTTTTAGTATGTGACGGAAGAAGTATTCTTGAAAGAATGCATCCGATGAATTCTGTCATGGATGATGCGCGTGGCCAACCGATGATGTGATGAATTTCAAGAACCGCTGGAATGCCAGTGACATGCTTGAGCCAGCGAGCACCAAGGCCATTGTAAAATGGCGGAAAATCATGCACCGTCATGACATCGTGATGGTGCTCCTTGAAAAGCTCTCTCCCCTTTTGCAGGATGAATGAAGGCTGAGAAATCAAGCTTCCGGTTGCTGGATACAGAAACACATTGCCGTGAATGACAGAGACGAGTTTCTGAGTCGAAATTTTTGGACAGAGAATGTCGATCCTCTCGAAATGAGTATGTAATTCTTTGAGTGTTTCAGAAAACGCACCAGCTTTTCCAGCCGCAACATTCCGATCTCCAGAGATCATAAGAAGTTTCATTGTGTCAGTGACGGGAAAAGAGCTTCGGAAATTTTCTGATATGTTCGAATGGTCGAGTCTACGGTTAGCGAGGGGTAATGCTGGATGATATCGCGAATTTCGTTAGCAATCTCGGCCGGAGTCCTCAGTGTTTTTCGGTATATATCGGGGATCTCCGGCAAGCCAGTCTCTGCAGTGAGAAGAACAGGGAGGCAAACTGAACGTGCTTCCAGAGCTGTATTCGGACTAATATCGGTAAACGACGGCAATACGAGAAGATCGTGATCATCGAACACTCTTCGCTTCTCCTCGCCTGATACAGATGCACGGAATGTAATCTGATTCCCCAGATTCTTTTGCATGATCCTGTCTTTCAGTTCGTGTTCAAGCGGCCCTTCGCCAATGATTGTAAGCGTGACATCGGAAAGTAATGCGACTGCATCGATGAGTGCTGGAATATTTTTGAATCGTACAAACCTTCCCATGAAAAGAAGCCGAAATGGTGTGTGCTTCGCATGTGCAACAAAAACGCCTTCAGGCCTTGCATTCTCTTCTACGAGACTTGGAGGAAGTTTGCGGTACGCACGACGGTGAATCTCACGCTGAAAATCTGTCGAGTACACCAATCGATCAAAACAGCACAAAACTTTGCGCATGATAATCCAGTTCATAAGCCTCCAGAATCCAAAGCTCGCTGCATACCACTCGCGGAGTGTCATCGTCCCACCGCTGTCTGTGTATCGTTCCCAGAAAAAATCACCACCGAGCCGGAGAATCTTCTTCGGCTTCGTGAGTCCGCTCATGAGTATCGGAATGCCGGCACTGATGGAGGTAAATGCGCAGACGTAGTCCGCGGCCGCGCCATGCAGTTTTAGTGCATCTCTGTACCGAAACCACCGCAAAAGAGGTCCACCGTGTTTCCCGACGCTCACGACTGCGTAACCATCAGAGTGATCGAAGCCTTGCTTCGTGCCGTAGGTTATAACAACGACGTTATCCCCCCTTGCTACAAGCTCACGAGCAACTGACCGCACGTACGTTGCAGGTCCGCCGATCTCCGGTGGAAAGATGCCGGTAGCGAGGAGTATCTTCATAGCCAGAGTAATTGAAAAAGTGATATTGATGGATCGAGTCAAGCTACACGAGAAAATCGTTGATCGTCCATGAGTATGTGCCGAGAGTACGAGCAGTGTACCTCTCAATAACCCGCCAAGGGTCTATTGACAATAGGGTAATAGTACTACATAATACCCTTATGACTAAAGATAGCTTGCGCCAAACCGATGATACGGCTGAAGTAATTCCAGAAATGATCAATGTGAAATATTTCAGATTCTCCCTTGAAAGAGCAGGAAGTAGAATTGAGGAAAGGCTCGACGAAAGCGAGAATCTATTGGAAGATCAAAGACGCATTACGATCTACAAAAATCTGATATCTGTTGTAGACCAATTGGAAACAGAATTGGCAGTGACAAGTAAGTTTTCTACATTTGTGCAAAGATTGACGACGATTGTTAGAGAGAGATTTTCTGGTAACGCCGAAGAAATACTGAGACTCTTCACTGATGCAGTATCTTCATACATGGGCAGTCAGTCCAGGGTAAATATAAGGGAAAAAGCTGATACCGAAACTTTGAGAATCCATCTGGCAACGGAAAGGTTTAAAGCTTTGGTCGAAGATCTCCAGGCGCCATCATCAGGTAGTGCGTCTATTGATCCCGATACCACGCAACCGTCTTCCTGAGTCCTTCGTCAAATGTCATCGTCGGCTTCCAGCCAAGACTGCGTGTATCTGAGGAATCTAGAGCGTAACGCCAGTCGTGACCTGGGCGGTCTTTCACAAACGAAAGGAGTGACTCGGGTTTGCCGAGAATCTCAAGAATTTTTTTCGCAACATCGATATTCGTTTGCTCGCTATCTGCGGACACATTAAAAATTCTACACTCATCGAAGGCTTCTGAAACAGTCAGCATCGTTTCGATTGCATCAGAATGATCTGTGACATAGAGCCAATCGCGTTTATTCTTGCCCGCAGCGTAAATGGGAACAGGTGCATCCTGTAGAGCGGTTCTAATGACTGTTGGGATAAATTTTTCCAAATCTTGATGCGGTCCGTAGTTATTCGTACAACGTGAAATAGCAGCTTTGATGCCATATGTTCTTGCGGCAGCAAGGATAAGAAGGTCACCCGACGCTTTGCTCGCAGCGTAGGGAGAACTGGGTCGCAGTGCATCCGTAGAATTTTTTGGACGGTCAGTATCCGACAGATCTCCGTACACTTCATCGGTGGAAACGTGGAGAAATTTCAACGAAGGATTTTCCTTACACACTTCGATCAAACTCGCCACGCCAAGAACATTTGTGTGCAGGAACGGAAACGGATCTGCGATGCTCCTGTCCACATGCGTCTCGGCCGCAAAATCAACCATCATTGAGATGTCCTGATCCTTCACGATCTTGTTCACAAGCGCGGTATCAACAATGTCTCCCTCAACGAAAGTGATTCGATCAATAACAGGATCAAGAAAATGCTTGTCTGCTGCGTACGTAAGTTTATCCAGCACCGTGATCGAATCCTGTGGGAAACGTTCGACGTGCCGAAGAACAAAATGTGAGCCAATGAATCCGGCGCCACCCGTGACAAGAAGTTTCATACGTCTATCCTACTATAAAGATACAATTGAACAATATACGGATTGTGTAAAGTGTTGGCATTCGGTATGCTCCGGTGCATGCAAGGTGTCCTTATTTGCGGCGGTAGCGGTAGCAGGCTCAAGCCACTGACCGAAATTACGAATAAAAGTCTTTTGCCAGTCTATGATAAACCGCTGATTCTGTACCCTTTGCAGGTACTTCTTGATGCTGGGATTAAGGAAATTGCCATCATCTCTGGTAGTGAACACGTAGATCAAATGGCAGGATTCCTTGGTAGTGGCAAACGCTTTGGCTGTGAATTTAGTTACCGCGTACAAGATCAGGCAGGAGGCATTGCCCAAGCACTTGGTCTTGCGGAAAGTTTTGTGGATGGTGATGACGTCTGTGCCATCCTTGGTGATAACATATATTTCGATGATCTCTCACGTCACATCAAAGAATTCACATCAGGCGCGCATCTTTTTCTTAAAGAAGTTCCTGATCCAGAAAGATTTGGTGTCGCCGAAATAGTAGGAGACAAAGTCATGTCTATTGAGGAGAAGCCAAAAAACCCGAAAACGAATATGGCTGTGACAGGTTGCTATGTGTACGACAAGCACTGTTTCGAGATCATCAGAAACCTACAGCCCTCCGCCCGAGGTGAATTTGAAATTACCGACGTCAGCGGATGGTATGCGAAACGCGGTCAGGCCAACGCTACCGTTCTTCAAGATGAATGGGTGGACGCTGGCACGTTCGATAGTCTTTTCCGGGCAGCGGATCTCGTTCGCAAACATCGCATCGATACAGTCGCAAAAAATATCACTGAAAAAGCTGCTGTGACATCAGGCACTCAGAAAAGAGTTTCCACAGTCGGTTAGCGTTCAGGCGCCAGTAAGAAATTAGTACGAGACTGATTTTCCTGTGCGCTGATCCCAGCCTGCTTTCACAAGAGCGC
>CAZFCB010000005.1:1526-18417 GCA_964517585.1 uncultured Candidatus Peribacteria bacterium | reverse complement strand
TAGTACGAGACTGATTTTCCTGTGCGCTGATCCCAGCCTGCTTTCACAAGAGCGCTACCGTCAGTCGGGCGATACTCTACCTCTACTTTTCCTGCGGTAAATGTGACCTGATCTGTCACGCCGTCACCGTGGATGTTGCCAACGGTTTGGTACGAGACGGGATACGCGTCAGTAAGAATCCACCGAAGAAAATCATCGGTGGAACCATTTCTTCGGACGCTGAGAACTGCGCGCGAAATCTTGAGTCCGCCAGCGGTGTACAGCATCACACGTCCGGATGCTTTATTCACCGGCATTGTAATCTTCAGGCCATCCATCGTTGGCTTGGAAGCAGCCATCCCCCTGCTGACGCTCCATGCGTACGAATCTATTTCGATTTCAGCTCTGTGCTGCAGATCAGTAGATTCACCGGGAACGGTGTCGAGCTTCAGAAACATCCGATAATTTTGTGCTTGCTCTGCAGCAACTGCGGTCAAAATTCCAGTGTCTGCACTGTTGTGTTCGCGCTTCAGTGTAAATGTGTATGAGAGCAAAGCTATCACCGCAAGAACTGCGGCGATGTGATGCTTCTTGAGTGAGAGCGTGGTGATCATGGTGAGTTCGGAAAGGACGGAAGTCATCCTAACGCACGAAAGCAGGCTATGCACGGATCTAAGAACCATTCGAAGAATGCTGTCAACGTAGTCTTCCACTGGTACCATACAGATATGAATCGAACAGTGACACTGACAGACGAGAAGGGCTCCTCACTTGGAGAGATGGAACTGCTGAAGGCGCATACAAATGGCGGATCACTCCATCGTGCAATGTCGGTGTATATCTTCGATGCGGATACAACAATGATCCTTCTACAGAAGCGTAGCCTCGAAAAACTTCTGTTTGCAGGAATCTGGGCTAACACGTGTTGCAGTCATCCTTTTCCACATGAGAGTGCGAAAGACGCAGGTGAACGGAGGCTCATAGAGGAGATGGGATTTGGTTGCTCACTCACGGAAGGTCCCGCATTCGTGTACCGCGCGGACGATCCAAGGGGAAACGGAACAGAGCATGAATACGATAGTATTTTGACAGGTATGTCAGACCCGACACTTCCCATAGAGCCTGATCCACGTGAAGTCGCTGACTGGAAGTGGGTACATCTTGATGAGCTCTCTCTTGATATGAAAAAAAATCCCTCGATGTATGCACCATGGTTTCACATCGGACTTCCACTCGCCCTTTCTGCTGTGTCTCATGGAAAATAGTGCTCCACTCCACCTCGCCATCATTCCTGATGGAAACCGACGTTGGGCACGGGAAAAAGGCTTCATGAACGTCTGGAAAGGCCACGAAGTCGCTGTCGACAATTTCCGCACATTAACTGACTGGTGCAGAAAAGATCCGCGTGTGAGCGCGCTGACCGTGTGGTGTTTCTCGACGGAGAATTGGAAACGCGAGCCACGAGAAATAGCAGAGCTCATGACGATGCTTGAAAGTTATTTGAAAAAAGAAGCGAAAGACCTCCGTGAAAATCACACACGCTTTTTGCACTCAGGACGACGAGATCGCATACCAGAGTCGCTAAAAAAAATCATCGAACAAACAGAACACGAGACGAAAAATGAAACAGGATTCACGCTGCATCTGGCCGTGGACTACGGAGGAAAAGACGAAGTAACGCGTGCTGTTAATAAACTCTGCGCTACCCGCTACCCGCTACCCGCTGACTTCACATTCGAGGAATCAGATATTCGCTCTGCCATCGATCATCCCGAACTTCCCGACATCGATGTCATCCTCCGTTCTTCGGGCGAGCAGCGCACGAGTAACTTTTTCCTGTGGCAGTCTGCGTATGCCGAGTGGATCTTCAGTCCAAAATATTTTCCGGACATTGGTGTCGACGACCTCGATGAAGCACTGCAGGAATATGAAAAACGCAAACGCCGATTCGGCGGATAAGTACCAATGGACCAACGAACCGCAACCGCTCCCGGCAAAATCATCCTCACCGGCGAATATGCTGTGCTCTTCGGGAAAAGAGGTATCGCAGTGCCATCAGCAGAATGTGTGACAGTGACGTGGACGGAAGATGTATCAATGCCAGACCCCGTCATCGTTTGGGGGAGCAAGGTAGAGCAGCGGTGGACTGAATACGTCGAACGCATTTTGTTTTTACTGCAGGAACACATTGGCCCTCTGCATGGAACTCTTGGCATAGCGTGCAACATACCGCTCGGCAAAGGCATGGGGTCATCGACATCTCTTGTCATCGCCATCAGCCGATGTTTTCTCGGAAAAACATGTGGAAAAATAGCGCTCTCCATCGAGAACGAGATCAATCCAGGCCACAGCGGTATTGATTTCGCAGTCATCTGGGCAAACGAACCGATCCTCTACTCGCAAAACAGAGAACCAGAAATTGTTGAGCTGCCAAAAGACGCGCTCAAATGCGCCACGCTCATCGATAGCGGTACGCCGAATGAAACGACAAAAGAACTTGTTGCGTGGATGAAGAATAAATATCCCGCAGCCGGGACGCCGCGTCCCGGATCCGAAGAAATGACTGTGTACGAGGCAATCGAACGCATTGGCGAATGCACAGAACGGCTACTGCGAGGAGAATCACTGAGAACCGTCATGCGTGATCATCACAGAGCGCAAGTCGCTCTCGGTATCGTTCCTGAGAGTACGCAGCGGCTCATTGAGGAAATCGAATTCGACGGAGGGTCAGCAAAAGTGATCGGGGCTGGAGGTCGGACGGGAGGAGGTGGGATGGTGCTGAAATTAGCTTAAGTAAACATCTGGCGACGGACATCAGTTATATCTTGAAAAATGCGATGTATATTCGGCGTAGACTCCGCAGTTGCTTGATCGAGTACACCTGTAAGAACGACCCACGCCTCTGTGTTCCATCCTGCCTTACGCAAATTATTTGCGAGAGCAACATCCTGATCGACAGTGTCACCGAGTATCGCAATGTGGGAGGACTCTTTCTTAGCATGTGTATCGCGAAGTGCCATCTCCGCCATGATGATGTCCGGTTTACCGATCACAATCGGCTCGGTGCCGGCAGTTCGCAGGTATCCTACTGCAGCTCCGTTGGCTGGAAGCAGTAATCCTCCTTCAGCGCGATATTCTGGATCAGGATTCGTCGCGATGAAACGAGCACCACCTTGGCGAATGGCGTTCCACCCGCCAGAAAGAGTTGGGTAATCAATTTCTTTGCTGAAACCGCATATCACGTCGGATGGAAAATCACCGTTCCACTGCTTACCATTCCACGCATTTGTTCTCAGAAGAATGCCAAGTTCCACTAACTTCATACGGATACCAGGTCCACCTACAAGGTACACACCTCGTTCGGGATCATTGGAAGGATTCTCTTTGATCCATGCAGCTGTTGCATCAGCGGAAGTAATGGCATGCGGAATATGGTCAGGATTGACTTGGTACAGTGTATCCATTTCTGTCGCCACGTCTTTTCCCCTCACACGTGAATTGTTCGAAAGAAGCGAAGCGACCACTTTCTTCTGATACATAGCGCAAAATAGTTCAGGGACTCCCGGCATCACATCTCCCTCACGACGAAGCACGCCGTCGATGTCACAGATGATATGAGTTGGTCTTTCCATAAAGTTCGCTACAATAGGAATAATTACCTATTTTGTCAATGCATCAGGTTACCGCCATCTCTTCGCCAAACATCGCGTTCATCAAGTATTGGGGGAACCGCAATAATGAGCTACGGCTTCCTGCCGCAGATTCACTGTCTATGGTGCTTGATACACCAACGGTGGAAGTAACGGTGGAAGCTTCTGATAATTTTTCTGTGCAATCATTTGACGCGCAAGGGAACGAAAAGCCACAGAGCGCACAATCCATCGCACGTTTGCAAAAACACTGGAGCATGTCCAAAAAATATCTGCAAGATATCAATCGTGGGGAAAATTTGCCGAACAATGTTTCGATCGTCATTCGCTCTGGAATACCGCCTGCAATCGGCATCGCGTCATCTGCTGCGGTTTTCAGCTGCCTTGCAGAAGCGTACGGAGGATGTGTTCAGGGAAAAACATTGAGCCGTAAAGACATAAGTATTCTTGGGCGACTGGGCTCAGGATCCGCTGGACGCAACTCTTTTGGCGGATTTGTTTCGCTCATACATCACGGCGAAGATATTGCCGGCGCATACGGTGAACAAGTCGCTGATGAAAATCACTGGCTGCTCCATGACATCGTCATCGTGCCAAGTACGATGGAAAAGAAAGTAGGATCAACCGATGGTCATGCCGCCGCGGGAACGAGCCCTCTCTTTGCCGAACGAGTGCGCGCAATTCCGAAGCGGATGCAAGAGTGCATCGGCGCGATTCGTACGCGAGATTTTGAGAAACTAAAAGTAGTCAGTGAAGAAGATTCACTCGATATGCACCGCGTCATGGAAACCCAGGTGCCGTCATTGCAGTATCTCTCTGGAGAAACACGGCGAATTCTGAAAGAAGTAGAAGGTATGCGAGCAAGCGACAAACTCAACGTGCTCTACACCATGGACGCTGGACCCACTGTGCATTTGATCTGTACTGAGGACAGCCTGAAGACAGTGACTGATTTCGCGGAAGCGCAGAAGGAATGCCTGGTATTCAGGGCAAAAACTGGTAAATCTTCAATGCTCGTTAGTACCTAATCTCCCTCCAAAGGAGGGCGTGCGCCACGGTGGGGGTCTGTGGTCTGGCTAGCCGAAGCGAGCCGTGGGAACTGGCGCACACGCGTTTTCTTTGGTCCTTTCTTTGTCGCTCGGACAAAGAAAAGACAATTCAATGCTATAATCCTCGTCCCATGGACCTCCGAAACCTCCCCGAACAGCTTTCAAGTTTTCAGCGCATCAATCAGCGCAGAACGATCATGGAACGGGAACTGAAAATGGATCTTAGTGTGCTAGAACCACTAGAAAAAATAATCGGCGATGCTGAAAAGAAAAACTGTGAACAGATGTTTGGTGTTGTGCCGATGCCCGTAGGCTACGCAGGTCCCCTCAACATTGTATTCTCGAATAATGCCAAAGCAGACATCCACCTGCCACTTGCGACAACCGAAGGAGCGCTCATCGCCAGTGTCAACCGAGGCTGCAAAGCGGTCTCTGTGTCTGGCGTCACTGTGACCAAGTCCATTGAACACGGCATTACACGCAGTATTGCGTTTCGCGCAGCTTCTACCACTCGCGTGCAAGAACTTGTGGATCTCATCCGTAAAGATGAAGCCAGCTGGAAGGCTGCAGCGCATGCAACGAGCGGACATCTTTCAATTAAGCGTTACGATCTTGATATCGCGAAACAATTTGTTTTCCTTACCATCGCAGCAGAGAGCGGAGACGCGATGGGCATGAATATGATCACCATTGGCGCACAGGCAATAGCAGACTGGGTCACAAAAAAACTAAGCGGTGTGACGTGTATTACGATTGCAGGCAACGTTGACTCGGACAAAAAGCCAAGCCGCAGAACGCACGATCTCGGTCGTGGTTTTGAAATTATCGTCAGTGTCATGCTCTCAAAAGAAGTCATTGCAGACGTTCTAAACTCAACGCCCGAAGATATGTTTGTCGTCGCAAATGCCAAACTGAAAGCAGGTTCTGAGATAGCAGGTGCTCTGGGAAAAAACCTCCATGCAGCAAATATTATTGCCGCACTCTATCTTTCAACGGGTCAGGATATCGCGCACACCGTCGAAGGATCACTCGCAGATACTGATGTTGAACAAACGCACACCGGTCTCAAGGTACAAGTGCGGCTTCCAGCGATCATCGTTGGAACACACGGCGGAGGGACATCGCTTCCAGCTCAGAGCAAATGTCGAGAACTGCTCCTCAAGACAAAATCTGGACTAAAGGCCAAGCAACAGCTTGCAGAAAGTATCGCGGGAGCTGTTCTTGCTGGTGAAGTGTCGCTGCTTGCAGCGCAGGCAAGTCAAGAGCTTGCAAAAGCACATGAAAAACTTGCGCGGTAACACCTCAAACCCTGTACGCTGTGCTCTCTATGAAATCAGTCATTCTCTCCTTCGGCAGATATATTCCGGATAACCGCATTGAATCGAAAACCATCGCAGCACATTGGAAGCGCGGCATGGAACAGGCCGAGAGTCTCGGTATTATCGAGAAGGCTGTAGCCTCATCTGATGAGGATACGTTTACGATCGCATGGGAGGCCGCAAAGATGTCACTCGAGACTGGCGACATTGATCCAAAGTCAGTTGATGCAGTATACATAGGGTCCGAAAGCCATCCGTATGCAGTAAAACCTACAAGCGGCATGCTCGTCAGTGCGCTACAACTGAACCCCTTTTGCCACGCAGCTGATCTTGAGTTTGCATGTAAAGCAGGAACCGCCGCAGTACAGATCGTCAGTGCAATGGCGGAAAGTAAACAGATCAAGCTTGGACTTGCGATCGGCGCCGATACAGCGCAAAGCAAACCAGGTGATGCACTGGAGTATTCAGCAGCAGCTGGAGCGGCAGCGTTCATCATCGGACTCCCGACGAAAAAAAATCCGGGCCTGTGCCGCATTGATGCAACGCTCTCGTATACAACAGACACGCCGGATTTTTGGCGCGGCACACACGATCGCCATCCATCACACGCCGGACGTTTCACAGGAGAACCTGCGTATTTTCATCATATCGTGACCGCAGCGAATGCGATGATGGAACGCGAAAAAATGACGCCAGACAATTTTGATCACGTTGTACTCCATATGCCAAATGCAAAATTCCCGATCCAAGCAGCGAAGAAATTAGGCTTCACTGAGAAGCAGCTTGAGCTCGGCTTCATCGTTCCGCACATTGGCAATACATACTCAGCCTGCTCACCGCTCGGTCTTAGTTTCGTTCTTGAAAAAGCCAAGAAAGATCAGCGAATTCTTGTGGTGTCCTATGGCTCGGGCTCGGGCTCTGATGCTTTCATTCTTACGATGCTTCGTGATGGAGTCCTACTTCCGATCCAAAAGAAAGAGATAAAACACCTGAATTATGGCGAGTACTTGCAATCCGCGAAGGTACTTGCATAAAGAACAAGAAGTACTGAAATACTAACAAAAAGAGTGTCTTTCCGTTACACTAGTGCGGACTTTATGCGTGAGACAGTGTATGTCCTCGGGGGAGCTCAAACGAAATTTGGTGAGCTCTGGAACAAATCCCTCACGGATCTGATCCGTGAAGCGATTGATGGAGCCATCGAACAGACTGGCATTCTACCCACAGACATCGACTACGTTGTCATCGGTAATATGATTGGAGGAGAAACCGCTGAACAAGCGCACCTAGGGACACTTGCAAGTAGTATGCTTCCTCATCGTCCTCCATCATTACGTGTAGAAGCGGCATGTGCCTCTGGAGGTCTTGCCATTCACACAGCGTGTGCGTTTTTAGAAAGTGGTAAGGCAGAAACTGTCCTCGTCATCGGAGCTGAAAAACTCACAGACGTTGCTGGCGACATCGTTGCAAGCGCTCTCATGCGAGCAGGTGATGCGGAAAAAGATATGCCAGCAGGCCTCACATTTCCGTCGATTTTTGCGCTGACCGCAACTGCATATATGCACAAATACGGCCTGAAGCGTGAGGAATTGAGCCTTGTATCAGAAAACTCCCACAGAGCAGCTGTGAAAAATCCGTACGCACAATTCCGCAAAGAAATCCTCGCTACAGCAATCTCAAAGAGCCCACTGATCGCAGATCCGCTCCGACTACTTGATTGCTCTCCAATTTCAGACGGAGCTGCCGCCATCGTTTTGTCGACAAAACGTGAATCCAACGTTCATATTGCAGCGTCACAGCTCGCAAGTGAGTCACTCAGTCTCACCGAACGTGAAAGCCTGACATCATTTATGAGTACACGCACGGCGTTTGTTCGTGCGCTGAGTGAATCTGGCTGGAATAAGAATTCCATCGATACGCTAGAACTGCACGACTGCTTTAGCATCGCAACACTCATTCATCTGGAAGACTTGGGTTACGCCGAAGAAGGTGACGCCATCCGTATTTTTCGGCAAGGTGATGCTAGCCTCGACGGTGCGCTCCCTATCAATATGAGTGGCGGCCTCAAGGCCTGCGGCCATCCAATTGGTGCGACGGGCGTCAAACAAATTTTGGACTGTTTCAAGCAACTTTCCGGTACGGCCAATAATCAGGTCCCTGATGTGAAACGAGCATTGGCTCATAATGTAGGAGGAGTCGGCGCAACGTGCACGATTCATCTTCTCGAAAGCATCGCATAAACAACTCATGGATCGTATTCCCGCTCTTCATAGGCGCACAAAAACACTCGAGAGTACGAGGCTGCAGCAAGGCATCATCGAAAGTTTTACACTTGTTCGCAATCCTCCGTCTGGTTTCGGTACAGAACCGTACTTTGTTGCCCTCATTCGTCTGGAGGACGGGACGAAAGTCATGGCGCAGATGACACGCGATAGTGCTGAGCCAACAATCGGTGCTACCGTCACTCCACACATGCGACGCATTCGTACGATGGAAAATGGCCTGCTTGTGAACGATCTCAAGTACGAGGTGACGGAAGTACAACGATCACCGGTATTTACGATGACATCGTACGTTCTCGCTGTGTCAGGCCCATCAGGCGTTGGGAAAACAACGATTACACGGCAGCTCATGGGAATGTTTCACTCGTACGCAGAACAAGTTCCTATCATTACAACGCGTGCTACAAAGAAAAGTGACACCGAGCCATATGTCCATGTCAGCAAAGAGAAATTTGATACGCTGATCGCCACAAAAGAAATTATTAGCTGGACGCACATGCCTTCTGCAACAGAGCAGCGATACTATGGTTACCGACGTCGTGATATCGAAGCAATTTGGAAGAAAGGAAAACTGCCAATCGTCGTCACCGAGATTAATCTTTTGAAGGGCCTTGTCGAATCACTAGGACGGCGTGCGGTCTTAAGCTGCGGACTTCTGCCTCCTGGCAAAAGTAAGCGCCTCATGCTCTCATCTCTACTGCACCGACTACGCACCCGCGGCCGCGATACAGAAGAGCAAATCACCGAGCGGCTCAAAGTTGCCGAAGCCGACCTCAAAGCATTCACCGACCACGCGCATTTGTTTGATCACATGCTCGTCAATGACGAGCTGGGTGTATGTGCAGAGGCAATTCGTGAATTGGTCGCAGCGGGAAACTAAGTGACGCGCGAAGTGAGTCTCTCAACGGTTTGTTATTGTACAGATGCCTGATCTTTCAGCATCGTCCTGTACAGATTCGTTATCTCATCCCAGCCATAGTTTTCAGCATTCTTTTTGGCTGCAATAGAGAGCCTTGCACGAAGTGAGGTGTCTATGAGGAGAGAACGCAATTCTTTCGCCGCTGCATCGATATCATCAGCTGGAACAAGTATCCCCGTCTGCTGATCGATAACAATATCGGAGATGCCGCCGACTCTTGTAGCGAGTACCGCACACCCAGATGCTTGTGCCTCTAGGAATACATTCCCGAGTGCTTCACTCCGAGAAAGTCCGACAAATATTTCTGCTGTTGCATATTCTCTAAAAAGCTCAGAGCCCGAGATATATCCTACAAAATGCACACGATGATCGATCTCTAGTTCGCGCGCGAGTGACTGGAGCGTATGCAGAAGCGATCCGGCACCGACAATACGCAGATGCACCGAAGGATCGAGTCCTTTGATCGCTTGTGCGAAAGCCTTCAGAAGTACATCTATACCTTTCATCGGTTCCAAGCGCCCAACAAAGAGAACGCGCCCAGAATCCTTGGGAAAGTTTTGGCAGGCAGCTTTGAGAGCCTCACGATCAATGCCATTGGGAATACGAATGACATCGTGACGACCAAGCTCGGCCGCAATACGAACAAGATCCGTACTAATGGCTGTGACCGTATCTGGGTACCGTAGAATCATGCCTTTTAAAAACGTGCGATTGGTGGTCTGAAGCGTCAGAACTTTGCGCGCACCACACCGACAGAAGAAAAGTGCAAGCCCTGCAAATGTCTCAAGAACGGCATGGATAATGTCCGGTTTCAGGCTTCCAGCTTTCAGTGGCGCAAGGAAGGGGTAGAGCCATTTATCCATCGGCATGCCGAATCCAACGCGGATCACTTTCACTTTTTTCCCGAGCATGTCGCTCTTCTTTAATGTCTTCGACATTCTGGCGGTGACAATGGTGATATCGAATTCGTCTGCAAGCCGAACGGACACTTCTTCCACCATTGCTTCGGCACCGGAGCGATACGGCGAGAGAAAAGCTGAGAGGATGACGAGTTTCTTCATGCGTTCCATGTTTGGAAGAGTTCATCATACCGTTTTCCTACTTTTTCCCAGCTAAATATATGATCGATTCTCGCTCGTGCATGTTGCCCAAGTTGCGCCCGTTTCTCAGCATCATCTGTCAGACGACGAATATGTGAGGCAAGCGCTTCTCTATCTCCTGCAGGAAAAAGAAAGCCGGAGACACCATTTTCTATTAAATACCTATTACCGCCGACGTCGCTTGCAATGCATGCGCACCCAGAAGACATGGCTTCCATAAGGGCGTTACTAAGTCCTTCGGCGTAACTCGGAAGGACGAAGATATCAGTGCGCGAGAGAATGTCTTCAATATCTTTCCGGAGTCCGGTAAACCGAACTTCATGATTATGCGCTAAAACAAGTGGATGCTTTACGTGCCCTGCGCTTGTCGAAGGGTACCAACCAACGACCTGAATTTCGAGTTCCGGTTTGTCTTTTTTTACCATGAGAGCGGCAGCCACAAAATCATCGGCGCCCTTTACGGACTCAATGCGACCGATATATGTCACGGTGACACCTGAGTGCTCGGCATGAATAGGATGAAAACGTAATGGATCAATACCCGTTGGAATAACAACCGATTTTTTTTCAATGCAGAGTCGGCGGAGAATCTTTTCTGGCTGTGGATGGAAGAAAATAATTTTTGTTGCGGCCTTCAATATCAACCAGCCAAGAGTCCACGCATAGATGGCACCACAAATTTTTCCAAGCGTTCCACGTGGCCACCACGTGATCCCAACGAGCGCATCTGTGAGAAGCAGTACCTTGAAGCCAGCCAGCCTGAGCCTGAGGAGTGAGATCGAACTCCAGAAAAGAACTTTGTTGACGACGATGACATCGGGCTTGAGGCTGCGTGCGAGTCTGACTGCTTCAGAGGAAAATCCAAAAGCTATTCCGTAATTCCATGGATCGGGAATGAAGAAGTCTTTGACGCGATGAATGTCGAGAGTGTCCGACACCTTCTCGTGCTTCGTACCGTGACCCATGCAGAGCACGCTGACTCTGTAACCGAGTCGCTGCCAGAGCTCAGTCATTTTGACAGACGAAACCATCCAACGATGTTCCTCTTGCCAATACGGACTTATGAGGAGAATGGTTTTCATAAAAAATTGGCGAAGGCAGGCTCCGCCTGCCTGGAGCCACTCCAACTAGGGAAAGGATGGCCCACGGAAGGAAAACCGTAGGTTTTCTTTCCGTGAATCGAGCGATGTTCCTCTTGCCAATACGGACTTATGAGGAGAATGGTTTTCACGAGCGAGTAGTAGGCAACAGTGAGAAGCTCAAATATGAAAAATGCTTACATCTATTCTACACGCTACCTTCTATCTGCTCATTCTTGGACGCCGAAGGGGGAATCCCCGCATCCGCAAGCGCTCTGTCGCGAACCATCTTCGTAAGTCGCTGCTCGAGTTCCTCAAGACGGATGATGATGTAAAAGACGATGAAAAACAGCACGCCGATTGCTGTAATAGTAGCGGCATTTTCATTTTTCTTGATGCCTGTAATTTGGCTGAGGTACTGCAGGCTGCTTGGAACTAACGAAATGTAGGCTATGGCACACCAGAACACAGTCCAAAGACCGCCCTCCCAGATCGTCTTTTTATGTCGAACGACAAGATTCCACGCATACACCACCATGAGAAAGCTGAAGAGTGGAACGACGATTTGATATGGGGTGTATTCGAATTGGATCATCGGAGAAAGGTGCGAAGAAGTATTTTAGCGGCTGTTCTGAGTCCGCTTGCGAATGACTGGCCTTTTGCGAGTGTATACTCCGAATATACCACTTTTGAAGGAACTGAAACGATCTTCCAGTGATTTTTGGCAGCTTCACGAATGACCTCTGTGCAAAATTCGAACCCAGACATCTTGAGTTGAATCTCGGCGAGTGCTTTAGGGCCAAACACCTTAAAACCACACTGCGTGTCTGGAAGATAGATGCCAGTTGCGGCTAATGTAATGAGGTTGCCGATGGTATTGGCTATTCTCCGCACGAAGGGAATCGTATTTTTTCGGCCAAAACGATTCGCAATCACAAGATCTGCGTTTTGCTCAATCAACGCTTCGACGAGCCGTGGAATATCGGCCGTAGAATGCTGGCCATCTGCGTCCAGAGTTATTGCAATATCAAAACCGCGTCTACGAGCAGCCTCTAGGCCAGTCATAGTTGCGGCACCTGCTCCACAGTTTTGGAAGTGACGAAGAACAGTGGCGCCAGCGTCGCGGGCAATGTGCTCAGTATTATCTGTTGCACCATCCACAACGACGATCACTTCATCCGTGTATTGCTTTGCCCCGCGGACAACTGCGGCGATGCGTGTTGCTTCATTGTATGCCGGAATGACAGCAGCGACTCTCATGGCTTCGGTGTTGCCTCAGCACTATCATCAGCAGTTGGCAGAATAATGTAAGCAATGCCATTCCCAGGATCATTTACTACGATGTTGAGATTGATGGCAGGGTCATTGGCAAAATCGAGGAACTTGGCAACTTTTTTATGGAGAGAGCCATTAGGATCTTTTTCGATCGTATGTGTATTCGTATCAAAGATAATACTATTGAAACCAAGCGCATGAAGACGCTTAAGAGTCAGTGTGTGATCAAGCTCTTGGTTGATACAGTTGAAAAAGTTCATCTGGTGATCTGCCATAGGGAAAATTTCACGATTACGCGGAATGAAATACGAGATAAACGTACCAATACGATATGTGTAAGGCGTCTGAGTCATGGTTTCGTGACGACTTACGACACTTTCCCGAATATCGTCGTAATTCGGAATAGTCACCTCTCGCAGTGCCGAAGCAGTGATTTTCCCGAGTGGATATTCGAAAAGATTTTTCTGGGAATCGAACTGCCAGAGACGGTTCACAAGACAAATGATGATGCTCATCACACACAAAAATCGTAGAAGACTCCGGTTCGGTGAATCCGGAGCATAGACAATGAGTGCTTCAAGACAGATCGCAAATCCAAGGAACATCCCAATGCCGTACCAAGGAACTCCATTTGCCGCGAATGACCACTGTACGAAAAATACAAAAGTACCAACAAAGAGTAACCGAAGCCACTTCCCTTCTTTGGACCAAAAGAATGGGAGGAGAAGAAGTAGTGGAAATAGCAAAAGAATAGGAGCTAACGTTACGTAGTAGCCAAAAGAATCTGCATTCATCACTTGGCGCCATGCAAGACCTATGTAATGTGATATGCCCCTGCCAAATCCCCAGTAACGATCTAACTCTTCAGTACGGGCAGAAGACATGCACGCAGCATTTTTAGGATCGAGTTTCAATCCAGGTGGGAGGTATCGCACCGGAACGGTATCAGGTAAACCAATGGCCATAACATCTTCCTTTTGACCATAGAACACCTGTGGACCTACGGTATCATTTGCAGTCAGCATTGTTCCAACATTCAAATGACCCGGTGTACTCGCCTTTGCCGCTGCAACAAATGCTGCTTTGTCCGTAGCTATTATGTATCCCGTAAGATTGTAACCACGAGTAATTGCTATGTTATTGAGCATCCATGGCGCCACCGATACGGCCATGCCGAGGGAAAGACAACCAACTGAAACAAGAAGCGGCTTGAGCGACTCACGGTTTTTGTACACAGCCAATGCGATGAGGCCGATACCGACGATGAGAACTGAATATGCAAGAATGAGATCGTATCCGGTCGCAGAGATAAGGGCACGCTTGAAGACTTCAGTAACATTGATCGCGCCGAATTTCTGTAAGACGCCAAAGCCAGCGACGATTGCTCCCGTAAAACCAATGGGGCCAGTAAGAGCTCCGACAAGAATGCTCAGAACCATCACGATGCCAAGGATGGCAGTTGGTTTAATGGCAAAGCTAAAACCAAGCATGAGACCGGCAATGACCAGTAGGCGTGGATCGCGAGTCCCCACGGATTCATTCGTATCTTTTGCAGGAAAGAGAAATGCGAAGACTGCCATGACACCGAGTGCAGTCGTGAAGAAAGACGCATTATCAATCTTCATGTCTGCAAACGAGAAGTGACCCGTCATCGGCAGGAAGTAGTACAGCATGGCAGAAAGAATGCCGCGGCCACGACCGAACAGGCGACGACCAAATGCGTACACGACGAGCACGGAAATCATGCCTGCAGCCCAGTTGATTTCCATTGCGAACGTTGAACCAATCCAACTGTCGTATCCGAACAAAAGGAACCCGAGTGACGTCAGGTACTCCCACTGAAACTGCGACATGGAAGGAATAAAATACCCATAACTTGCGAGAAGACGTGGACGATTCAAGTAACTTCCAAGGTCATCCCATCCAATGGGAAACGGTCGGACGACATTGAAAAAGTTGAGAGCAACATACGAAATGAGAAGCCAAACCAAAAATAAGTGCCAACTACGCAGTGAAAAAGTGACAGAAATATTTTTCTGCATCATCTTCCTGATCCACCAAACGCTCTGTGGAAACAGAAGAAGTGGCATACCAAAGAACAACAGACGAATGGGTAGAGTCTGAAGTAAAGCAACAAGACCCATCGACCACAGAATAACGACCCAGCCAAGTGCACCGACCCCAATGGAAAGGCATGCCAAGAGAAGGGTATTGTCTGTCTGGTAACTGATGACTTTCGTTATAAGAAGACGCCCCAGAATGAGCAAGTTAAAGAGGAAAAAGAGGACCATGAGAATCTGTGTTCCTGCTCGGTCAAAGAAACTGAACTGCATACACCAGAGCCGCAAGTCATAGAGTTTTGCACCATTCTGTGTCTGCACACCTGTGTCGTGCAAACACCCACGCGCAAGGAGGAATTCGTAGTTCGACCGCAATTCAAACAGTGCCTGCTCCCCCGCTCCCCCATACACTTGTGGCGTAGGTTCAAAGAAACGGCGAAATGATGGCAAAACTCTCTGACCATTCACATCGGTAATTTTTGCATTCTCCGGCGTATTGAGATTATAGAGTGAACCAATAGAAAAAGTTGTACCGATCAACCAAACGGCGGCAATACTCAGGAGGCTAATCATCAGCGCGTTTGTCTTGAAAGTACGTTCAAAACGCCCAGTCTGAAATCCTGCGTACAGGACAACTCCTCCAAACATCAGACCGGAGAGAACGATGTACATATAAAACGGGCTCGCCATCCTTAACGCTGCAATGAGAAATGGGAAGAATACCGATGCACCTCGACAGAGGTACACCGTATTTGTCGCACTGGTACCGCACGCAAGATCCCACGTTTGGATGTCCTCACCAGTAGAATATACAAGTTGATGAATGGGGATTCCGAGATACACAATGAGACTGAAGCCGCCCCACAGAAGGGCGCAGACGAATAAAGCAAAGCTGAGAATCACGATGGTGCGTTGAGTCATGGCCGAAATGGTACAGGAAAAGAAGTAGAGAGACGATGCAAAATCCTAGAACCAGAGCCTATAGGGCTACTGTATACTCTTTGCTCAATGACCTACGACACGACAGTGATCCGCCGGCAATTCCCGATTCTCGCAAAAACTGTTGGGGGTTATCCGCTCTGCTACCTTGATAACGCTGCCACGAGCCAAAAACCACAGAGTGTGATCGATGCAATGACGGATTTCTATGTAACGAAAAACGCAAACGTTAACCGCGGAGTGCATGCACTTGCGGAAGAAGCGACAGTGATGCATGACAAGGCACGCGACATCGTTCGAAAATTTTTAAACGCACAACATGCGTACGAAATCATCTTCACAAAGAATGCGACAGAAGCCATCAACCTCGTTGCGCATAGTTTTGGAGAGACTCTGCAAAAAAATGACCGTATTGCAATCTCGATGCTCGAACACCACAGCAACATCGTTCCATGGATGCAGCTTGAGAAACGACATGGCATTGGACTTGACTGGTTGCCGATCACAGCCGATGGATTTATTGATCTCAACGAAACCAAGAATATTCTTGAAAAAGGAACAACAAAACTCGTGTCCGTCAGCGGACTCAGTAACGTGCTTGGAACGATGCAACCACTGAAAGATATCATCGATCTCGCGCATAAAAACGGTGCAGCTGTTCTCGTGGACGCCTCACAACAAGCAGCACATGCAGTCATCGATGTACAAAAACTCGATTGTGATTTTTTGGCTTTCTCCGGCCATAAAACATATGGACCAACAGGAATTGGCGTGCTGTACGGAAAGGCTGAGCTCCTGCAGAAGATGCCTCCATTCCTTGGTGGTGGTGACATGATCCAGAGTGTCACACTGCAGGACTTCACATGCGCTGAGCTACCGCGAAAATTTGAAGCCGGCACCGTTGCTTCAGCAGATGCGGTCGGACTTGCGGCGGCACTGGAATGGACCGAAAAAACTGGCCGACAGGACATAGAAAGGCACGAAGCCATGCTGATATCACACGCACTATTATCGCTGCAAAAAATTGCTGGTATCAGAATTCTTGGTACAACCGACGAAGCGAAACGAAGAGGATGTATTAGCTTCGTCATCGATGGCATCCATCCCCATGACCTCACAGACGTCCTCGGAAAAGAAGGTATCTGTCTTCGGGCAGGGCATCATTGCACGCAACCACTCCATGCACTCCTCGGCATTCCGGCCTCCACACGGCTGTCGGTTGCTGCGTATAACACGAAAG
>CAZFCB010000005.1:0-1426 GCA_964517585.1 uncultured Candidatus Peribacteria bacterium | reverse complement strand
TGGATCTCTACGCCGATAACATCCTTGATCACTACAAACATCCGCGAAATACCGGTGAAATTTCGGATGCTGTGACGCATAGAGAAGAAAATATTTCCTGCGGGGATGATCTCACGATCGATCTCAAGATCAATGACGGCATTATCAAGGACATCAAGTGGCGAGGTGAAGGGTGCGCCATCAGCCAAGCTGCTATGTCGCTTCTCTCGGAAGACCTTATTGGCATGACTGTGTCTGATGCTGAAGCGCTCAAACCTGATGCAATCTACGCGCTACTCGGCGTTCCCATTGGCCCACGCAGATTCAAGTGTGCGCTTCTCTCACTGCATACACTCCTGAATACACTGCGTAGAGCTCGTAGCGAGCCGCCACAAAACTGGCTTGAGACAGTAAGCCTCAAGAATTGACATTTTAGGTCTCTGCAACCAATATCCGTTGGCTATAAGCCGCTGTAGCTCCAGCCTTCGCCCTTCTCTGAAAGAGCTTCGGCCGGCAAGCAGTGGTAAAGCACTTGATCATTGTGCATCCGTCAGTAACACGCCGCTGTAGCTCAGGGGTAGAGCATTCCCATGGTAAGGGAAGGGTCACCAGTTCAATTCTGGTCAGCGGCTCCAAAATTGACATACATGAAAGATATACTATTATACTATCATGGATGTAGTAGAGAAAGTCAATACATTTATGGCAGCGATGTCTCGTGAGGGGGATGCTCCAGAACGATCTAACCTTATTGCTGCCCTACAAACAATTGGAGTACATACTTGTGCAGATGCCACTGAACTTTTTGAAGTGATACGCGAACCTTCAGTAAGTAATTTAATAAAGAGTAGTGCAGATTCAGTGCATCCTCATATCACAGGCCACATATCCGCTGATGATATAAGTGCAATCACTTGTAATGCTATTGCTGCTGTTTTGCGCATGCCTGAATGGGTACCGATTCAAACGCAAGCACAATATTCACTACCAAAAATTTCATAGCTTCACATCGAATTTTTCAGTGATGTACCGAGCAGCAGCTGACGCAGTATCAACGTAATCAATGCTAAAACCAAATTACGTACGCTCTTTTCCCGCAGGCGAGACGCCGCGTCTCGGAATCATAGATGCTATCTGCGACGCAGCATCGCAGCTGCGGATGTAAAGGAAACACAGAAAGTTACGAGGTATTAGACCCGCAAGACTATAAAGATTCCCAAACTTTCACATCACATATTTGATGAGAGTTTGCTACCCTGCAGCTATGCAGCAGGTGTTCTGCCAGAATTGTACAACGGCATTCACCATTGAGGACGCCGATAGTGAATTTTACGAACAGATGCACGTGCCTCATCCTACGTTTTGCCCTGCCTGTCGTTTTCAACGAAGGATTACTCACGTCAACACATGCAATCTCTATCCGCGAGTACTGACTCCTGGTGGGAAC
>CAZFCB010000004.1:0-45738 GCA_964517585.1 uncultured Candidatus Peribacteria bacterium | reverse complement strand
AGTTGGTAGAAAATAATTTTATTACCTTCTACCTTCTACTCGCTTACTCTTTTTTCATTTTTTTATTTGCACATCTCTGTTTTTCCGCTAAGATCCCACCATCATCGGAGTGCCACCAGAGATTTAGACGATCTCACCGGAAGGCGCTTCGCTGCTTCGTGCGCCGGAATATGGCACATTGAGCAGATTTTTTCTCCCCACTTCTATGGCGTTCACGCCCCGCACTTCTGACTCCTTCGATGCTGTTGCTCTGAGTGTTGCAAGTCCTGAGGACATCTTGGTTTGGTCACGTGGTGAAATTACGAAACCCGAAACAGTCAACTATCGCACGCAACGTGCTGAACCAGATGGGCTTTTCTGTGAACGTATTTTCGGTCCTACGAAGAACTTCCAGTGTTTCTGCGGAAAGTATAAAGGTATCCGCTACAACTCTGTCGTTTGTGAGAAATGTGGTGTCGAAGTGACGAGAAGCATCGTGCGTCGTGAGCGCATGGGACACATTAACTTAGCCGTTCCTGTGACGCATATTTGGTTCCTCCGCTCATCACCGTCACGCCTTGGCCTGCTTCTTGATCTCTCTATTAAGACGCTTGAGCAGATTGTCTACTTCTCTGCGTACATCGTCGTGAATGTTGAGGATGAAGGAAAAGGAGCAGTGGAGAAAGAACTCAAAAGCGAATTTGAAGCTCGAAAAAATCAGATCAAACGGGCACACGATGAAGCGCTCAAGCTCATGAAGGAGGGTAAGCCAACTCGTGATCAGCTCGACGCACTCGATTCTGCAACTGCAGACAAACTTGAAACATTGAAAGCAAATCACAAAGACGCGCTTGAAGATATGGATAACCTCCGTATTGGATCAGTTCTCTCCGAACTGAAGTTCCGTGAAATGAACATGAAGTTTGGACACTTGTTTAGGGCTGGAACAGGAGCAGAGTCTCTTCGTGAAATCATCGCTGCTATCGACTACGACAAGATTGTCGAAGACCTCCAGAAGGAGAGGCAGCAGTCTTCTGGACAGCGTCTCAAGAAAGTAATGAAACGTCTGAAGCTTGTTCAGTCTCTTAGACAAGCAAGCATCAAGCCTGAATGGATGATTTTGACTCGTCTTCCTGTGCTTCCTCCAGACCTTCGTCCGATGGTCCAGCTCGATGGCGGACGATTCGCCGCATCTGACCTGAACGATCTTTACCGTCGTGTCATCAACCGCAACAACCGCTTGAAAAAACTCATGAGCATTGGTGCTCCGGAAGTCATCAACAGAAACGAGAAGCGCATGTTGCAGGAAGCTGTCGATACACTCCTCAACAACTCCGCTCGTGCAGGTAAGGCTCTCTTCACTGCTGGTGATCGCCGCAAACTCCGTTCGCTTTCGGATATGTTAAAAGGAAAGCAGGGACGTTTCCGTCAGAACCTTCTTGGTAAGCGTGTGGACTACTCAGGTCGTTCAGTGATCGTTGTCGGTCCGACACTCAATATTGATGAATGTGGTTTGCCGAAAGAAATGGCGATGAAACTTTTCAAGCCATTCGTCATCGGACGCCTCATCAGAGACGAGCTAGCCCACAACGTAAAGTCAGCAGAACGCATGGTGATCGATGGAAGCAAGAAAGTGTGGGACATTCTCGAGGAAGTGATCCAAAACAAGTACGTACTCCTCAACCGCGCACCCACATTGCATCGCCTCGGTATTCAGGCGTTCATGCCACGTCTCATCGAAGGTCTTGCTATTCAGCTTCACCCACTTGTGTGTACAGCGTTTAACGCCGACTTCGATGGTGACCAGATGGCCGTCCACGTTCCACTGTCAGAGCCCGCACAGAACGAAGCACGTGAACTCATGAGTGCTGCCCGTAACGTTCTCAAGCCTTCAGCAGGTGAGCCGATTATTACGCCGGTGCAAGACATGGTTCTCGGTTGTTACTTCCTCAGCAACGTTCACGATGGCTTACTTGGTCATGGCATGACCTTCGGATCTCCGAATGAAGCGATCCTCGCGTATGAACACCGTGTTGTGGATCTCCAGGCGAAGATCAAGGTTCGTTTTCCGAAAGACGGTAGCGACGATGGTGACACTGAGATCGTTGAAACGTCTGTTGGACGCCTCTTCTTTCAGGAGATCGTTCCGCCGGAGCTTGGTCGCGTCAACGAGACCCTGAAAAAAGGAGTTCTGAGCAAATTGATCGCAAACGCACTCGAAGTTGTCGGTACCGAACGTACATCGAAACTTGCAAACGATATTAAGAATATAGGTTTCAAGTATGCAACTATGTCAGGAATTTCCATTTCCATTTCGGACGTTCTTGTGCCGGAAGAGAAAGGAAAAATTCTCGAGGAAGCAAACGATAAAGTTCGTAAAATTAACAATCAGTACTGGAAGGGTTGGATTACGGCTGACGAGCGTTATCATCATGCCATTCGCCTGTGGAGTAAGGCCAAAGGTGACGTTTCTTCGTGCATGATCAAACAGTACACAGGAGATCCAACGAACAGCATCACGTACATGATCGACTCCGGCGCTCGTGGTAACTGGGGTCAAATTACGCAGCTTGCTGGCATGAAGGGTCTCGTTGCAAATCCGTCCGGTCGTACGATCGAACTTCCGATTCAGAGCAACCTCAAAGAAGGTTTCACAATTTTGGAATACTTCATCGCTACACACGGAGGACGCAAAGGAAAGTCCGATACTGCCCTCAAGACTGCAGAAGCTGGTTACCTGACGCGTCGTCTCGTCGATGCTGTGCAGGATATTGTCATTAAAGAAGAAGATTGCGGATGCAAAGATGGCCACCTTATTACCAGGGCCGAGTCAGAACGCATTGGTGAGAAATTTGAACTCCGTGTCTTCGGTCGCATTCTCAATGAAGACGTTATCGTTGGAAAAGAGGTTATTGCAAAGCGCAATACCGACATTGATGCAAAGGTTATTGAAGCACTCAATGAGCATAAGGTGAGCGGCGTCAACGTTCGCTCAGTTATTACGTGTGCAACGGATGGCGGTATTTGCATCAAGTGTTACGGTCGTGATCTTTCGGATAATAAGACCGTGAAGATCGGTACACCGGTTGGTATCATCGCTGCTCAGTCTATCGGTGAACCTGGAACACAGCTCACCATGAGAACTTTTCACATGGGAGGAGTCGCCGAAGGCTCAGATATCACGCAAGGTTTGACTCGTGTTGAAGAAATTTTGGAAGCACGTCCGCCACGTACCCCTGCAACACTGTCGGATATCGCAGGTCGCGTAAAATTAACGCATAAGGGAGGTATTTCTACTATCCAGATCATGGGGGAAGAGCTCGGTCAGGACGTGTATTTCGTTCCAGCTGGGTACCAAATTACCATCAAAAAAGGCGACGAAGTGACGGAACGTACGATCGTTGCAAAAGCGATGGCCGATAAATCGACGATCAAGACGCTCATCGCCGGTAAAGTCATGGAAGCAGAAAAAGGCCGAGTTGTCGTGAAACATGCCGAAATTCAGGAGCGTACGTACGAGTTTCCTGCACGAGAAATTCTTCTTGTTAAGAATGGCGAAAGCGTGAAGGCAGGACAAGCCCTCAACGCTGGTCACTACAATCTCCAAGAACTTCTGGAGAAGCAGGGTGCGTACGCAGTGCAGAGCTACATCATCCAGGAAGTGCAGCACATCTACGCTTCGCAGGGTCAGACGATCAACGATAAACATTTGGAAATTATCGGACGAAAAATGTTTAGTAAGGTCCGCATCGTCGATAGCGGTGACACCAATCTTCTCGCTGGAGAAGTCGTCGATATCGCCGATATTCGTCGCGCGAACATTATTCTTGAGAAGTCCAAAAAGAAGGGCGAGAAGAAAGAGGCGACGTTTGAGCAGCTACTTCTTGGTCTTACTCGCGTGTCACTTGCTACAGAATCGTGGCTTGCTGGAGCATCATTTCAGGAAACCATCCGTGTTCTTGTGGAAGCAGCAACAACTGGCAATATCGACTACCTCAAGGGACTCAAAGAAAACGTGATTATCGGACGCTTGATCCCTGCTGGACACACGTTCCGTGTTCGTTTCGAAAAAGAAGCAGCAGAGGCAAAAGAAGCAAAAGATTCTGCAAAAGCAGCGAAGGACAAAAAGAAGAGCTAGTCCCCTTTACGACATACCGCTTTAACCGCTACCATTCCACGCCACATACTTCGATTCCCTCAGTATACATGCCAACGATCAATCAACTCGTACGTCATGGCCGCCACTCACAACGCCGACGCACAAAGGCCCCAAACCTCCAGCACACTTGGAACGCACTCAAAATGAAGCGCGTGAAGCTCCGTCATGGAGCTCCCGTCAAGCGAGGCGTGTGTCTGAAGGTCACAACAATGACGCCAAAGAAACCGAACTCTGCTCTTCGTAAGATTGCTCGTGTACGTCTTACGAACGGTGAGGAAATTACTGCGTACATCGGAGGAGAAGGCCATAACCTCCAGGAACACTCCGTTGTTCTCATTCGTGGAGGACGCGTGAAAGACCTTCCAGGTGTTCGTTACCACATCGTTCGCGGTGTGCTGGATACCGAAGGAGTACGAGATCGCAAGCAAGGTCGTTCGCTGTACGGAGCCAAGAAGCCGAAGAAATAAATCTATCAACTACTCACTACCCACTCGTCATGTCCACCCTCCCGAAACAGTACATCCCAAAAGGCTCCGATCCACTCATGGAGAAATTCGTGAACTGCATTATGAAGCAGGGCAAGAAGTCCACCGCCCGAAAGATTTTGACCGATGCGCTCGCTATCATCAAAACGCGCACGAAAGATGCGCCACTCGATGTCTTCAGTAAAGCTCTGCTCAATGCGACACCTCTTGTGGAGGTTCGCCCAAAGCGTATTGCTGGAGCCGTGTATCAAGTGCCAACGGAAGTGACCCCAAAGCGTCAGCTCTCACTTTCCATTCGTTGGATCCTGAATGCAGCGCGTGATCGCAAAGGTATTCCGATGGCAGAAAAACTAGCACTCGAACTTCTTGATGCTTCCGCAGAACAAGGTTCTGCCGTGAAGAAGAAAGAGGACGTCTACAAGATGGCGCAGGCGAACAAGGCCTACGCACATTTTGCGAAGATGGGGTAAATCCCTAAAAAGTGGTTGTAAAGGTTATTTTTTGTGTCTCATTGTGAGATAGATCTCCAATGGACAACGTAACTCGTCACTGACTTTGCAGTATTGCCTCTTTCGACTAAAGAAGTCACTTCCACTTATGGGAGCAGGTTTTCTACCTGCGCTTGTCTGTGATCGCCAACACTGGTCAAACGCGGGTAGGAAACCCGCTCCTGTTGAAGAATAATGAGTTTTTCGATGCAGGGTCAGTGACGGATTGTTGGACAACTATTTGACATGATATATAAATAATGTTATTATATGTATATTGTATTCTAACCCATTCATAATATGGATGCGAAACAGCCAACTATCGATGACGGTCTAGGCCAATTAGGAGATGAAGGCATGTTCTATGTTCTTGGTTCTGATGGTAAGGTTTCGCGCCAATTCAGACAACAACTTGAACGTGAACCTGAACTCAAGCAGAAATTGGACGAGCGAAGACAAAGAATGCGTGATTCTCTTAAAATAATCTCAGGTACAGGTACTCGCGACATTGATAGCGAGAGGCAGTAAGCTGAAGTACATATGCATTTATTGCACCTATTTACGACCCATCCCAAGTTGTATTGTTTCGCGATACACTTTTCATTTTCTGGTACAGCGTAGAGATTTGAAGCCGTGGAATGCTCTTTTGCAATGCCCTAACTTTCCCTATACTGCCGCGGCTAGCTTTAGGAATTTTCTTAGAGCCCCATTTTTTCTCTTATCTGTATGGACGTAAAAAACGTACGCAACACCCCACTTCGCTCTTCACTCGCTTTGCTCCTTCAGAGCTACGAGGGGCAAGAGATCTTTATTTCAATTTCACGTTAGTTTTATGGATTTAAAAAACGTACGCAACATCGGAATTATCGCTCACATCGATGCCGGTAAAACGACGACGTCCGAGCGCATTCTCTTTTACACCGGTAAGAACTATAAGATCGGCGAAGTGCATGAAGGCGAGGCAACCATGGACTGGATGGAACAAGAGCGCGAACGCGGCATCACCATCACGTCCGCTGCGACGCAGTGTCTGTGGAAGTCCAAGTATAATGGCGTAGAAACTTTGACGACGATCAACCTGATCGATACCCCCGGACACGTAGACTTCACAGCTGAAGTGGAGCGCAGTCTTCGTGTTCTTGACGGAGGTGTAGCTGTGTTCGATGGATCGCAGGGAGTTGAGCCTCAGTCCGAAACAGTCTGGCGCCAAGCTGATAAGTACGCAGTTCCTCGCCTCGCTTTCGTGAACAAAATGGACAAGATCGGAGGTGATTTCTATATGTCCCTGCAGAGCATCCACGAGCGCCTCAGCAAGAATGCTGTCGCTATTCAGCTTCCTGTTGGTGCTGAGAGTGATTTCAAGGCAATCATTGATCTTGTGAATGAAGACATGGTGACGTTTGAAGGTACGCATGGTGAAAAACATGTTCATGCACCAATCCCTGAGGATATGCAGGAACAAGTAAAAAAGTACCGTGCCATCATGATGGAAAAAGCAGCCGAAGGAGCGAGTGAAGCACTGATGGATACGTTCCTCACGAACGGAACTCTTACCAAAGAAGAGCTGATGCAGGCACTCAGAGAAGGCACAGTCAGTGGCAAGACGTTCCCAGTTCTCTGTGGATCGTCACTCAAGAACATGGGCGTGCAGCTCGTTCTCGATGCTGTTGTAAATTATCTACCGAATCCGTTTGATGCACCGCCCGTGAAAGGCGTGAATCCTGAAACTGAGCTTGAAGAAGTTCGAAAACCAGATAACAACGAACCACTCGCATGTCTTGCATTCAAAATTGCTACAGATCCATTCGTGGGCAGACTCACGTTCGTTCGCGTGTACTCCGGCATTCTGAAGTCGGGTTCGTACGTCATCAATACGCGTACAGGAAACAAAGAACGCATCGGACGTTTGGTTCGTTTGCATGCAAATACTCGCACCGAAATTGAGCAGATCGAGGCGGGTGACATCGGTGCTGTCATCGGACTCAAGGACACGCGCACTGGCGACTCTCTCTGTGATGACGAGAAGCAAATTCGTCTTGAGAGCATCACGTTTGCTGAACCCGTTATTTCTCTCGCTATTGAACCGAAAACGAAGGCCGACCAAGAGAAAATGGGTATGGCTCTGCAGAAACTCGTGGAAGAAGATCCAACACTTCGCGTTCGTACGGACGATGAAACCGGCCAGACAATTCTTGCAGGAATGGGTGAGCTTCACTTGGATATCATCATGGATCGTATGCGTCGCGAATTTAAAGTGGAGAGTAATTCAGGAAAGCCTCAGGTTGCGTACAGAGAAACTATTCAGAAGGCTATTGATCATGAAGAGAAGTACATCAAGCAGTCCGGCGGACGCGGACAGTACGGACATGTGCTCTTCACGATCTCTCCCCAGGAGCCGGGCAAGGGTTACGAATTCGAGAACTCAGTTGTCGGAGGACGTATCCCACGCGAATACATCACACCGTGTGACAAGGGTTTCCAGGAAGGTCTCTCACGAGGAGTGGTTGCAGGTTTCCCAATGGTCGACATCAAAGTAGAGCTCACAGATGGTTCATATCATGATGTTGACTCATCAGAAATGGCATTCAAAATTTGCTCCTCCATTGGTTTGCAGGCAGCTGCGAGAAAAGCAGATCCTGTTCTCCTTGAGCCGATTATGAAAGTAGAAGTTGTGTGTCCGGAAGATTACTTTGGAGACGTCATGGGTGATATCTCCGCTCGTCGTGGGCTCATCAAGGACACGGGTTCCCGAGGTATGGCGAAGACTGTGCTTGCTGATGTACCACTTGCAGCCATGTTTGGTTACGCAACGGAACTCCGTTCGATGTCACAAGGTCGTGCCAGTTACTCCATGGAACCAAGCCACTACGCAAAGGTTAGTAAGAACGTCGCTGAGGAAGTGATTGCAGCGCGTACAGGGGGGAAATAAGAACGCAAATTCAGGAGAAGCTCTCGAAGTGAGAGCTTTTTCTATGGATGTTCGAGTGGCTTGATTTTGTATGTGGAGTGCTTGATGTATAGTCCACGGGAGCGGCCTTTCTGGCCGCGTTATTGTAGTGCGGCCAAATCCCACCGGCCCGATGATGAAGACCAAGGGTAGTCAGTATAATGATTACATAATCCTACTTTGACCGGATTTTGATGAATATAGTCGATGATCTTCTCGATATTTTTTGGGTATTCAATATGAAATCTGGATTGCCAGATTGGTCCTTGGCCTATATTGAATGAGACGGCTCGTTTATAAATCCCCATCATTTTTGACACTGAACCTCCTTCGGGCATATTCACAAGAAGATGGATGTGATTAGGCATGATGACAAATGCGAATAAGAAGAACGGGTAAAAATCCTGAATTCGATACAGAGTCTCAACTGCAATCCGTGCACAAGCTGGGTCTCCAAATACAGGAGCCCTTCCTTGGGTATTAGTCGTGATAAACATCATCTGCTGGCTTTGGATGGGATGTCTTTGGAACATTGCTTTATTCTTCATGACCGCGGCCAGAAAGGCCGCTCCCATTCCTGTATTTCAAACAGTAAAATTCTTATAGTGCTCCATTGCATGAGAAAATCGACGTTCTCTTGATTCTTGGGACAGAAAGGAAGTTGTTCTATTGAGTTGACACGCTTGTATTAGCGAGTTACTATATCGCCGTATGGGAAAACGACGTTTCACCGAAGACAGCTGGCGCAAAGAACCATGGTTTAAGGCCTTGGTACAAGCCATGCTCGCGTGCAAGTCCGAGGAAGACATGAGCGCTTTTCTCCGTGATATTGGCACACTCTCAGAGCTTCAGGCGTGGAGCGAGAGGTTTGAAGTAGCCAAGCAACTGTCACAAGGCATCACGTATCGTGAGATCGCGAAGAACACCGGAGCAAGCACGACGACAGTCACAAGAGTCGGCAAATTTTTGGAGAATGGCGAAGGTGGTTACAGAAAAGTCTTGAATGCCCACCGGCATCACCGGATGGTCTCTGGCATGCATCATCATGCCGAGACCACCCAAAACCGCGAGGAGAAGCCGGTATCGGTGCTCCAGAAATATCTGGAAAAAGCGAAACAGTAAGCACTCGTATGACCGGTATCAGCTCCTCCTCGTGGTGAGGAGTTTTTTTTGTATTTTCACTCTCATGAAGATGAATCTTAATTTCACCAAACTATCACCGGGCGGTAATGATACAATCATTGTTCAATCAGACGTATTACCAACAGAACGTGCTTCCATCGCTAGGAAATTAATGAGCACATCTTTCACAGGCGGAGAACAAGTAGGATATCTTAGTATCGAGCCAAGATCAGGCATTGATGGTAGGTTGGACATGATGGGAGGCGAATTCTGCGTAAACGCTTTGCGGAGTGCAGCTACAGTTCTGTCGTCAGATAGTGGAAAGACCAATGTTCGTCTTGCATCATCGGGAACCGACGAAGTCTTTGAGTTTGTCTGTGTTCCACAAAAAGGAGCGTACTACACATCTATTACGCTCAACCTCAATCCACGAATCAAATCACTCGCTCAAGGTACTCTTCTCGTTCATCTTGATGGCATATCGCACCTGCTCTGTGAGTTCGCGCCAGAAGCGACTGTGGAACCACTAAATGTTTTTGCCGAGTTACGCCAACGATACGACATCGAACTCCGCATGTTACCTGCTTTTGGGATCATTCCATATCAGACTACTAAAGAGGGCTATAGTATTTACCCTGTCGTTTATGTGCGTGAGACTAATACTACTATTCCTGAAAGCGGGTGTGGCTCCGGCAGTATTGCTTTAGCTCTTGCATTAGATAAATTTGGTCAAGCTTTATCCGTTATTCAGCCAAGCGGCAGCAAGTACATTGTGGATGTAACTCGTACGACAGAAAGTGTAAAAGTTACACTAAGTAGTGAGGTGTCAGTACTATTAACCGGTACAGCATATCTATAGTACTAGTCATTCCATTACCAGCTTTTATATGACTCATCACTTCCTCCACCGCTGTCTCGAAATCGCCGAACAGGGGAGAGGGAAAACTGGTACAAATCCGATGGTTGGTGCGGTCTTGGTTCGCGACGGGAAAGTCATTGCCGAAGGTTTTCATGCTGCATTTGGAAAGTCACATGCTGAGCTTGATCTCATGAAAAAGTATGAACAAAAAATTGATTCAAATGATATTTTGTACGTTAACCTAGAGCCCTGTTGTCATGAGCATAAAAAAACTCCTCCCTGTGCGCAGATGCTCATCGAAAGAGGCATCAAAAATGTTGTCATTGGTATGAAAGATCCAAATCCGGCAGTGTCTGGCAAGGGAAGTGCGTTGATGCGTTCAAATGGCGTAATGGTCGATATCGCTTTCGGATCGACTGCAGAATGTTGCCGTTTCAATCGAGGTTATATATCCGTTCAAAACAAAGGCCGACCATGGGTGACGATGCAGCAAGCACGCACGCCAGAAGGAACATTCGCCAATCCAGATGGAACGTTTCTGAAGATTACAACTGCTGGTCAGGACACATGGACCCACGAATATCTTCGTGCGAAGCATGACGCTGTCCTTATCGGCATCGGGACTGCACTGATGGATAATTCGCAGCTTACCATCCGCCACATTCCTGCGGTTCAGCAGCCGTATCGCATTCTCATTGATTCACGCTTAAGAATTCCACTGGATGCACATCTTGTGAATGATGCATTCGCTTCACGGACGATTCTGATTGTCAAACCAGATCTTCCAGATGCTGTGCGTACTGTTATTCCCGTACTTGAGAAACGTGGCGTTCGCATTCTTGAGGTTGCTCATCATACGCATGGCATTGATTTTTCGGCACTCTGGAAGGTGCTTATAACTCCTTCTGGAGATTTCCACGGTATTGCAAGTATTCTCCTTGAAGGTGGAAAGCAGATGTGGAAAGCATTCAGGGATGAGAAGTGCATTGACGAAGAAGCGATACTCGTCGGTGTCCCGGTTCCAGGATCGGAGAAACGAAAACCACTTCTTCCGTCTTACTGATTCCTCCTTTCTTTGTCTGCCCGACAAAGAAAGGAAGCAAAGAAAGCGCACCGAAAACGAATCCCACGCTCCTTCGCTACGCTCAGTCGGCAGACCACAGACCCCCACCTTTCGTTTTCGGTTCCTGCCCTTTGGATATGGTTTCACAATTCCTTAAAAGTGCGCGAAGATGCGCAACGGAATCTTTTCAATTTCAAAGCTCCTACAAGCCAAGTTTCTTTTTGATACCCTGTGAAAACCGTACAAATTTTTTGATCAATACAAAGCGTAGCGGTAACACGTTCGTGTGCTTGAATGTTTGTACCTGGAGCGCAAATGCGGCACCTTTTTCTTTTGCCGATGACAGAGTCTTCGGTCTTTTGTCGACGACGAGTCCGAAGTTTCCACGACCCTTAGTACAGCTTCCTTCGAAGAGCGTGCCAAGAACCGAGCCGCCGAAATATTGGAGGGCAATAGGTATATGACTCACAGATTTTCGGAGGAACGGCCAGGCTGCTTTCGGCATTCCTGCAGTGAAGATGAGAAAGAATGGTTTGCCATTGAAAGTACCAAGTGATCGTGATGGATCTAGGGCAAACGATCCCATACGGTCGATGAGGTTTTTCAGGTGAGCAGGAACTCCAAAATTCCACACAGGCGTTGCGATGATAACCCCGTGTGATTCTTCGATGAAAGACTGGACGTGTGTGAGTCCATCAATGGGGCATGAAGGGCCGTAGCAAGTGAGATCGAAGTGACCTATCGACAGATCTTTCAGTCGTACTTTATTGACGATCATGTGTGGAAATTTCTCCCTCATTCCTTCAATCATCATATCTGCAAGCATGTTGCTATTACTCGGCTCATTTGTACCAGCCACAATGACAGTGATCGTGAGTGGCCTTGTCGAATCGATTGTTTTCATAGGCACATCGTACCACGGTCAGTTTCATACTTTATGTCCTATTTTCATGACCCGAAAAGTAAATTGATCTAGCGGAAATGAATCAAGGTGTTCTTGCATAATTTTGCCTCCAAAAACGATACGGCTTTTTTCTCTTCAGGAAGAGAAAAACACGCATCTTTCACCAATGCTAATTTCTCTCGAATGAGAATTTGTACAATTCCACGATTCGAGTAAAATTCGGAGATGTTGTGGTCAGTTTACGAAGCAACCACTATATCTTGTGTTCCCCCATATCGTATGAACCCGAACAATTCCACCATTTCTCACTCCAAAGATATTCCTCTCTCCACGAGTGAAGAGACTTTGAAAAGCGCGAAGAAACAAGCGATGAAACAAGTGTCTGAACACAAGACGGGCAGAGGCCTCATGATCTCGCGTTTATTCACGAATCCAGGGTCGGATCCTTTGGAGGATGTAAAGTATTCATTTCGTACGAGTCGTATCGTCAATACGAACGGTTCTGTCGTGTTCGAAATGAAAGATGCTGAGGTACCGGCAGACTGGAGCCAGGTTGCAACGGACATCGTGGTCAGTAAGTATTTCCGTAAGGCTGGGGTGCCGCAGTACGATGCGAAAGGACAGGTCATGAAAGATAGCGACGGTGCCATCATCACGGGGCCTGAAAGGTCTGTAAAACAGGTCGTTCGTCGCCTTGCTGGGTGCTGGAGGAAGTGGGGAGAAGATTACGGATACTTTGCGACAAAACAGGATGCACAGACATTTGAAGACGAACTCAAGTACATGCTGGTGCATCAGATGGCTGCACCAAACTCACCACAGTGGTTTAACACAGGTATCAATTTTGCGTACAACATCACAGGACCTTCTCAGGGACACTATTACTGTGAACCAGAAACGGGCGAAGTGAAGAAAAGTGAAGATGCCTACACACATCCACAGCCACATGCGTGCTTCATTCAAAGCGTTGCAGATGACATGGTTAACGAAGGAGGCATCATGGATCTCTGGATTCGTGAAGCACGTCTCTTTAAGTATGGCTCTGGAACGGGTACGAATTTCAGTAATCTCCGTGGCGACGGCGAGCCACTCTCGCAGGGTGGCAAAAGCTCAGGGCTCATGAGCTTTCTCAAAATCGGCGACCGCGCTGCAGGTGCAATCAAATCTGGTGGAACAACGCGCAGAGCCGCAAAAATGGTGTGTTTAAATCTTGATCATCCGGACATCGAAGAGTTCATCAACTGGAAAGTAAACGAAGAGAAAAAAGTAGCAGCTCTCGCAAAAGCTGGTTATGACACGGATTTCAACGGTGAAGCCTACGGAACAGTGTCAGGTCAAAACTCGAATAACTCGGTTCGCATTCCTCATGAATTTTTCACGGCACTCGAAAGTGACAGTGACTGGAACCTGTACTGGAGAACAGAACTCAAGAAAGCTGCGGCAGAAAACCGCACTCCGAAGCCAAAAAAGACAATGAAGGCACGGGCACTGTGGGATCAAATTGCGTACGCTGCGTGGAGCTGCGCTGATCCTGGTGTGCAGTACGATACGACGATCAACGATTGGCACACGTGTCCTTCCGATGGTCGCATCAATGCATCCAACCCGTGCAGCGAATACATGTTCCTCGATAACACAGCGTGCAATCTTGCATCGTGCAATCTTTTGCATTTTACGACAGAGGATGACAAAGGCATGAAGACGTTCGATATCCCAAGTTTCCGCCATGCCGTACGTCTCTGGACAATTGTCCTCGAAATCTCGGTGCTCATGGCGCAGTTTCCAAGCAAGGAAATAGCTGACCTCAGTTACCAATTCCGTACACTTGGGCTCGGCTACGCAAATCTTGGTGCCATGCTCATGCAGATGGGTATCCCGTATGACTCCGAACTCGGCCGCGCGTACGCCGCTTCCATTACGTCCATACTGACGGCTGATTCCTATGCGACATCTGCAGAGATGTCCGAAGCACTTGGACCTTTCCCTCGTTACGATAAAAATCGTGAGTCCATGCTTCGTGTCATTCGTAATCACCGTCGAGCCGCATATCATGCATCCGATTCTGCATATGAAGAACTTGCTGTAAAACCAGTGCCTATCGATCAGGAAATTTGTCCGCCTGACCTTCTTCAGACTGCAAAAGAGGCATGGGATCGAGCTCTGAGCCTTGGCGAGAAGCACGGCTACCGCAATGCACAAACCACGGTCATTGCACCCACCGGCACGATCGGACTTCTCATGGACTGTGATACGACAGGTATTGAGCCAGATTTTGCTCTCGTGAAATTTAAAAAACTCGCTGGTGGTGGTTACATGAAAATCGCAAACCAATCCATTCGTCCGGCTTTCAAGGCTCTCGGGTACACAGAGGACGAGATGGCAGACATTATGAAGTACGTCATGGGTACGCTTTCCTTGGAAGGCGCTCCGCACATTAACCGCGCATCCCTGAAGCAGAAAGGTTTTACGGATGAAGACATTGCAAAGGTCGAGACAAATTTGCCACAAGTCTTCGATATTCGTTTCGCATTTAACAAATGGGTTCTTGGTGATGAGGCAATGAAACGTTTTGGTTTCAGTAAAGAGCAGACGGATGATTTCAATTTCGATGTACTGCGCGCGCTCGGTTTTACGGAGCTTCAGGTCGAAGAAGCAAATACTGCAATCTGCGGACATATGACGGTAGAAGGGGCTCCCAAACTCAAAAACGAGCATTTACCTGTCTTCGATTGCGCAAACAAGTGTGGAAAAATAGGTAAGCGTTTCATCACAGCAGAAGGTCATATTCGTATGATGGCAGCAGCCCAGCCATTTCTTTCTGGTGCTATCAGCAAGACTGTGAATCTTCCGAACGAAGCTACGGTAGAAGATTTCAAGTCTGCATATCACTTGTCGTGGAAACTCGGCGTGAAGGCAAATGCGCTGTACCGTGATGGCTCTAAAATGAGCCAGGCACTCAGCAACAAATCAGACGACAAGAAAGAAGAAGCTGAGACACACATCGTCGAGAAGATTGTCATCAAAGAAGTACCACGTCGCCGTAAACTTCCCGATGAGCGCCTCAGCATCACGCATAAACTTTCTGTTGCCGGGCACGAAGCATATCTGCATGTCGGTATGTACGAAGATGGTAAGCCGGGCGAGATCTTCATCAAAATGAGCAAGGAGGGTTCCACGCTTTCCGGTGTCATGGATACGCTTGCGCTCTCGCTTTCGATGAACCTGCAGTACGGCGTTCCTCTGGAAGTTCTCTGCGAGAAGCTCGTTCATACTCGCTTTGAGCCCATGGGCATGACCACAAATCGTGAAATTCCGATGGTCAAAAGTCTCATGGATTACCTTGGTCGTTGGCTTGCACTCAAATTTCTCACGAAAGACCAAGCAAAGAAATACCACAACAGCGATCTTGTTGATCGTGCGTACTCAGAAGGAACAAAGAGTAAGGATGCCTTTGCCATGAGCCTCCCCGTCGTCGATGAAGGATTTGGTCAGTCAGCTCTTATGGAGCTTCCAGTCTCAGACACAGATGCTCTGGCCACTGCTGCAGAACAGGCAAAGTTACAAGGTTACACAGGTGCCATCTGTAGTGGATGTGGTAGCACGAAGATGAAGCGAAACGGTTCGTGCGAGCTTTGCATGGACTGTGGTGCGACATCGGGTTGCGGATGAGGAGTTGAAGCCTGAGGGATCTTTTGATTTATAGACAGCACAACAATCTGCATCCTCTCAATCGGGATGGAAAAGTCGTTACCTTTTCACAGCAGCCCCGTCTACTCTATTCTTTTATTATGTCCTCCTTCCTCGATCATCTACCTTCTCAAGAGCGCGAAAAAATTCGTAAACGTCTGCGTAGTCCTGAAGCGTACGAAAGGCTACGCGAGAAAGTAAAAGGTCCGGAAGACTTAGAGCGTGAGATGGAGAAGAATGCAGAATTTGCTGAAGCCAAACTTGCATTTGAATACGAATCGAAGGCACAGGAGAGTGCAAAAGATGCTATCAAAGCATTTGTAACAGAAAAGGGGATTGCTGCCGCTTTTGAAGGAACGACATCGTCTAAGGCTATTTCCGAAGGCCGCTTCACAGTGACGGTCGTCGAGAAACCAAATGGGGAACCAAAACTTGCGGTGAAGATGGCATCAGCTCCAAATAGTCAGACCGAAAGCGCTCCGAGTGGGAATGTTGCAGAAATCTTGAGCCTCAAGCCAGCCTTGCAACAACAGATCCTTTCTTCTTTCTCAATTTCTGGAAAGAATACATAGAATATAAATCTAAATAGCCCTAATCTAAAAGAAAAATAATGAACAATAAATATGTTCAATAAGAATAATACTTCTGAAACTATTCTTCTTTTTTCTTCATAAATCCTAGTATGTCATCATCGTCTGCAGCCCTATTTCTAGAGCTTTTTCCGCACTTATTACACTCATAGATGATCATCGTTCCTTTCTTGCCATCATGGTCGATAGCAATGGGCCACAGGAGGCCTTTGCACACGGAAAGCCGGTCTCCTGGCCCATCACGATCAACATGTTTTGATACTAAGCAGTGTGGACAGTGATCCCTATAGGTGCCTTTTCCAAGTGGACTCACTGAAATATTGCAGTGCTCACAGATGAATGGTTCTTCGCGCGGAATGAATAACATAATGAAATATGAAAATCGTGAACATGATCATGTTGGCGTTCAATGGTAACTCTGACAAGCATCACTGCTTGCGTAAGTTGACCGCAGAATCCTCTGGTAGTGCTAGGAGTCCCGAGACAACATTGCCCATACTCTGCTCGCGTAGCACTAGCCTTGCCATACGTCTTTGTTCGGTGTGCATCTGAAGCCTGAGACTATCACTCATATCAGCCAATGTTTTGTTTGACACGCCAGTACCAAGGCGCACGTTTTGCTTGAATAAAAAAGGATCAACATTGTCATCCTGCTCATGAGCTTGTCCAAGACTCTGTATCATTGTCCTTTGGTAGTGAAAGCCTTGAGACGGCTTCTCGTCCTGCAGACGCATTAGCATTTCTGCAAATTCTCCACGAGTAATGATGGAGTCTCTTTGAAGAACAGTTTCTGGAATAGCACCACGTTTTGCGAGCGCGTACCAAAAGGGCTCATGCCATGCAACTCCAGTTTGTGGGCGCAGACTTTGCAAAGGTGCTATGCCGTACGCCTTAGTGATAACTTTGGCAGCTTCAACAAGTTTTGTACCTTCTTGTGGGTAAAATGAGCCATCACTCTTTCCCTCAACAATCCCGACAAACATGCCAACGCAGATCTCTAGTGCTGCTGAGTGCGTCACAGGAATATCCTCAAATAGATGTGTAAATCTTGATGGAAGTGTTGGCGAAATTCTGTCAAAGCAATCCTGACGGATATCATTTTTGTATGCCTGACGCACGACGCTGACCACAAGATCGCGTCGAGATAGTGGCATCTCAGGATGCAAAAGTCCGTCAGAGAGTGGCTCCAGAATATTCTGCTCTTCTGCAAAATGCATTGCAGGTGTCATTGAAACTTCCTGGAGAATTTGTGCAGCAAAAGCAGGTGAGACCGTTCCAAGAAGATAGATCCCAAGCAATGCTGTCATTGCAGATTTCATGTGTCAGGGGGAAAGGCAGGAGGTGGAGTATATTCTTTCGTCGCAACTCTGCAAGAAGCGTGATCTTTTCTATTCTTGCATAACAATATATTGGAATATCGAATGTCGAATATGGAATATCGGCTTCGACATTCGGCATTCAATAGTCTACATTCTGCCTATCATTACACGTTGAATCGGAAGTGCATGACGTCACCGTCGGCGACGATATATTCCTTTCCTTCAGTGCGCATCTTTCCTGCCTCTTTGGCTTTCTGCTCGCTTCCTTCTTGTACAAAATCTTTGTACGAAATTGTCTCAGCACGAATGAATCCTTTCTCGAAGTCGGTATGGATCACACCAGCGGCTTCTGGCGCACACGCTCCGATGCGAACGGTCCATGCTCGCACTTCTTTAACGCCTGCAGTGAAATATGTCTGGAGCCCGAGAGCGTCGTACGCAGCGTGGATCAACCGATCGAGACCTGAGGAAGAAATGCCAAGTTCTTTGAGCATCGCGGTACTGTCCTCAGGAGAGAGTTCGATGAGCTCTTCTTCGAGACGAGCGGAGACGAGGACAGCAGTATCACTTTCTTGGAGGCCAGCCTTTGCCTTAGCGTCCGAAAGAGATAGTGTTGCGACGGATTTTTCATCAGTATTGAGTGCGTAGATCATTTTTTTTGATGTCAAAAGCTGCGCTGCTTTCAGGTAGGGGAGTAGTTCTTTATCGACGACAGCAAGTGATGCCATCTTTCCCTGATCGAGGACTGCTTTCACTTTCGTAAGCACATCGAGTTCTTTCACGAGCTCTTTGTTACCAGATCTGGCGCCACCTTCTATCTTGTCGATCTTCTTCGTGACTTTATCAAGGTCAGCGATGATGAGTTCAGTCTCGATGATCTCGCGGTCACGTTTCGGATCGATACTGCCTTCCACGTGAATAATGTCGCCGCCGTCGAAGATACGAACCACCTGACAGATGGCATCGACTTCGCGAATGTGTGAGAGAAACGCATTGCCGAGACCCTCACCTTTACTGGCGCCTTTCACGAGTCCTGCAATATCGACAAACTCCACGATGGCCGGAACAGTTTTTTCGGGAGTAATCAGTTCTGTAAGTGTACGAAGCCGCTCATCGGGAACTTCCACAATGCCGACATTTGGCTCAATGGTGCAGAAAGGATAGTTCGCTGCTTGTGCTCCGTGACTACGTGTTAACGCATTGAAAAGCGTAGATTTTCCTACGTTTGGGAGCCCAACAATGCCTATTTTGAGTGACATCCGCGTGAGGGGAAGAAAAGGACGAGTTGTCTGCTGTAGTCCATAGGGCGAAGACTGGCGATGCTGATTTTGAGAGACATTGCCGGAAGAGTGTAGCGTTTTTTCTTTCGGTGTGCCTATGACAATGCTTCCATGATCCTTCGGGCATTTATCGCTCTTTCCCGTAGAATTTGAAGTGTTGAATCCGGCATCCCGAGATTCATAGCGATCTCGAGCTGGCGTTCTAGCGATCGAAATTCTATTGGTTGTGAGTCGTATTCTGCAAGACTTGTACCATGATTTTCTCCTTCTCTATTTTGGTTAGGCGGTTGTTCGTTCCAGTAAAGCGAATGATCACCTTCCTCAACCCCCATTAACACAACAACATGTTCTAATGTTCCCTGTAAATATGCTTCTTTTGTATCATCTTTAAATATATCGATTTCACCCACAGTTGGTAGAGCACTCAATTTATCAAGGCATGTACGCGTCACGAAGATTGTATCTAGTGCATGCGAATAGACAATTCTTCCTTCGAATCTTGCCCAATCAGCCTCAAGAGGTGAGAATGGCACGGCAATGATAGGCCTTTTCTTAGGGCTCCTTGCACTTTTATATACTTCATCTACTCCTTTTGAAATCCACTCTAAGAGTTGCCCACGTATGCCTGGATCTTCGTAACCTGCTTTCGCCTTAAGTTGAATATTCCAAGCTTCAGCTGGTGCGTGTGAACCTGTTGATATACTTTCCATTAGATATATAATAATACAATATGCAAAATAAATCAAATAATGAGCATGCCGTCTCCAAATGAAAATAACCTCATTTGCTCGTGAATTGCTTTTTTATAGAGTTCTAAAAGCTTTTTCCTCCCTGTAAATGCAGACACGAGCATAAGGAGCGAAGAGCGGGGAACGTGAAAGTTTGTGATCAGTGAGTCGACGAAGTGTAGCTTTGACGTTTCGGTAATAAACAGATCTGTCGACCCCTGAAGTTTTGTAAGCTTCCCATCGATATTGGCAGATTCGAGAGTCCGGACTGTCGTTGTGCCAACTGCGATGATAGGCCTGCCTTCAGACTTGGCGTTATTCAGAAATGCTGCCGTTTCAGCATCGATGATATAACTCTCATGATGCAAAGTTCCTTTTTCAACCTGAACTTCTTTTAAGGGAGAAAACGTACCGAGCCCTACATGAAGCGACAAGTACGATATTGATCTTCCTGACTGTACAATTTTTGTGATCAAATCTTTGGTAAAATGAAGACCCGCGGTTGGCGCAGCTATTGAGCCCTTATCTAAGGCAAAAACCGTCTGATACTCACTTCTTCTTTTCTCTTCAGTCAGTGGAGAATCTTTCATGTACGGAGGCAGTGGTGTTTCGCCATATTGCTCGAGGAGGCTATCCAGCACTGCAGTCCCAAAGCTTGGCTTGAGTATCGCTTCTTGATCATCACGTTTAAGAACCGAAAACGAGAGCCCTTCATGCCACTCCAAAATGTCACCTGATGTGAAACTTCCCGATGCGAGTACTGTGATCGATTCTATACTTCGTTCAAGGATGAGTGCCGAGACAAGTCCTCCAGTTTTTTTCTTCAGTGACATTTTGGCGGGAATGACCTTCGTGCGATTCATCACGAGGACTGCGTTTATTGGTAGATATTTTTCAAGATTTGTAAACGTATCGAAAAGTACGGAATCAGTTTTTCTGTTGTACACAAGAAGCCGAGCGCTATCTCTCGGATGTGCGGGTTTTTTGGCTATCAGTTCCGGTGGGAACGAATAGTCGTAGGATGCTAGGAGTTCATCGAAGCTCTGATTCATGCTGATTGATTGTATGGTTCTTTCATTTGGGACGCGAGATAAGCACTTCTCGATACGCGTTCTCGAAGAACGCTACTCGAAGTGACAAAGACTTATTCTTATTAATTTTAGTATTTTCTCTCCATAATAAAATTTGCAAGTTCGTGTAGCCTGAGCCGCAGCAAATGCATATCGAGAACAATTGTATAATAAATTCTAAGGTGTACAATCATACACCTATGGCAAAAAATCATCAGTACTGGGTCTACATTCTTCGTTGCAAAGATGGAACGTTCTATACTGGCGTCACAAATAATTTGGATCGAAGGGTGGAAGAGCATAAGAATGGAAGAAATCTAACATGCTACACATTTTTAAGAAGACCCGTTCTGCTCGTCTATGCGTCTGAGTATCGATATGTCGTTGATGCGATTCGTTCAGAAAAACAGATCAAAAAATGGAGCCACGCAAAAAAACTGGCCATCATAAACGATCAGCTCGAATTATTGCCAGGTTTAGCCAAGAAACACTTTTCGATAGGCATTCTCGAACAACGCTACTCGAAGTGACAAGAACTTATTCTTTATCAAATTTAGCAGCGTAACGAGAACCTCGGGAGATTGTTCTCGAGATGGCGCAATCAAGGAGTTCGATTTAGAATTTGTTTTTTTACGACAAAACTTTGTCAGTTCGAGTAGCCTGAGCCGTAGCGAAGGCGTATCGAGAACTAGTAGGCTTTGGCAACGTAAATCTTCTTCGCGAACGCAGATGGCTTGCCAGATACGGGATCAATGAGCCCTAAAGCATCTTCTTTCGCATCAAATGCAAAGCAGCGGTACGTACCACCTGAGGTTTCCTGCTTCAGCTTTGCGACAGTTTCTTTTGTGCCATCCCATGGGATAAGCGCCCATTTACCGTCTTCCAGAGCGGCTTTCACTTCATCATAGCTGATGGCTTCCACAATGCGTTCAGTGCGCATCTTCTTTGCACGGTTAAAGAGTGTTGCCTGATCTTCTTCGAGCATCTTCTTCACGATCTCAGGAGCTTTGGACAATGGAGCTTTCACAGCGTCGTCTCGGGAGCGAATGCGACTTTTGATCATGCATGACTGTTCGGCAAGATCGCGCGCGCCGATCTCAATACGAATAGGTGTTCCCATATGAATCTGGTGGAACGTTTTGTCACCGAGACGAGTATCGCGACAATCGATACGGACTGTGAGCTCTCCAGACGTTTCTTCAAATCCATTCGTACGTCCGTGCATCGGATACAACGTTGAACTTCCACTGAGTGCAACAGCGAGGTCTCTGGCTGCCTTGAGAACTTTCTCGTTTTCGGTAGCATCCTTTCCTGGAACCGGAAGAACTGCAACCTGTACCGGTGCAACTCGTGGAGGAAGAACGATGCCGTCATCATCACCGTGGGTCATGAAGACTGCACCAAGTAGACGTGTGGATGCACCCCAAGACTGATAGTGAGGGACTGTCAGTTTCTCATTTTCATCGAGGAAGCTCACCATCGGTTTGCCGTCAGAATCCATGAGGAAATTCTGAGAAAGTACGTGACTCGTTCCCATCTGCAGTGCCTTGCCGTCTTGCATCAATCCCTCGATAGAGTAAGTCGCAAGGCCACCTGGAAAGCGTTCATGCACAGGCTTTTCACCTCTGATCACGGGAATTGCGAGAAGCTCTTCCGCAACCACTGCGTACAGATCGAGCATTTTCAATGCGAACTCACGATTCGATTTCTCTGTAGGGAAAAGACAGTGACCTTCCTGCCAGTGAAATTCGCTTGTTCGAAGAAATGCTCGTGGGCGCTTCTCCCAGCGCATTACGGAGCACCATTGATTCACAAGGAGTGGGAGGTCTCTGTGACTTTGGACGCGTCCAGAGCGTGTATACCAATCTACGAAGAGCGTTTCAGACGTTGGACGAATGGCGTAAGGCTCAGGAAGTTTTGCACCACCTGCTTCGGTGACGACAGCACATTCCGGCGCAAAACCTTCCACGTGCTCTTTTTCACGTTCGAAGAACTTCTGTGGAATCAGCATAGGGAGCATCAGGTTTTCCACTCCGAATGTCCTCAGACGCTTGTCCATGAAACTTCTGATATTACTCCACAGCTTTGTAGAAAGCGGTCCAAACGTAATGCAGCCCGTAACAGGGGATTCATCGTACAAGTCAGGAGCGCGACTTATAGCGTCTTGATACCATTGAGGGAAATTATTCGCACGTGGTGTAAGAGATTGTTTGGCCATTACGCAAAGCATACCCAAAAACCTGCCCTTCCGTAAGCAGGGAAATGTTCGTATACTTTGCGGGCTCTCCTTACATTTACTTGTGGAGTGTAAACGTTCTTTTTCTCGATTAGAGGAGTACCGATCTTTCTCCTCATGGCTACCCATCTAAAAACTGTCCGAACGAGCGGGTCTTGCGGGCCCCGCTCGTGGAGGACTCCATATAGGGAAAGGGGTGTCCATGAGGGGAAAACCGTAGGTTTGCCCCTCATGCAATGTTCCCCTGTAGCTCAACGGTAGAGCACCTCGCTGTTAACGAGGGGGTTACTGGTTCGAATCCAGTCGGGGGAGCCAACTTTTCTTATTAAAAAGAATATAATTGGAATATGGGATTGAAAAGCTTGTTAAGAGATAAGGCATTTTTGTGGCTCGTAGTTCTAACATTACTGTCGGGCCTCTTTGCTTTTGAACTAAAAGATAGTAATTCCTTCTGGTCGGGATTTTTTAGTAACATCGCAGCTGGTTTCGTAACTGCAATTATTTTCTGGATAATAATAGATAAAACAATCCAATTTTCTGAAGACTTAAAAAGGAGAAGAGCGGAAAAAGCCGCACTTGTAAGCTTCCATTTCCCTTTAATGGATTTGCAATATTTGTTTTGGAACATGCGTCGTGCCACGACAATTCAGAGCTTTATTGTGGATAATTTAAGAGACGCAATTGCAACAGATTCAGCAATCGCAGATATGTTGTTGCTCGATTTTTACTCAGACGCAGGAGTCTTTCCACATCGGGATTGGTTTGTGCATTTTGCTGAAAAATTCGATGAATTTATTAAATCTACAGAAAGAGTTCTCTCTTACTCACCTTATTTGAGTATTGAGTTCATTGAAAATTTAGAGGCAATTACTAGTTCTGATTTATTTCGAATGCTGAGACAGTCGCGACTTACTTCTCAATTACATGACCAACTTCGTCCAACTGCACCTAAGCACATGGCATTGTTATATTCCACAGTATCAAGGGAATATTTGAAGAAAGTAATTTCCTGTTTGGTCTCACTTATTGATGAATACAATAAGCAAAGCGAAAGAAAAATCCTGTTCAAAGGAAATTCTGATGAAAATACTGCCCCCCCGAAAAGGGGCTGGGCGCCTACATGAAGCGCTAATTGCTCAATTAGAGCCTTTGTAATTTTTCAATAACTGACTCAGCAGATTTTCTATATGCATAATCAAGTAGAACACTTTTAATAGTGACGGATTCAGGGAACAATATTTGACTAAAAACAAAAAATAGTGTATTTATAACTTATGGATCTTAACAGAGCCCATCCAGGCTATAGAGGCTCATTTGCGCGTCATATCGAACAGCGCATGGAAGTCGTGCCACATTTTAAGGATCGGTCACAGGCATTGGTGCTGGATGAACATCAGCAAGAGGCCATGTTGGAGATGGGGGTGGCGCTCCAAGACGAAACGCATAGGAGGGCGTTTTCCATTGTTCATTGCTGTGGAGCAGGGAAGACAGTTCTTGAAGCAAATTTGATGGGCGCATCTCAGGATGCAAAGCAGGACTTGGGAATAGCAGACGAAAGATTAGATATAACGCTTGTTACGGAACGAGCATTGAAAACTGTCGTGCGCGATCAGTATTCGGCCTTAGGACTTGATGACATTGGCATATGGGGAGCGGGAGAAAAGAAGCTGGATCGTCCTATGTTGCTTGCTACGGTTCAGGCTCTTCAGAGAAATCGCAAGGCTTTAAAAAAGCTACTTCCCCTCGACAAAGTTGATTTGCTCATCGGAGATGAGGCTGACTATTACTTAACGGAACAGCGAAGCAATGTCGTGGAGCAACTGGGCGGAACTCTCCGAGTTGGTTTTACTGCCACTCCGCGCTGGAGAGACGGTCGGGATATCAGCGAGCTTTGGGGTCCTAAAATTCACAGTGTGCCCTTAAAAGAAGGAATACGAAGAGGTATTAATACTCCTCCTGTCTGGTTCTTGTATGAATCAGAAATCGATCAGGATTCTATCCGGATTCGTGCAGGTGATTACGAACCGAAGACATTGGAAGCTGCCCTAAAGTACGCAGAAATTCATAAGGCCATACCTGATATTTACCGGGCCGCGATCGAAAAAAATAGAAGGAATGAATTTCCGACTCTGGTCTATGTTCCGAGCACTCCGATGGTTGAACTGGTAACAAGTACAATGCGAGAGCAATTTGCGAACGAGGGCTTACGCATAGAACGATGGACTGGAGATGAGACAAGTTCAGCACAACTTGAGGAAGATGTTCTTGCTTTCAAGAACGGAGAAATCCATATCTTGGTTCTTTGCGAAATGGGTGGACGAGGTCTTGATGTACCTGCTGCAAGGTTTCTGATTGATGCATATCCGACGCTTTCTCCCACGAAACTGGAGCAGCGTCACGGACGCGTGCTACGAAGGGTGCGGGAGGGAAGCCCTCTCCATCAGCGAGGATTCACAAAGCCTTATTCAATGATCGCTCAGATTGTTCCGAAGGCTAATAGATTCAGACCCCTTTGCTTACCGGATATTTTGGATGGATGGGATGACGCCGCCGAGGGTAGGCCATTAGGAGGCTCATCGATCGATGGCGGCGCACCATGGTTGGAAGAAGTTATGGAATTACTTCAGCGGATTGAAAACAAGCGCCCCTCGATTGCCGTCTCACTGGTCAATAATTTGAATCTGTATCAATCGATCACAACGCCTAGTCAACTTCCACAGGCAGATGCTAAAGGATTTATTTATCTCCCGCCTAATTATGGAGAAGAGCCACGAACTTGAGAGGTATGCCACCGTAGCAACATGGGGGAAAGAACTCGGCATTTCGAAGGAATCCATTGCACGAAGAATCGAAGAAGTAAGAGGTATAACCGGAAAGACCATCACTGGACGTGTGCTCGAAGAGGCATTCTTTCCTGAATCGCAAGTTCGCACTGTATGTGCCGATTTTCTACAGGATTACCCTTGGGCAAATAGTGATGGGTTTTTTACTATGAACGAAATTCAATATGGCACCATTGCAGCTTGGGCCAATGCTTTTGGAGTGTCACAGCAAACGTTAAGCAAACGACTAGAATCATCCGCAGGAATCACGGGCAGAACCTCCATCGGACACATTTTGCAGCAAGGATTCTATCCTGAGGATACTGTTCGTAATGCATGTTCGGATTTGATAGGAGACCTTCCAGAGGCAGATGCAGATGGATTTTTTATTCAATCCGACAAATTCTATGGCAGTGTAGTGGGATGGGCTCGGCATCTCAAAGTCAGTTCTCCCACGATAAAAAAGAAGTTAGTCGATGCTCAAGGGATGAAGGGGAAAATTCCAGGTGGTCAAATTTTGGATTTTTTCAGCGAGGCTACCGTTCGAGAAAAGTGTCCTAAACTATTTGAGGTATTGCCTGCCATATCAGACGATGGATTTTTTACTGAAGAAGGAAGTAGATTTGGGACAATACCAGCGTGGGCAGAAGAGCTGAGCCTTGGCCTCACGACCCTCAGACGAAAATTGGAAGGGGCGTCAGGAAAAACGGGTAGGTTTTCAAACGGCACAGTTGCCCAAGTCTTCTATGAAAATTTTGTAAGAGAAAAGTGTGCATCTTTACTGGTCGATGTTCCAAATGTCGGAGAGGATGGCTTTTTTCTATCCGATTTTAATGGTAGGATCGAACGTTTTGCAGCAACTTCAAATTGGGCTAAAGAGCTTGGAATTAGCAATTCTACAGTCATCTCGAATTTAAATGGACAAAAGGGAATAACTGGAAGAGATCGAACTGGAAGAGTTCAGATCGAAGGTTTATATGCGGAATCTCAAATTCGAGAGGCATGCCGACTGTTACTGATTGAGGCGCCACAGGCAGATGAAAGCGGCTTCTTTGTTCTCGGGACTGAAAAATATGGTTCCATCTATGCGTGGGCCAAGGAAATAGGCACAGGTGATCAATCCATAAGCACACGGTTGAAATCAGTAACTGGTATCGATGGACGCATTTCTACACGTGTATTGCTTCAAGCAGGATTCTATTCTTGGACCCAAATTCAAAGATGCTGTTCAGATTTGTTGGCAGGCTTTCCCCAAGCAGATATCACTAACTTTTTCACTGATGAAATTAATGGGTCACTTGAGCGTTTTGCCACCCTAAGCACCTGGAGTGATTTTTTTAGAATTCCAGACGGATTTTTGAGAAAAAAAATGGAGGGCAGAAAAGGCAGAAGTGGAAGAGCATCTTGGGGACAGGTTTGCTTGGAAGGCTTCTATCCAGAATCTGTAATTCGTCCGCATGCTGAAGAATTCCACAACGATTATCTCACTGCTGATGAAATGGGATTCATTATTAAAGACGGTGAAAGATACGCGTCACAAAATAAATGGGCTGAAGAATTCTCTATCACTTCATCTACGGTTTCTAAGCGAATGCGCGGTCAACAAGGGATTTCCGGAAAGGACAATAAAGGTCGGCTGGTAATGAACGGATTCTTTTCCGAAAAAGCAGCACGCGCTGCATGTAGCGATTTATTGCAAGACGTTCCTCGTGCTGACGAAAATGGCTTCATCCTAATTTCGGGCCAGCGCTTTGCAACTACTGATGTTTGGGAACGCGAACTCGGGCTAACGCAACTCAAAAGGAAATTTAGTTCTTTGCAAGGCATCACAGGAAAAGACCGGAACAGCCAAGTTAGGGAAGGAGGATTTTATTCCGAAACCGACGTGCGCAATGCTTGCGCTGCCTTACTCGAAAATCTTCCCCAAGCGAATAGTGACGGCTTCATAATTTTGCAATCGGAAGAGGGGGACGAAGAACGATACGCCACCTTGAATCGTTTGGCCGTTCTTTGGGAGATGACGCAGTCAACTATGGATATCTACGTTAAGGAAGCAAAGCTCACCGGAATCAGTGGCAAGGTCTCGGGAGGACAAGTTTTGGAAGGACGATTTTATAGCGAAAAGGAGGTTAGAAAAGCCTGTGAGCCTCTTTTCCAAGAATTGCCCACCTTAACTTCAGATGGTTTCTATTATCAGGGAGAGGGAGCCTCTGCTATTAAATACGGGCCAATCGGAAACTGGTCGGAAGAATTGGGAATTGGCGATAGGACAATTTCACGCGCACTCAAGGGAGTGAATGGCATTCAGGTACGGGATCGTATTAATAGAATCCAAACCGCATTTTCCGAAAGTATTGTCCGTGAGAAATGCGCAAGATTTTTACAAGATTTACCTACAGCTAACGAAGAAGGCTGGATTCTTATCAATGAAGAACGACATGCGTCTCTTGTCACTTGGGGGAAAGTATGTGGAACGAGTTGGAACAGTCTCAAAAATCTTATGAAAGGAACCCAAGGCATCACAGGTCGGACTAAATCGGGCCATTTTATAGAAAAGGGATATTATTCCGAATCGGCTATTCGATCTGTCCTGAGAGCATATTGGGAAAGAAAACAGGCGATCGGGAGATGGCATCCACCTATTAAAGACCTAAAAAAATTAGAAGAATTTCTCAATGTAAACGCGACTGACCAGTGAGGGGAATTTTTCCGTACATTCGAACTGCTTGAAGCACGTCGTTCCATTGACTATTTATAAAAATCAATCATAATATTCTTAATGTCACAAAAAAGATCAAATGAGAGGCATAGAGTGAGACATGAACCAAAGAGAGCAGAAAAGATGTCTCATAGTTCTACATCGATTCAATCATTGATGCAGTGGTTTCGGAAGCCCCTGAATGCTGTCATTGTCCTAGGATCACTTACTATAGGTGGTGTCGCAATTAATATAGCTTTTCATAGAAGTGAAATTTCTTCAGTGTTGGATGAAAAAGAAGTGGAAGCAAGGAAGATCTTAGCATTATTGAAATCCCATGACGGGAAAGTAGTCCTCAACGAAACCAATGCCGTAGACGCTCCAAATAAGACTATTATTGGGCTGCAGATGGAGCATGGAGGATCAACATCAATTGATGTTTTTCGGCGTGAGCCTAAATTATTTGGTCAATGGCTACAGCATCAAGATGGTTTGTATGCAGCTTTGGTTGATTTGATGAAAGAGGATAAGTACAAATTTTTAATTGAAGGATTTACGGGAAATTTGACGGGTCAATTCTCGCAAGATGAGCTAGAGCTCGATGCATTTATGGAACAGAGCCCTGAAGCCAGTGCATTTGTACGCAATGAGGCTAAGAAAGCAGTACTACAAGGCGGGATGAATGATGCCCTGGGTGCGCTTGAAGCCTTACGGGCAACAAAAAGATTTGAGATGTATTGTGTAAGGAAGGGCTATGATCAACGTGTGGTGGGTATCAATCCACCAGATCATCCAGTACTTTCTCAGGTTTTCCAGGATAAGATTTTTGCTCTTGCAAGCCAGCAGGTAGTTTCAAACAGTGACATTGAGGAATTTATTGCATCATTTCAGAAATTCCAAAAAGAGGATTTCATCTTTCGTCATAGATATATTCGTGATCAGCTTGAAACCGGAGTGAATATCGTTTTGTTAGGCTCATCGCACTTTGAGTCGGGAAATGATGGTGAAGAAAGTAGGCTTCCATATTCATTTGAGGAGGAGATGCGTCAAGAACCGAGTACACGGCTGATTGTGTGGGGCGAAGGACATGCTCGTGGACTGCAAGTACCAAATACATCGTCAAATATTATTGTTCTTGGTATGAATCCCACTGTCGACGAGATTCGTGGGTATATTTCATTTGTTCGAAAAAAAATGAATAAAGATTAGTCTAAAAATTGGAACGAACGAGGTAGTCTCAAGAATTTCTTCAGGGTGCAGCAGATTAAAATTCTACAGGTTAAAATGCCCAGACAAAGAACCAAAATATTTGCTCCTCACTTCTTACTCGCACCTACCCCAACTAACCCAGGGCTTTTTTCCGCAGCTTTGATCACTTTTTTCAGTGCAGCAAGATTTACATCACTTAGTTTCTTGAAGCGAATGCAACTCTTGCCGACACTGACTTTCCCCAGCTCTTTCTTGTACTTCTCGGCAATATAGTTGCCATCCTCCAGAGCGCAGACATACACACTGATGTACTGTTTTTGATTCGCGAGAGAAATGACGGGCCACTCTATCATTTCTTTCTTATAGTTTTTGTACGGAAAAGAACCGTAACCGATCATATTGGATGCAAAGTGAGGCGTAAGCTTTGGTGCTGTTTTCTGGATAAATGCATGCAGAAATTGCATAAGTTCTTGGCGTTCTTTTGGCACGGCTTCCAAGTACTTTTTCACAGTTTTCGCCTTCGTAGATTTGAACATGTTCATAGAACAAATTATAGCAGAGATTGAGTTTTCATCGTGAGTAGATTTGTATCATTGCAGACAACTGTGAATCTTCTGTTTATTTTCGTTAGTATTTATTTTCCCTCGTAGGCTTTTTTCAGCGTCGCAAGGTCGACCCGCTTCATCCTCAGAAAGGCAGCCATGACACGGTCGACTTTCTTTTGGTCACCCTGCAACATTTCGTCCATGGCGATGGGCGAGACCTGCCACGACAGACCGTACTTGTCTTTCAGCCATCCGCATTGTTCGGATGCGGGGTCAGCGGAAAGCTTGTCCGAGTAATAGTTGATTTCCTTCTGGTCCTTGCAACGTACGAGGAGCGAAATGGCTTCACTGAACCCGAATTTGTGCATGTGGCCGCTGTCCATGGCTGCAAACCACTGACTTTCCAGCATAAAGTCGGCGAACATGATTTTGGCAGCTGGCTCTGGTGACGCACCAGGTGGATAGGGCGCCGTCAAACCGCGTTTGGAATCTTTAAAAACAGAAACCCAGAAATCGATCGCTTCGTCGGCCTTCCCCGTGATGTCGCCAGTGAACATTAGCGACGGCATGATGAACGGCCTGGGCTCGCCTTCGGGTTTCGTCAGAATGAGTTGCCAATTGATACCGAATTTATCCTCAATCCATCCGTACCGTTCGCTGAACGGATATGCATCGATCGGCATGCGCACCTTGCCTCCATCCGCAAGCTTCTCCCAGAGTGCATCGAGGTGTTTGTGTGCATCTTTATCTTTGGACGGATCGAAATTCACCATGAACGAAATCGAGGGATTGAGCTTGAAGTGTGGCCCCGCGCCGCTGATACCCATGAATGAGTAGCCGGCAAGGTCGAACATGACGAAGTCGCAGTCGCCCGACGGAGTGTTCTTGAGCAGGATTTTCTGCGTGATCTCCGATCCGTTACCGAAGGCGGAGACGTAAAATTCGGCGGCTTTGACCACTTCCTCGTTGAGCCAGAGGTGGGGGATGATTTTTTGCATGATGTGATTCTATGCCAGTCAGTTTCTTAAAACGAGCGGAATTATGAAGCATGCGGTTTCTTGTAGTTTTTCTGATGTCCTACTGCGGTGCTCACATACCATCTTTCGTTCGATACGTCGCGTCCAGTCTGCTATCGTGAACTTCACGTAAAGCCACTGAATAGCTAGGCTAAGAGCCTATGGAGCATCTATTGACATTGAATCTATAAAGTGTTTTAATATCCTCCTTTTTACCTACCCCCATACATGTATGGTTATCTCCTTTGTTCGCTTGAAACGGCTCACAAGCGTTGTAATGAGCATTGCCCTACTGCAGACAACGCTGATGCCCCTTGGCTCGCCAGTCGCATTTGCTGCAGAGCAGAGAGTGAGCAGGATGCTTGGAAATCAGGCTACCTTGTCAACATCGAAGGGGAAAAAGAACATGAAGCAGGCATACGTCCCAGGACAGGTGATCGTGAAGTTTAAAGCCGGAGGTATGAAAGTGGTGAACGGTAACAATGAAGCAGTACGCACATTTGCCAAAGCGAGAAAAATGACATTCAAAGATGCGATTGCTGGTCAGAATATCGGCGTTTTTTCGGTTGAGGGTTCTGAAACGGTCGAGCAGGCAGTCAAACGTCTGAAGTCTGATGCGAGTGTTGAGTATGCTGAGCCGAACTATATCCGATCCATCGAGAGCATAAGTACCAATGACACATACAAGGACAGACTGTGGGCACTTGATAACGTCGGACAAACTGTCAACGGCGTTGTCAGTTTGAGCGGTGCAGATATCAATGGGCCACAAGCCTGGGCAATTTCTGAGGGGCAGAATGCATCTCCTCCGATCATCGTTGCCGTCATCGATACTGGTGTGTATTACAATCACTCGGATCTCAGTGGCGCTATGTGGGACGGTTCAGCCTGTGTTGATGATACAGGAGCAGCTCTCGGCGGATGTATTCATGGATATGACTTTGCAGATGATGATACGAATCCCGCTCCGGTATTCTCCACGTTCATTCCATTCTGGCATGGTACGGCTGTTGCGGGTGTAATTGCTGCTACCAAGAATAACAACAACGGTGTCATCGGTATTGCGCCAAACGTGAAAATCATGGCTCTTCGATTCGCGCTCGATACGGCATCTGAAGTGCGAGCGATAGATTTTGCTATCCAGAATGGCGCGAAGATTATCAATGCCAGTTATGGAGGATCTTTCTTCTCTCTCGCGGAACAAGAGGCAATAGATAGATTCCGTGCTGCCGGAGGACTTTTCATTGCAGCTTCCGGAAATGCTTCACGAAATAATGACGTGTCGCCTTCTTACCCAGCATCGTACACACTTCCGAATATCATTTCGATTGCGTCCACAGACCAACAGGATACGCTTTCGTGGTTCTCTAACTATGGATCTACGAGTGTGGACGTTGCTGCACCGGGCGAGAATATTTATGCGACGACTGTTGGGAGTTCGACGACAACGGTACTCAGTGAAAATTTTGAAAGCGTGACGCCGCCTGCCGTTCCGAATGGTTGGACGGTCACAGGGAATTTTGGAACACGCGTGAAAACATCTGGAGTGAGTAAAGTTCTGTATGGGGATGCACACAATATTCCGTATGCTGCAAATGGCGACGGGACAGCGACTGTCGGTCCATTTGATTTTAGTACCACGCAAGCGGCACATACGACTTTCACCACGCGATGCGATACCGAATATCAGCTTGCATATACGGATTACATGAAACTGGAGGCGAGTGGTGACGGAGTGAATTTTACCGAGATTCAACGTTGGGACGAAATCGACCTCGATAATGATGCGAGTTCGGCTGGGTTTTCTCCCGAACAAATCCTCACGATTGATATTCCCTCGGAATATCTGACTGCTCAGACAAAATTACGTTTCCACTGGATCACTAACGGCTCCGATGCGGGAACCACGGGAGACGGCTGTTTTATTGATGACGTTGCTATCGTCAAAAGTACGGCTGGAGGTGAAGAATATTCGTTTGTCGATGGAACATCGTTTTCCGCACCATTTACAGCAGGTCTTGCGGGGCTTATTCAAGGCTTTAATCCAACACTGACTGCTGACCAAGTGAAGACGATTATTCTTACTTCTGGCGACAGTCTTCCGACTCTTACAAGTAAGACGCTATCAGGAAAGCGTATCAATGCTGAAAAAGCGCTGATAGCAGCTTCCCCAAATGCAGGCTCACTCTATGTCACTCGTTCAATTATCCCTATTCGCTCACGTCAGCTTCTTGGTGGTGCACTAAATGATGAAATTCAACGTCTGACATTCCGCGCGGAAGGCGAAAATGTTGCCGTCGATAAAATGGTGTTTACTGCGTCCGGTGCGAATGCAGCAACCAGCTCATCGAATATTGATCGACTAGAGCTCTTTGTTCCTGGTGCTGTGACTCCTTTTGCGTTTGCGACAGTTGGTGGTTGTTTCAGTGACATCGTTCCGACCTATTCATTCTGCGCACGGATGGACAGTCAGGAATTCGTTGTCACTGATGGCACGCAGAAAGACGTGATAGTTCGCCCTCGCATGAAAACAGATATTAATGGTGCTGTTTCTGGGCAGAATATCGCTCTTACCATTGATCCAACGCCAAGTTTTTCTACGGGTTCGATTCGTGCAATCGGCCTAACATCCTCAGTGAGGTATGGTCCGAATAATGCCAATGGTGTTGCTCAGCGCGAGATATTCATCGGAACACTGACATCGTCTAGTCCCAACGTTCGTATCAATTCCTCAAGGCATCAGGTCGTGCTTAGTAAAATTACGTCCATTGTAAGCTTCGATCCAAATCCGGATGGTACAGCAATTCCTACTGGAATAGCCTCCATTGGAAGATTTAAGTTTATTACTGCGGCTGCATCTAACTTTAAGAATGGTCAGAATAAATTTACGCTCTCAGGAATCATCTTCAACGTGAACGCGACAAACGTACAGCTTGGTTCGGGAGATAACACATCCCTCGCTACATCCGTATTCCGAGTCTACAACAATGATAATCCTACGATGCGAGCCACGTGTACTGCAGCTGCAACACTAGAGTCTCCACTCGGTCAGACTGGCCCTCTTGTCGTGACATGTCTCACTGCTGGCTCCACTGTGAATACGCAAATTGATCCTGCGAGTGAAGGAGTCTTTATCTTAGAGGCGGATGTTTCGAATCCTCAAATCAGCTACAGCACATCGTCTCTGCTCCAGGTATCGCTCACAAATTTTGGCTCCATTGATGCAACATCTTTCTCTGTAGCCGGATCGCATATCTCGTGGATGGATGCCGATAGTGGTGGCGTTCCAGTCCAATTCAGCTGGATTGAGTACCCAGAAACTTCTGTCTACGGTACTGCGTACGGCACCGTGCCGGATACCACTCCACCTGTAATTACTCTTCTTGGTGCCAGCGTCATCAATGTCACCGTTGGATCCGTTTACATCGATGAAGGTGCCATTGCGACGGACAATGTCGATACCGATCTCACTCCGAGCATCGTTGTCACAAATCCCGTCGATACGAATGTCGTTGGCGAGTACACGGTTCGATATAACGTGTCGGATACCGCAGGAAATGCTGCAACGGAAGTCACTCGTATCGTAAATGTTGTTCCGGTGGATTCGGATACCACGCCACCAGTCATCAGACTGCTCGGAAATTCTCCGGTGACAGTGATTGTGGGAACGAGCTACACGGATGACGGAGCCACTGCTCTGGATGACACCGATGGTGATATCACACACAACATTGTCGTGACGAATCCTGTTGATACGAATGTCATCAATACGTATACGGTTCGTTACAATGTTTCGGATGCAGCGGGAAATCCTGCAGTAGAAGTAACACGTGAAGTCAATGTCGTTGCTGCTCTACCAGTAGAGGATACGGTTGCACCTGTCATTACTATACTCGGTGACCTCACCGTCACACTGACTGTTGGCGATACGTATACGGATGCCGGAGCGACTGCTACGGATAATATTGATGGCGACATTACGCAGAATATCATTGTGACGAATCCTGTGAACACTTCAGTAGCCGGTACGTATTTCGTACGGTACAACGTTACAGATGCCGCAGGGAATTCTGCGTTGGAAGTTGCACGAACAGTGAATGTGAATGCTCCTGATGGAGGCACCGGCGGTAGTAGCGGAGGGGATTCCGGTGGATCTGGCAGTGTGCCGTCTCTTGAGAGTGACAACGTCTCTCGCTCACCACAGCCACAGAAGAGTTCGGGAGGACATAGCGGTCACAATACGAATGTACTTCTTGCCATGACCAAATTCATCGCACAGCAAAACGGTTTCTCTGGAGATATTCCACCAGCGTCATTTGGTGGTGCAGACGTACCACTGACTGAGAAAGAAAAACAGTACATCTGCAGTATCCAACGAGCACTGCCAGATTCAGTCCATTCAGATGCAGTGAAAATGATTGCATCACATATGAGCGACTATATCGCTCGCGATCCTGCATATATTGTCACATTACTTTCTTCGTCTACTCTCTGCGCCGACATCAACGTATCGCTTCGTCCGGAGAAAGCGCCAGTCAAAGTAGCAGCTGTCACGAATTTCCCCATTGGAAAAGACGGAATGCCGATTTCAACGAATCCATTCTGGAACATGTGCGTGCGCAATCTTCCAATGACGTTCGCTGACCTTGCGCTGAATCCGGATATCGATAGCCGTGGCCGTCATTATTCATGTGATCACTACCATCGTTCGCAGAACGGTTGGCGTCATCCGGACTTAGATGTGCTTTTCAGCTGGAATCCAACGACACGCATACTCAGACTTCCTGCTGGATATGAGGCCAAGGAGAGCACGCAGGATCTTGGATTTAAGTCAACGAGCCTCATTTCCGCGTTGCCGACGAAAGAAGACGAGTTACCGAGCTAATACGTTTCAACATTGTCATGACCTTTACCAGCAGTATGTGATGTTCTACGGAACTCTCCAGAGCATGCATGGGGCGGGATGGTGGCGGGGGTAGTAGATGAAGCCTTTTAGACATATTTCAAAATATGCCAGTGATCTTCTGTCATCGAAACACATACGATTCTTGTAAAAAGGGAGTACATTTATTGTGTTTCTATGAGACTTTTTGGATCACTGACGGCCTTGATGGCATGCATGCTTACAGCGTGTACACCAGTATCGATACAGACAACTGATACTGTGATAAAAAATCCTGTTCAAATTTCACTTCTAGAAAAGCTGCCATCAGAACTGAGCATTCCGCATTTTCGCAGTATGGCGCTTTCCGGTACTGCACTGACATTTGATCGTACGATGGAGAGCAATGATGTGTACACGAAGTATGCAATCAGTTATAGGAGTAACGGTCTTCTGATCACGGGAGTTTTTTTGCTGCCACACGGAGATGGACCGTATCCACTACTTATCTTCAATCACGGTTTCATCGACCCTGCTGTCTACACGCAAGGTAGGGGGCTGAAGCGTGAGGAAGATTATATTGCACGGCAGGGATTTGCTGTTCTGCATACCGACTATCGAGGACATGCGGGTTCGGATCCGAGTCCGATGATCGATACTGTGTACGATGGAAACCTGGAGTACGCGATGGATAGCGTAAATGCCATTCTTGCCGTTCGTGAAGCACATCTTCCTTCAGTCGATGCGGATACAGTTGGCATGCTGGGGCACTCGCTTGGCGGTGGCGTGACACTTGCTGTTCTGACGGGGAAACCGGATCTTCTTCGTGCAGCCGTTCTGTACGCTCCGGTGCATGCGAATGTCTGGGAGAACTTTGTGCGCTGGAGAGCGAAACGTGAGGAAGGCGACAGAACAATTACCGCATTTGGTACACCGGAAACGAATCCTGATGCCTGGGCGAAACTCTCGCCACTTACATTCTTTGGTGATATCAAAGCTCCAGTACTTCTCTTTCAAGGAAGTAATGATAAAGATGTTCCGAAGGCATGGTCCGATTTCTTGGCTCTCAGACTGAAAGAGAACGGAAAGGACATCACATATATCGAGTACGAAGGAGAAGCACATGAGTTTTCGTTTCGATGGCAAGACTTCATGAGAAAAACGACGGACTTCTTCCGGTCAAAACTAGTGACTCAAGAATTTATTCTTCCGCTCTCACCTGCTCGCATCACAAAAAAACCATTTGGTTTGTACGTTGATCCAGAGCATTCGCCCGTCAGTCCAGAAAAATTCTCCGGCTTTCATACGGGCACGGATTTCGAAACGAATGACGACGAATCAAATGTTCTCATCAGAGCTGCGTGTACCGGAGACATAATCGAGAAAAAAAACGTCTCAGGGTATGGAGGAGTTGTAATCCAACGATGCACATATAAGGGCGAACCCGTCACTGTTCTGTATGGCCACATTCGACTGTCTTCTGTGAAGCAAAAAGTCGGCGATGCTCTGGGTATAGGCCAGCCATTTGCTCTGCTGGGCACAAAGTTTAGCGCAGAAACAGATGGTGAACGGCAACATTTACACCTTGGCATTCATAAAGGTGAAACAGTTGAGCTGAAGGGATACGTGAAGACCGAACATGAGCTTGTAGATTGGGTAAAAGAAGCTGGTTCTGATTTCTAGAAAGATCAGCATTCTGCAATGCATATTCTTTGCAACATGATTTCCTGATCTATGGCTTAAAGAAATCCAAATATGCAGAAAATTGCTCTGCCAACTTTTTGTCGAGTTCACCAATGCGCTGAGCAATGTCTACCTTGAAGGTGGGATCATCCGCACGCTCAATTGCTTCGCGCTCCAAATCTGAATCAAAAGTTAATTGAGAAAAACTATCTTCAAATGTTCTGTTACCTCGATTGAACGTGCGTTCCCATTTTCCAATTTCGGCAACTGTGCCAATTCCTCTCTTTTCAGTATACGCTTTTATTTCTTCGTGGATCTGTGCCAATCGTTCAGGGCTGCGTACCATTGCGAGAATTTCTGCGCATTCCAGGGTATTGAGCGTTTCTCTTGCATACTGTTCGGCGTATCGATACGAACCATAGTGTGCAACATCGATGTGAGACAGACGATTTTCTATATCCCGTAGCTGCATCAGTATATCGGCGAGTGATGTGTCATCCTTGCACATTTCACTCAGAAGTATTTCTTGCATCAGATACGCTACAGCTTCATCAATTTGTGAGTGGACTTCGGTTGGATCAATCCCCTTCAAAATATCCCGTGACGTTCCCCTGTGTGCCATCTGAGAAAGAGAGACTGCCAGGAGAGATGTGACATCCAATACTCGTTTCTGTAACTCAGCATTTTGATATTCTCTGAGATACGCTAAAGCAGGCATAATGTTTTGTATCAGCTCGATAGATGAATCTATCAACGAAAGGTCCTCTTCTGTTCGCAGCGGATGAAACCTATATTCCTCAGAGGTTCGTGCAAAAGGATGCCCAGCTTCGTGACAGTACGCAATGAGCTGCTGATAGAACGGTGTGTCTCCTGCAAGATGAATCACATCGTTCGCCGGATCATGGAATGCTGCCGTGTGTTGCGAATCTTCTCCGCCTACACGTGCTTGCATTGTGCTTAAATCTGGATCCAACTCAAGACGCGGAAAAACGTCGGGATATCCATCATAAATCTTCAAAAGCGCAGGAGATAGAGCATTGTGTATGTCATCTACGGTGTAGTCCGTACGCAGGAGTTCAGGATAGTCGCGACGGAGGGTCTCTATGAGTTCGTAGCGTTTTTGAACATCCAGAATCGTGAATTCGCTATCAATGAACTTACTATCTGCATCGAAAATTAATTTCATCATTGTAAGATATTCTTCGAGCGACTCTGCTTCTATCGGCGTATCGCCTCCGTAATGAAATGTATGTGGTAAGCGTTTATCGTTATTTCGTAGAGACTCCAATGCAGGAAGCATTGTATCGGAGACTCCTTTATTCGCCGTTTTAGCGTATGTCTTAAGCAGTGAAATTAACTCATTCATTGACTTGCTGCCTGCAAACAATGACTCATCGTACTGCTCGTCCTTTTCGACAAGCGGAATATCATGACGCTTGGGGTTGTACGCTGGTTGCTGATAGTCTGAACGGATACGCAGTGTTGGATTCTGGATCGTTCCATATTTACTTTCGTATTTCTCACGTATTTCGTCTCTCTTTTTCCCCGTGCCTTCCAATACAAGTCTTGCTTTCTGTAGTTCCGTACGCAGTTCGCGAAGCTCTTTCATCCTTGTGTCTACTTGTTCCGCAGTCAGTGGCATGAATTCCACCGATTCGGCAGTGTCTTCTTGCTCAGCAGCCAGAGTACCTGTTACGGCCGCCGCTAGTGATCCTACGAGGAATTCTCGTCTATGTAATTCCATACATGGGAATAGAAATTTAGTTTATTATTTCATATAAATGTAAAATGTCAATCGCTGATTATTTTGCACTACTGATTCAGCCGACCGTATGACGCTGTGTCATGACATTCGATGAGAGAATGAGCATCGCGCGACGATGCCAGTCTCAAGTGTTCTTCCATCATTCGTCTTCAGCAAGAGTTCGCGTGCAGAGAGTCCAAAATTCTTTTGCTTAGTTTTCGTATGAATGATGGCGCTCAGTAAGCGATGAAAGCTTTCCGGTGAGTCCGAGTGGCCGTAGCCATTGAGAATGATGAAGGATGGTGAATCAGAGAGAAGCGTGCAGCAGTTTTCGAGTAAAGGTGCGAGATCGCGTTCCACGCGCCAGGTTTTACCACCGATCCCGTGGCCGTATGCCGGAGGATCAAGGATGAAGGCATCGTATTTTTTCCCTCGTTTTACTTCTTTGGTCGCAAATGTCGGTGCATCTTCCAGCATCCATCGAATGCGGTCAGAGCCGATATTATTGAGTACAGCATTTTCTTTTGCCCACCCAATGGAAGGTTTGGAAGAGTCAACATGCGTGACGAAGTGCCCGTCTTTTGCAAGGGCAACAGTCGCGCCACCAGTGTAGGCAAACAGATGCAAGATTGTGAGCGGGCGGTTCAGTTTTTTTGCTTCAGTTCTCGCCCAGTCCCAATTTTCCTTTTGTTCAGGAAACACGCCAGTGTGTTTGAACGGAGCCAATCTTGCATAGAGCTGAATATCGCCGAATGTCACAGGCCAGTGGTTAGGAAGCGCCTTCGTTGTTACCCATTCGCCTTTACCTTTCTCGCCGCTGTACGAGGCATCTACAGATTCCCAGAGCTCAGGCTTCTCTTGGACAGAACCTGCGGTAGTTGGATCAGGACGACGGAGTCGGTACGGCCCCCATTGCTCGAGCCGTTCTCCGTGACTGAAATCGAGAAGCTGATAGTCGTTCATGATGATAGTGTACCTTGAAAATTTGCCCTTTCGATGTGGCTGAAGTCACATCATGCGTGTTCCTGTATCCTCCTAATAATGGAAAGTACGAATGTTGACGTTGCTGTCATTGGCGGAGGTCCTGCGGGAATGATGGCTGCAGCGAGAGCTGCTGAGCTAGGAGCAAGCGTGATTCTGCTTGAAAAAAATCCAGGACTCGGAAAGAAACTTCTCATCTCTGGTGGAGGGCGTTGCAATATTCTCAATGCCGAATTTGATACGCATACTCTGGTCGAAAAATACGGTAAAAAAGGAAAGTCGCTATTTTCGACATTCTCACAGTTTGATGCACAGGCAACGTGGGACTTTTTCGAATCAAAAGGACTACAGCTAAAAGTAGAACCTGAGCAGCGTGCGTTTCCAGTGTCTGATAACGCTGCAGATGTTCGCAAAGTCTTAGCGAACTGGATGGCAGCAGGAAACGTTCAGGTTCTGACGGGAGTCACCGTAAGAGGAATGGAGCATGACGATAGCTTGATCACAAAAATAGTTCATGATTCAGGCTCTCTGAAAGCCAAAAATTATATTCTGTGCACTGGCGGAAAATCTCGACCTGAGACGGGTTCAACCGGTGATGGTTTTGTGTGGATGAGGAAACTTGGTCTTTCTGTGAAAGAACCAGAAGTGGCACTCGTTCCAGTCATCATTCGAAATCCGTGGGTGAAAGATGTTGCAGGTATTAGTCTGAAAGACGTGAAACTTACCGTGTGCCAGGGTAAGACGAAGCATGACTCAAAGATTGGAAAAATGCTTTTCACGCATATTGGCCTCAGTGGGCCTTTGGTTCTTACGATGAGTAAAAATATTGGTGCACTTCTGAAAACTGGTGACGTGACACTTTCTCTCGATCTTTTCCCAAGACTTGATCTTGGCGCACTCGACAAAAAAATGATTGAAGTCTTTGAGAAAAATAAGAATAAAATGATTAAAAATAATATCGGTGATCTTGTTCCGCCAAGACTAGGGCACGTTCTTCTTAGTCTCGCAGGCCTAGATCCTGTCGTCCCACTCCACCAGCTCAAGCGCGATGATAGACGTGCATTCGCCACACTTCTGAAAGATCTTCCCATGTCAGTGACGGGCCTCCTTGGTGAAGACAAGGCAATTGTGACCGGAGGTGGCGTTGACTTGAATGACGTAGAGTTTAGGACGATGCGCACAAAAAAATACAGTAATCTATTTCTCGCCGGAGATATCTTGGATTTCGATAGGCCTTCGGGAGGATTCAGTCTCCAAATTTGTTGGACGACCGGTTATGTTGCCGGTACAAGCGCTGTATCGGGCAGATAAGTTGCATTGACAAAATAATAAAAATATGTAAAATAGTTTCCTATGCAACGTCAGATACTAAGTATCGTCACAATGTTGTCGCTCATTCTCGGCGGAACATCACACGTGTTTGCGCAGTACGTGGATTCCAGTGCATACGCTAACGCAGTCATTTCACTGAGTAGCTCTGGAGTCATCGATGGTGGTGGTGACGTTCGTTTGGATGACCCCGTGAATCGTGCTGAAGCTCTCAAGATTATTTTGCTTGCTCAGAACAAGTTTGCGCTTGACGTTGAGAACGCCAAGACTTCCATGCCACCACTGTCTCTCTTTCCTGATGTGTATCAGACAGAGTGGTATGCACCGTACATTGAAGTTGGTTTTCGCAATGGTCTCATCAAAGGTTATCCTGATGGAAGATTTTGGCCGCACGGTGGCGTGAAAGTTGCAGAAGCAGCTGCCATGCTGACGCGTTCCTACCGTGAGTCATCTGGAGCTTCTGCCTTTCGTACATCCGATGATCTGCCAAATGAACCCGATCAGTGGTACACAGAAGCTCTGAGTGCCGTTCTTGCGCGTAATGCAGTGATGCCAGGAAGTCGTCTTCGCGCTGGAAACTTGATGACCAGAGGACAGCTCTTCGACATGGTCTACAGAATGCGAGAGGTACATCAACAGAATGTAGCTTCTTTTGGCGGAAATATGCAGCAGTATCAGAATACTGTTGCACTCAGTGCGAATCCTACGACTACGCCCTCCGTCCTTCCTGACGCATTTCCCTCCCAAGTTTTGCCATCAAATTCGGTGCAGTTTGCCTCGAATAAACCTTTTTCTATCAGTATTCCCAGTATCGGAATCGTGGATTTAACGATTACACATCCATCTGATCCGTACACGCAAAAAGGCGTTCTTGAGCCACTGCAAAACGGCGTTGGTCACCTTTTTGCCTATCCAGGTAAAGGCAGCAAGATCATGATTTACGGACATTCGAGTGGGTATCCGTGGGATCTGTCGAAGTACACAAAAATTTTTCGTACGATCAATGAAGTGAAAGAAGGTACCAAGATTTATGTGACCTACGATGGACACTTGTACGTATACCAAGTCAGCGAAAAGAGGACGATTCCAGCTAATGACAGAACTGCCTTTGAGCCCGACGAGAAAGGCGAACAACTCGTGCTCTACACATGCTGGCCACCGGATAGCATTTCGCAGCGATATCTTGTGTATGCGACCCCGGTAGAGACGATTGTGCTGAGGTAACAACGTTATTATTCAGTTCGCACTTAGTCTGTTTGTGCACGACCTTAATTTCCAATTCTCCGGATAATTTCCCGTCCGATGAAATCTTTATCGCGTCCGTACTTCAGGCGAGAAAGTTGTTTGTACGCTTCCACGGCTTTGGCATCTTTCACATACGAAGTATCTAGCCATGGCTTTGGCACCTCGATGGAAAACGGTTGCGATGGCTGACTGTCGACCGAGAGTTTCATGCAGCCCTTGAAGGCGTCTAAGTTCACAAGGTCAGATTCAGAGAAGACAGGTCGCATTTCCTTCGCACAGAATTCCGCATCTTGAGGACCGATTTTATAGAACATCATGGTTCCGACGTTACCGAAGACAGCGCCTTTCAATTTCACGTTTCCTGAAAGTTTGCTGTCTTTTTCAAGTTGATCCAAATACTGATGAGCAATGATGAGCCCCAGTCGGTACTTGCGCGCTTCAGACAAGATGGATTCGATAGAATCTGTGACATAGTTCTGGAATTCATCGATATACAGAAAGAAATCCTGACGAGCAGCACTTGCCTCACGCTGACGGCGCATTGCTGCGACCTGAATTTTATTCACAATGATCATACCGAGCAGCTTACTATTGATGTCACCAATAAGACCTTTTGAGAGGTTCATGAGAAGAATCTTCTTGTTATCCATCACATCGGAAAAATCGAACGAGCTCTTCACTTGACCTACGATATTTCTGATAAGCGTATTTGTCGTAAATTGTCCGAACTTTGCAGCGAAGTAGGGGATCATCTCCTGCTTTTCGCGTTGTCCAGTCTGCGCCATTTGTTTGTCCCAGAATGATTTGACGATGGGATTCTTCACTTTCTGTACTTTGTAGCGCTGCCATTCGTCATCCGTGAAAAGCCGAACGAGGTCTGTGATGGCACCACCTTCTTCTTCATCGCACATCAGTGTCAGACAGCCGTTACGGAAGTAGTCCTGGATGCGGGGTCCGAAAATTTCTTCACCGAACATCTTGGTCATCATATTCATCGCATCGAGTGCAATGAGGTCACGCTCTTCTTCATTGCGACCTTCGAGCATGTTAAGGCCCATCGGGCGTTCCGTATCAGCTGGATTAAAGTAAATGATGTCGTCTGCGCGTGAGCGGGGAATGTAGGGGAACAGGTCTTCTATCAGTGATCCGTGTGGATCGACCACACATATGCCTTTCCCGTTATGAAAGTCCTGTCGTGCCATGATCTGGATGATGGACGATTTTCCAGTACCAGTTTGTCCAATGACATAGAAATGGCGAAACCGATCATCATTTTTCATGAAGATCTTTCGGTGTTCGCCGCGAAAAGTGTTGTAGCCAAGAAAGAGGCCTTCGTCTGAGATGTTTTTTGGAGCTGCAGCAATTTTGAAGTTTTGCCACTTGATGTTCTGGACCTTGTTGTACTTCACACTTGGCAAGTGAAACAGCGTTGCAAGTTCGGCACTGCCGAGGAGCATCGTCTTGAATGTGAGGGCCTGCATGATTGTTTTTCTCGGCGTTCGACGCACAAAGTCGTAGATCAGTCGGGCATTGGAATGGTATTTGGTTTTGCGGAGACTATTGCCCCGGACATCGTTGTATTGACTAAAGCTCGAGACGATACTTTCTAGGTTCAAGGCAGCTCGTTCCATGTCCTGTGCTGAGCTTACGATGCGTACTGTCGTATAGAATCCTGGTGAGTTTGCTTTCTCGTCGACGGCTTTACTGAGCTCTTCCACCTGCTGAGACACACGCTCTCCTGAGGAGCTTTCTTTTGGTACATCTTTGTCGTCAGAAAAAATATCGACGACTGTTGCGATCCATGAAAGCGGATTCCACCAAGAGAATTTTCCACCGTTCTTTTTCGGATTAATGAGTTTCTGTGCTTCTTTCTGCAGTTTCTTCTGCCAACCGCTACGAGCAGGCCGCACGACAAACTGAATAGCAGCGCCCTCATCACTCTTCAGCTTGCTGAATGCATTCGTCAGAGAATTGTATGGATCACTCTTCATTTGATTGTAGCTCTTAAAGGGCAGGACGAATGACTTGGTCGGCACCATGTACTTTCCGCAGGTCACGGATTCTTTTGTAAAGATGTTGTAGTCTTCAACGATGTCGATCACTGCATCGGGGTAGAACGATGTGACATGTTTTTCGATGAGCGGAATCAGTCTGCGCGGTGCAACGATAAACGTGAGGATTTCACCGGCAAGTGCGGCATATTCGAGCGAGAAAAAATGAGATCCCTTCCAGTAGCGTTTCACCCCCGAAATGCTGAGACTTGAAAGTGTTTGAAACAGATGATCCATGATGCCAAGTACGTCCTTGAATGTTTTTCCCGTTGCGAATTGTTCAGATTCAATCTCTTTGTCTTCTTTGCTTTCCTTCTTCGGCATGAGGATCTGCAGGAACACCATGTCCTTCTCGCGTTTGCGATCCGCACATAAGCGCACGACCCAAAGCCCAGACCAACAAAGTCCAGCAAGGGCGAGGAGAATGCCGATAGAGATCAGGAAGTTCTGCATACGTTTCTAGTCTATCGTTATTGACGAGGAAATTCCTTTCATTCTATGTGTTCTGTATGATGAAGGAAAATCATGTAATTATAGCAGAAAATAGCACTTTGTAACAGTGCTGATAACACTCACAAACGGCGGGAGTTTCCACTTCTACGGCAATCTAGACTGAA
>CAZFCB010000003.1:28106-47316 GCA_964517585.1 uncultured Candidatus Peribacteria bacterium | reverse complement strand
ATGACAGGAACGTGACATAAATAGTAATATAGTGTATAATATCTCTATGGAACAAACATCAACACGCAGTCACCTTCTCGAATATCCGAGGGCAATGTGCTTTCTATTCTCATGCATAATCGCATATTTTCTTTTTAGCACTGGCGAAGTAGACATGCTGGTACATGCACTGAATGGAAAAGGCTACATTTCCGCATTCATTGGTGGCCTACTTTTTAGCTTCGGATTCACGTCGCCATTTGCAATCGCAATATTTCTAGCGATCGCACATCAGGTCGACCCTTTCATCGCAAGCGTACTTGCAGGATTTGGAGCATTCATTTCAGATTTCTGCATCTTTCAATTCGTAGAATCTTCGCTCCACGAAGAGATTGGAAAGTTCAGGCAAACGCGAATATTCAGGTATTTCCATTCCATACTGCATCATGAAAAAGTCTCACATACAGTACGACAGTATCTTCTCTGGTCCATTGCCGGACTAGTGATCGCCTCTCCCCTACCGGATGAACTGGCCGTAACAATGATCAGTAGCATTGCTGAAATGAAGAAGTCTGCATTTGCTCTTCTCTGCTTTACGCTCAATACGCTCGGAATTCTGATGCTTCTGCTGAGCATGAGAATATTGGTATAAAAACTTCATCAGGATCAGGAACATAACGTATGATGAAGAAACAGTATGAATGTATACTCTTGCATTAGGCGTCTCTATCTTTCATATACCCAAAAAGGCAGGTTGTACTGTCCCATCTGTGATACGACATCGAAAGAATTTCTGACATATGGAGTCACAAAAAGGCCACATGCAATGTGTCCTCAATGCAAATCTTTGGAAAGACATCGTTTGTTGTGGCTATACCTGCAACAAAGATCGAACGTGTGTACAGCAAATCTTCGGATGCTCGACATTGCGCCTCAGAAGTTTCTGCAGGAAAAGTTTAAGGCAATGACAAACCTGTCATACCTTAGTATCGACCTGACATCAGAGCTTGCGATGGAAAAAATGGATCTCACACATCTATTACTCGACGATGATTCGTTTGACTTCGTACTCTGCTATCACGTTCTGGAGCATATTCCTGATGACCGCAAAGCGATGCGTGAAATTCTCCGAGTCATGAAACCGGGTGGATGGGGCATTATTCAGTCTCCAGTAGAAATGCATCGTAGCGAAACATATGAAGATTTTTCTGTGACGTCACATCAAGAACGTGAAAAACATTTCGGCCAATGGGATCATGTTCGCATCTACGGCAGAGATTATGCGGATCGACTGCAATCAGAAGGTTTCATCGTTGAACAGAGTACATTCGCGCGTGACCTGAGTCCGATGACCGTGCGCCGATGCTCGGTGAAAAAGAATGAAATACTGTATTTGTGCAGGAAACCTGCATAACGCGCTACTCACTGCTATGCTTACGACATGCTTCGTCGCGTGAAAGCTTTGGGTGAGGAACCTACACAAACAGAAAGTTCCCCTGTTACAGTCATCCTCACAAATTGGAAACGACCTAAAAATCTACGTACTATCATTGATCAACTCACAACTCAGACGGTAAAACCTGTCATTTTTTTATGGAATAACGGCAAAGAGTTTTCGCATCCTGCGATTCGTTGGAAAGTAGATTCCTCGGTAAATATGGCATGCTTGCCACGATGGTGGATGGCAAGTTGTGCTCGCACAGAATTCGTCTGCATCATGGATGATGATCTCTGTTTTACGGATACAGCAGTTCTTGAGGATGTGATACGCATTGCACGAGAGAAGAAGGAATTCCCTATTATAGGTTTGTTCGGTGTGTGCTTTCAGTCGGATAAAGAGTATCAGCACTGCAAGCACATCAATCAGCCAACGCAAACAAATATCGTCGCAGACATGATCAAAGGCCGTTTTATGCTCATACGCACAAATATGCTACAACGAATATTCTTATGTCCGTCACCTCCTCGTGACGCTCTGGTCGCAGATGACATCTTTGTCTCCGGCACGTTAGCCAACGGAAAGGCAGGGGCACATCTGACACTCGGTGGATTTGGAAAGCGATTTATCGAATTGCCGAGTCATCATGCGCTCCAAAAAGAACCAGATCATTTTGAGCAAAGAGAGAGAGCCAGGCGTCGTTACTTCTCAATCTAAGTATGAAAATTGTTGTGCTCCATGGATGGTTACGTGGAAATCTTGGTGACTATAGTCTTGCGCGGATCATCATCGGTTTCTTGCGAGCGAGGTATCCGAATGCAACAATCGTGATGGCCTCAGAACCTCGTGACACATGGAACATCCCTGAGGATTTCTTGCAATGCATAGATCACTACGTAGAGAGATCATTCCGTATAGATCCTAGTGATCTACTGGAACAAGCAAGTGTCGTCATTCAAATGGCCGGAGGAGGAATGCAAGACCTGAATGATAAACGTGGTGGTTGGATGCTCAGGGACGCCGATTTGTGCCATGAGAAAGGCGTAAAGCATATCCTTGCAGGTCACTCGTTTCATCCTTCTTTTGACCTCGAAAGATTGAAGCATAGCCTCGTTCTGGCGCGCGAGCCGATGAGTTATCAACTGATGGTATCACGTGGAATTCCCGCAATTCTCACGGCAGACCCCGCATTTCTGGAGCCTGTGCAGGTATATACAGAATTACCAAGAAAGCACACCGCTCTCTTTCTCCGTAGAAAGCACATAAAAGAAATATCCATCGAAAGTTCTGTCATCACTCTGGATGATCGTCGTATTGAATATACAGCAGTGCCTTTAGTTCTCGCATCTTCTGATCCTGTCCGTGATGATGATGTGTTGCTTCCGATCGCAGAGAAATACGATCTACGCTATGAACGTTGTCTCGATATGCCACATCTCCTAAGCATTATTGGTTCATCTCAGCATGTCATCAGTGATCGATATCACCCCATTATTTTCGCCGCAATGCTTGGCGTACCATGGACATTTATGAAGCGACACGGGAGTGTACGCGATGAAGGACTAGAAAAGCATCTCAGGGAGAGATCCCTCTCCGAGCTATCCGCACTCGCAACATCAGGACTCGAGTCTATGGCAAAGTTCATTGAAGACGAGAGGCAGGACAAGATTACAGCACTGTTTCCGTAAATTTTGCATACATTTCTCGTGCATGAGAGTTAGTATTCATTGACCCAGTTTGATCTTCGTCACGCACAAGAAAGTATGTAGCAACGTTTTTTTTGAGTGCTTCGCTTGCATGGTTCCATTCTAAACAACCATCTTTCGTCGTACAGATGTCACGCCGTGGATCAAAATCGTCCAAGAGTGATTTTCGGTGATGATAGAATCTTTGATTGCGATCACCATGCCAGAGGTGAACGATGTCACCATCGATATAGTCGACACTGCCCTGTACCAATTCAAAAACTTTTTTGCACCACGGTTCAGACGCAGTGTGCATTGCAGTATTCTGACTCCGAATAAAGTTGTTCTGCTCAAAGCATAATCCGTAACACGCACCCATAAATAACGAATCTCCACCACCAACAATCATCCAGTCGCACAGCTCACACTCATCCAAAAGAGATCGACGTACACCGACTGCAAAACCAGGATGTCCCGAAAGAATCTGTGGAAAGTCTGTATAGCTACGAGCTGCAGAAAGCCCACGTACTCCTTCCATTCCTTCCAATGTTGTTCTGCCTTCTTCGGGCACTGAGCCCGGCACAGAGTGTAAAATTGTTTCAAACGGTTGCACGACAACATGCCGCTCTAAAGCCTTGGAGAGCGCAGGTATCCAGTCTTGCCTCAGAAAAATAATATCAGTATCAAGACAGACGACTTTGTCGCAATCAGCAGGCAATGCCCGTCGAGCGAGGTTGAGAAGGCGTTCTTTTTGCCAAATCATGCTACTCGTTCGTACGTGTATCACGATGTCTGCATCCGCATCGGACAACGAAAATGGAGCATCGCCAAGAGCGGCTTCGGCGACAATGAAGGGTAAACCTTGTTTGCGCATGCGATCTCGAAACATCTGAAAGTTCTTGAGCCGACTATGGTACCCGGCAGGATTAAAATACGCACATACCCCCCAGAGAGTACCCGGAAGCGTCAGCGGTAACGCAGTTATATTCTCCATAAGTGCGATTCTATCGACGGAGCGAGATTGGCTCAAGAAAACAAAAAAGGTCTATGTTCAATGTTCTGTTTGATACGATGAAAACCGATAAAGTTATCCGAAAAAGCATGCATGTTTTACAGAGCATGAGACTGCAGGGCTCCCTGCATAGCCGTGGGATTTTTCTTGTCACGAATGAGCGCCAATCCGATGACAGTAGCAATGACGATGAAAGAAGCAGCCACAATGTATGCATACCTGTATCCAAAAACAATGGATTCAAGCTCGCCCAAGAACATATGACTCTTGGTCACCGATGCAGCAACGCTTGAGAGAATTGCGAGCCCTAGCGCTCCTCCCATTTGTTGGGATGTATTGATGAGGCCAGATGCCAGACCTGCTTCATTCTGACTAACACCCGATGTAGCAGCCACCATAAGTGGCATGAATGTCATCGCCATGCCAATGGGCATCAGGAGTATGGTTGGTAGAAGATCAATCCAATAATTTCCTGCAACGGGGAGACGCGTTAACCACGCGATACCGGCTGCAACAAAACATGGACCCACAATGAGGAATGGCTTTGTACCAAACCGTGTCACGCCACGCGCCATGCGCTGCGACAGGCTACCGAGAATAATCGGAAAAGGAAGAAAACTGATACCGGTCATGAGTGGCGAATAATGCAGTACTCCCTGAATGTACATAGAGAGGAGAAAGAACATTCCAAAAGCTCCTGCTGAAATGGGAGCGCTCATCAGGTTTGCACCTGTAATGTTGCGAATGCGAAAAATAGAGAGGGGTACGAGTGGATGTTGTGACACAGACTCATTCCAGAGAAACATAACGATGAGTAATATTGCTCCCATGCCAGACACAAGTGTCCAAGGACTCGTCCAGCCCCATTCCGGAGCTTTGCTCGCAACGTAGACGAAAAGCATAAGACCACTTGTGATCAGTGCGGCTCCAGGAAGATCAAGATCATGATGCTCAGATTCCTGTGGCTCATGCGGCAACAAACGTGCGATAGCGATTGAGATCAGGATACCAACTGGAATGTTGATGAAGAAATTCCAACGCCAGTTAAGAAGTTGGGTAAGAATCCCACCTAAGAGTAAACCTACGGCTGCTCCTCCCGTTGCAACTGTCGTCCAATGTCCGAGTGCACGGTTTCTTTCTTTACCTTCTGCAAAAGTAATCAGAACAACAGATAACGCTGCAGGAGACATAAGCGCAGCAGCGATCCCCTGAAATCCACGAAGAATAATCAGCATACGTGGTGTCTGTGCAATTCCAATGAGGAAAGAAAGAAGTGTAAAACTACCAAGGCCAAGCAAGAGAACTCTGCGATGACCGAAAATATCGGCCGCACGACCTCCGAGAAGTAAAAAGCCTCCAAACGTCAGTGCGTACGCAGTGACAACCCACTGTAATGATGCAGTATCAAACTGAAGTGACGCCTTGATCGATGGTAGTGCGACATTCGTGATCACTGCGTCAAGCACGACCATAAACTGCGCAACAGCAACGAGACCAAAAATGACCCATGGAGATTTTGCTTTCATGAGTTAGTTGAGAACTGAATCAGTTTACGCATGCCGAAAAGAAAAACAAGTCGTCTTCATCTCTTTCGTGAACGAGTAACTGCTGCTATTTGACCTTATAAATGAGAAGTAATGCCGATTTCATACGGCTAATTACGTAGACCGGATTCTTAAGATCGCGATACGCTTTTGACTCAGAATATCGCGTAAAAAACATAACGTAGTCTGACTTCTCGCTGCACTCAAAAGAAAAATCTTCACGCCACGGATACCACGTTACAAGAATGCCGGCAGTCGGTACGCAGATCACCGGATTTGGTTCTGCATTTTCAGTGAGCCAGTCCATTCCTTGCTTATAGACAGCGCCCCAGTATTCAATCTGAAATGATTCATCGAGATCTTTCTTATACATAAGTTGGAGAATTTCATTACGATAAGAGCCTTCGAAGGGATGATTCTCAAGAACCTGTGACGCTAACGAAACGAAAATAAGAGCAAGAAAAATAGGGCCAGAGTACAGATTTTTTTTCTTCTGCTGCAGTAGCTGCAATAACTGAAAAAGTCCTACGGCTGCAACTATTGCTATCGCAGGCAAGATAAAAAAGAACTGCCGCATGCCGTCATAGCGCACAAGTCCTGGTTTCATACTAAAAAGAAGTGGAAACAGTATCCACAGTAAGAGAAAAAAAGACTCGACTCTTTTCTCGGAAGAACGAAGACTACGCACCAGTACAATCATCCCAACCGTACATGCGATGAGAGTGAGGAGTGGTAGGGAAACTGCAAATTCAAAGGGAATGTAATAGAAAGGCAGATCGGCTCCAGAGTATTCGGTACCAAAGAAGAGAACCTGTCCCGGCCAAAAATTTTTCCCAAGGAAAAAATGTACTGCACGTGGGATGAGGAGCACATCTCCCCAAGCACTTGGCCAAAACAGATATAAAGCACTGACGCAAGCTATGCAACCGATCACTATGACAGGTATCTGCTGACGAAAAAGTGTGGCGCGAGAGGTGACTCGCATCCGATCTATAAGCCATACGAGGTACGTCGCGACAAAAACAGGTGCCATGAGGAGTCCGCTCACTTTGACCGCAATGGAAAATCCAAACAGAAATGCTGACAGGACAATAAGTTTTTTGGATTGCCGTCGAAGTGCCGCCACAAAGACGGTTGCAGTCAAAAGGAGTGCTGTCATGACGGGTACATCTTTGGGATTGTAGTGCGCATGCGCCACAAAGTGTGGACACAGAACGATGAAAACTGCCGCAAAAAATCCAATTCTTCTCCCGCCAATCATATTCCCAAGATGATATGTGAGTCCGACCGCAATAGCGGAAACTACTACCGTGAGTACATGATTTGCCTCAACGAACGTCAGATAACCAGAGTTGTAGAAGAACTCAGAGAGGACATAATTGACATAAAAATAGAGCGGACCATAGTCAATGCCATGACCAGGCATGAGCTCGAGTAAGCGTCTGTCACCACTATGGAGAAAGAGGGAAAATATCTTTCCCCAATTCCGATGAAGCGGCTCGTCCCAACTGACACCGTACAACGGTAACTGTGTTAACTGAACAATGAGATAAGCGAGAGCAAATAGTACGGGGTAACTCCATGACTTCCGTGGCTGCACTGCACCTCCGATGAATGTCATAATACGTTTCAACATATGTGCATCTTATGTGAGACCGACTGCTTTTCTGACTCTCGACATTGTCGCTTGAGCGACAAGTGATGCTTTCTTCGCCCCAGTATCAATGACCTCACGAACATAGTCAGGGTTTTTCTGCAGTTCCTCACGCTTCTGACGCATGGACGTAAAAGTGTCCATATATGCTGCAAAGAGCAATTTTTTCGCATCGCCGTACCCAAGACCGCCTGCCTTGTATTTCTCGGCAAGTTCTTGAGTTTCAGTCTTTGAGAGAAAAAGTTTGTGGAGATGAAACACCGTACACGTCTCAGGATCTTTGGGATCTGCAACCCCTTTGGAGTCCGTCACAATTCCCATGATTGCCTTTTGAATGACCTTCTCATCACCAAAGAGTGGAATAGTGTTACCGTAACTCTTGCTCATTTTCTGACCATCCGTACCAGGTACGACGGCAACGTCTTCTTTGATGACTCCTTCTGGAACAACAAGCGTGTCACCGTACGTGTTATTAAATTTGATGATGATGTCGCGAGTAATTTCTAGATGTTGCTGCTGATCTTTACCAACTGGTACGGTATCAATGTCGTACAAAACAATATCCGCTGCCTGAAGCACTGGGTAATTAAAAAGACCAGCAGAAGCGGTAATCCCCTTCTCCACTTTTTCTTTATAACTGACGGCCCGCTCAAGAAGACCCATGGGAGTCACGGTCGAAAGCATCCACATCAGTTCAGTGTGCTCCACAATATCAGACTGGCGGAAGATGATTGTTTTCTCAGGATCAAATCCACATGCAAGTACATCAAGCATCATATCGCTGATACTCGACTGAAGAAGGGCAGGATCTTTCATGGTTGTCAGAGCATGCAGATCTGCGATCATGATCATTCCTACCTCAGCTTTCTTGTGCCATTCGATGTTTGGAAGTACGTAACCGAAATAATTACCGAGGTGTAACTTTCCCGAAGGTTGGATGCCAGACAGTGTTTTCATGAGCCAAGCATAGCAGGAATTTTATATCCGACACCAAGGATGTGTATCTGCTAGTTGCAGACATAAAATTTACCGATTCTGCTGCAGTTTCTTGAGAACTGCTACAAATGTATGCGGCATGGGAGAATTTATGACGATGAGTTTTCCTGTTTCCGGATGTGGAAATTCGACCCTCGATGCATGTAGAAAAAATCGTTGCATTTTCAGAAACTTACTAAAAGTCTTATTTGGCTTGTCATCGCCATACACGTCATCAAGAATCAGTGGGTTACCCATCATAGACATGTGACGACGAATTTGGTGTTTCTGACCTCTCTCGAAACTAACTTCCACAAGACTACAACCACGGTAACGTTCTTGTACGTGATACTTTGTGAGTGCAGGAACGTTTCCGGTGCCACTACGTGCGGGGAGAGGAATATCTACCTCGCCAGTATCGCGATGTGGTGAGCCTGCAACGATCGCAAGATACGTTTTATTCCAACCGGCAAATTTGGACTCGAGTACTTTCTGCAGAACCTTCTTGGTTTTAGCAAAGACGACAATCCCCGACGTTTCAAAGTCCAGCCGATGAATCGGTGCGAGACTTGGGTAGTCTTTGCGCAGATAATCAAGTAATGGAAGTCTCTGGATCTTTCCTTTGCCCTTCACCACCAGTTCCCCGCCGAGTTTTGTCACGGCAAGCAGCCAAAGGTCTTCGAAGAGAATGCGTCCAGTATCGATGGGCATGGATTCATTGTAGCGTTTAAGAATAACTATTTCTCGTCAAGATCCCAACTACCACAAAATCTCGGTTCACCAAAATCTGTTTTTGGGTGATCTTGCGTGGACCGTATTCCTAGATCACCTGCCAGTTTGTCGCCAAAAACCCAATTTGCAACCTCATTATGAACAGTCATGTCCTGGATTGCGTGAATATTAGCAACTTTCCTCTCATGATCTCCGCTGCACTGTAAGGAAATAGCACGACCAATTTGCCATGGCGCTTGACGAAGTAATTGTGTTACAAAAATGTACTCTAAAAAATCATTGCTTGATGCTGATGTTTCAGTACCTTGAATACCAGCCTCAGCCGTAAAATCATGGACGTGCTTGTCACCCTCACCGATGGTGCTTTCAGTTGTCATATAGTATATTATAAAGCATAAATTTAGTATGTCAAATGCACTCAGGCTGATCATTATTGCCCACACTGTACCATCCGTCTATGCGACGTCTCATCCTCAACGCCGACGACCTTGGCATCAACGAGCAACGCAGCCACGGGATCTTCCTGTGCAAAGAGCAAGGCATCCTGACATCCGCGAGTCTCATCCCAAATTTTCCTGGAAGCCAGAAGGCTGGACGCATCGCTGGTGAACGTGATCTCTCAACTGGGCTTCACCTCAACATTACAGAAGGCTCGCCATTAAGTGAACATGGCGACATTCATACACTCATCACGATCGATGGGTATTTTCTTGGCCGAGACACACTGGAGCGCGTGTTACAGGAAAAACAAATCGACCTTGTACACATCGAACGGGAATTTCGAATGCAAATCGAATGGTTTTTAGATGTCAGAGGACAACCGACGCACGTGGATAGTCACCATCACATACACATTCATCCAGACATCGCGCCAATTGTGATCTCTCTCATGGATCGATACGCTATCTCATTCATTCGTATCCCGAGCGAACCACCTCTTCCTTTTGGATACGAGATTTCTCCAGAACAATCGAGATACATAGGACGAGTGTCAGCACACGCAGAAGTCGCAAGAAAAATGTTCCAAGCCAATGGTATTGGTAGCACGGATCACTTTCGTGGTCTCGCATTTGCAGGCCATGCATCGAAAAGAAATTTCCGACACATCATTGGCCGTCTTCCAGAGGGAACGACGGAACTCATGATGCACCCAGGCAGCGCAAACCCCCATGGCGAATCTTTCGATGCCGACCCACAGCGTCAGACTGAAATGAATGTACTACTGGATGATGACGTGCTCAAAGAACTTGCTGAACGAGAGATTACACTCTGCTCTTGGGGTGACCTGTATTGACTGTTGTAATTTTTAGGAACACATCAATCATCACTTTTCGTAGTTCAAAGATGTGCATATTTTTTCCTCAAAACTGCCAAGCGGTAGCAGCTAAAACTTGCTACCATTTGTCTATGCAGTACAAATTCACCAACGCAGATTCTCATAGCAAACATATCGATATGTGGAAGGAACATCTTGGTGGATGTGCAGGGCAAAAAGATCTGAAGGTACTGGAGATAGGATCATTCGATGGCAGAAGTGCCGTGTGGATACTTGAAAACCTCCTGACGCATCCCACGTCTCATCTGACGTGTATCGATACTTTTACGCAAGAAGAGAGGCATGATGACGTCGACATCGAAGCACTGTTTGATCACAATATCTCTGTTACTGGCGTTCAGGAACGAGTGACAAAACTCAGGGGGTCATCGGCAACGATCCTTCGGTCTCTACCCTTCGATGAATTCGATATTGTGCATATTTCGGATTCACAAACCGCACGGCGTGTTCTCTCAAATGCAGTGCTATCTTGGGAACTCCTGAAACGTCATGGCATATTGATCTTGAATGATTACGGTAACGACTCGACCTCCGAGGACATTGTGAATGGACCGCATAAAGGTATCGACGCTTTCATGCACTGTTACGACGGCGAATACGTAGTGGTACATATGGCATTGCAGGTGATGCTTCGTAAAACAAAGAACATCCGTGAGATCATTCGATCAGTTTCCGGCCGCGACACATGAAGATTCTGACAATCTGCTGGGCCAGAAACGAGTGCGACATACTCGAGGCCTTCGTACGTCATCATGCGCAGTACGGTGCAGTGATGGTGGTTCTTCATCGCTGCCGTGACAATTCAGCGGAAATTCTCGCCGCACTTGCGAAAGAAGGACTACCAATAACCTGGCGAACAGACGAGCGACTGGAACATGCACAAACTGCTGTACTGACCGCGCTCATGCAAGAAGCTTTTGAGGAAGGAAATGACTGGGTTTTTCCGCTCGATGCTGATGAGTTTTTGGTCGGTGATGTTGTAAGCGAACTTCAGGCACACGAGAACAACACATGCTGTCTGCGCGTTCGCTGGAAAGGATACGTGCCACGAGCGGATGATCCTGCGCAAGAACGACATGTGCTTCGACGCATTACGCATCGAAAAAGTTCAGAATATCCCGAGTGGTCCAAGATACTTGTACCACGATCTGCTTTCGAATCGGGATCACAATTATACCCCGGTAATCATGAGCTAAGTGACCCCTCCGGAAACATAGTTGATACTGTCCTGTCCTCACTCACGCTCGCTCATTTCCCAGTGCGATCAGTGAAGCAAATAACGAGAAAAGTATACACTCACTGGTTGTCCTCTTGTGCAAATCCCAGACGAGAACCTCATGAAAGTTTCCAATGGAAAGTACTTTTTGATGAGCTAAAAAACGGACGCGAACTTACTCCACCCGAGCTTACAACAATGGCGATAGACTATGCATCAAACAATCAGTTGAAACGTTTTATATCACAAAAAAATGACTCCAGTGCATTCGATCGCGTGAGAAAAATTCCCACCGAAGAAGTAACCCTCATCCACGAGGGTGTCCCGTGCAATTTTGATATTCTCTATCCCATCCTTGAAGCCGATCCTATAACGATCCTCATGGAAACAGCGGAGGAAACAGCTACTGCATACGCTGTGCTTTCCAAGCAGAAACCTTACATCTGAGAAGGTCTCATCCGCCGAAGCATGAGCAAGACGGCAAGCCGAAGTCGGAAGAAGTGTGGCTGTACCCACAAAGCTACTCCAGATGCCGACTGTGAGGGGCAGTCAAGATACTTCCCTACGCACACGACGCGTGGTTTTCCTCTAGAAAAGCTCAAGAAAAGATCATCATAGGTCGAATATTTCCAATCTGGATGAGCTGGACCAAACCCTGCCTCTCGCTCTAATTGTTGTAGTCCTTCTACGTGATCTTTCGTAAAGGCATAGACACGATTGATGACATCGACGATTTGCGTACGATTATTGTTGTTGTGATACACCATTCCTCTCCACGAATCGTATACTTGCCCTGTCACACCATGTGGTCGCGACGGATCATCTCGTAGCGACTGACAAAGCTTCTCTAGCTGAGATGGCAGTAAAAAAATATCATCATCAACTGCGAGGAAATGACGGTACTCAGTCTCACGAGCAGCAAGAGCGTAGCGCATGCGACACGGCTGACGAACAACGTGTGAGAGCACTGTCAGACGTGGGTCTCGCACGCTGATCCAATCCCATATGTGGTATTCTGGATTATTATTTGAAACGATGACCTTTGCGATGGAAGGAGTCTTAAGAAGTAGACGCACAATGACATCAATATTTTGAGGGCGTCTGTACGACAGGAGTATTGCTACCGTATCTGGCGAGAGGTTTACAGGGAGTTTTTCTGTGTATGCATTTTTTTTCCACGTATGAAACACACAAAGCCACCTCATGCGTGCGACAGGTGAAATCGCCCCTCCGGCAGACATCATGCGACGAAGAGGTGCAAGAGCGTGCATGCACTTAGGGAAGAAGGGTCGCTAGCTTCGTTGTATCATTCATCTGAATTCTTGGAAGACGTAAAAGATCATCTTTAGAAGTCGCAGGACGTGGATCCATGATAGTTCCTGTGACAAAACCAGCATTCGATGCACGCTCGCGGACAGTTTTGTTGTGTGCGGTGGAAGGATACGCGACATGTCGAACGGCATTACCCGTAAGCGCTTCCAGCACTGCCTTACTTTGTACAAATTCCTCATCGAGCCTCTTCAGCGAGAGGTGTGTCAGCGTTGCGTGGTCAAGGGTGTGAGACTGAATGTCCATCCCCCACTCAGCAAGCTGTTTCACCTGATCCTCTGTGATGAAACTTTTATTCTTCAGGCGGTTTGTCACAAGATAGAAAACAGCGATATGACTTTGTTCTCGAAGAATAGGTGCCGCAAGAGTGTACTGCGTCAGGTTATTGTCATCGAAGGTGATGACAATCGGTTTTGCTGGACCGGCGATATCACCACGCATGATCGAAACGTACGTGTCGAGGTTGATCGTCGTATAGCCGTGCTGACGAATCCACTCCATCTGCTTTCTGAATATATCGGGCGACACCGACATTTTGTAACTCCATGTACTTTGGGGATACGACTTGGTAGAACGAATATGGTGATACACCAAGATCGGAATTTTTTGTTGCGGCGCCGATGATGAAGCAGATGATGCATGAGCAATATGTACAGACGCTATGCCTGCAATAACTATACAAACAAATACTGAGAGAAATCTCCTGAGAACAAACGGCGTGTTCATGAAATGGAGTCTAGCATAGAAAAAGTTGCCGAGATTGCGTTTGCAAAGTCACTGACTCGATCCACAGTATCGTCCCCGCCACATCGTTCATCGCAGAGTCCAGAGACTCCACCCCAAACCTTTCTCAGACTCAGAAAAGTACTTCTCTGATATGTTCCATTCAGGATGATTTTTCTCGTCCCAGAGAACCATCGTGACGCCATACTTTTGCAATATGCTCCGAGGATCATTCGTCACACGTTCGCAGGCTTCCGCCGTCAGAACCAAATCTCGCGCAAGAATTTCGCGAGCTTTGACGCGCCCCGTGCGACTCTGTTCCTCGACATTGTGTCCAAGCCAAGTGGTGTCGGGAGGAGATCCTCGCACCAATTGTGTCAGACAATACCGCTCGGCAAGTTCGGTGAAAGAAACGAGCGTATGACGCATGAACGGCGTAAAGACAACATCATGATCCGTATACATCGCCACGATGAATGAGCTATCAGTATCGCTGAGTACGGTCTGTTTCTCTATACGATTGAGCGAGCGAACCGGCTGCGACAGATGTTGAAACATGTCCCACTGAGGAATGGGATCTAGCACTGCGATCCTTCCATAGTAATCAGTGAATGCTGCAACGAGAAAAATCGAGGCTACTACCATAGAAGATAGAGCAAGTACGCTACGATCTCGCAGAGTAAGGAGCGTGAGGATCACCAAAAGCGCCACCATACAGACATACTGATAATAATGCGTCCAATACGATAAAACGATGCCGTGGACAAACTGCTGATGAAGAACTGCAGCCATCGCGATCAACAACGCAAGAAGTGGAATGAGGTTTTGACGATCTGAGCGACGGAGGATCACCCATGTCGTCATTCCTGTGAAAAGAAGAAAAAGCATACTCCTTGGAACGGACTCAAACTCCCTCGCATGGACAAGGAGACTGCGAATCCCTGCGTCTGCGATGGCAGGATGATGCATGTTCTGCCACATGATAAAGAGAATGGGTGACGAAACGACAAGGGCGATGACTCCAACACCAGTTGCATGCCGAAAAAGTCGCATGGCGTTCTCACGCGATCCAGCTTTCCATTCAGTAATGCACACAAATGCAACCATACATCCGAAAGACGCCCACAGGTATGTCCACGCCCAAAGGTAGACACCGGATGCAAAACCGAGACATGCACCAAGTAGCATGGAGCGTAGGAGTGTTGGCTTCCGGACGCAATCGACGAGCATGATGCATGTGAATAGAACGAACGGAAGACTCCACGACTGATGCACAATCCTGCGTAGTGGCCCAATGAGGAGAAAAAAATAGAGCACAGCTCCGGTCATTGCTGCAGTTTCTTTTGCGCCAACGCGAAGTGAGAGCATGGCAAAAAGTGGAATGCAGAGTGGTGCAAGCACAACAGATATGATGAAGGCAAGCACAGGAGCCGTCAGACCAGTCCACGAGAAAATACTGCCCATCAACATTTCCAGTACCGGACTCTGAAGTACTCGTGGTGCGGCAGGGCCACTCACGATTCCATTGGAAACATCGGTAAAAGGGTGATACATCGCTTGTTCAATGCGCGTGATGTAATACGATTCGTCGCCTCCCTTGTAAAGAATGCCCTGGAATCCAGGCTGCATCATCGTACGAACAGGCTGAATAGCTAGTAGGAAAACTCCTGCGACGTACAACAGAAAGAGTGCCGACCCGAACGAGCGTTGTAATATTTTCACACCCCTAGTCTAGCATGCGATGAACTTTTCGCGATATACTCCAACCATGATACCGACACTGATCATCATTTATACGACGGGAACAGGTCACACCGAATTTGTAGTCGATTTGGTCATGACAACTCTTGCAACACTCATACCGGATCTGCGTATAGTCAAGCAGCGAGCGGAAAGCAGCACGCCGGAAGATCTGATGAAAGGAAGCGTACTTCTTCTTGCGTGTGGATCCTGGAATACGAACAATCTAGAGGGTCAGATGAGCCCGTTCATGCACGATCTGCTTGCAGTGCGCGCTTTGAAAGAAGATCTGAAGGGTATGCCAGCGGCAGTCATCGGACTCGGTGACGACCGATACTTCTTCACTGCCAAAGCAGCAGACAGAATGGCAGACTACTGCCAGACGCATAATGCAAAACTACTTCTGCCAGCACTCAAAATCATCAACGAACCGTTTGATCAGGAAAAGAAGATCGTAGCCTGGACAAAGGAATTCGCATCAAAAATCTCCGATCTTCCCGTCACAGTTCAATGAATCGTGTTTCGTTGAAAATTGCAGGCGCATCTGGACAAGGACTCGACTCCATGGGCGACATCATTTCAAAAGCTTTAAAAAGAAGTGGTTACTGCATCTTTGGTTACCGTGAATATCCGTCGCTCATCAAGGGTGGACATGCGAGCTTCCAGATCGACGCATCGGATGAATATATTGAAAGCTCTGAAACGAAAGTGAATGTCATTATTGCATTTAATCACCATGTTCTTGAGAAAAATATTGGTGACTTGAAGCCCGGTGGCATCCTCATTCATTCTACGCCTCACTGGAAATTCCCTGCTGCTGAACAAAAACTCATAGATCGGGAAAGTCTCAGCATCATCTATCTCCCTGTGGAAGAAATACTGTCAAAGCTTGGCGCAAAGCCAGTCCTTACGAATGTTCTTTTGACTGCATGTGTCTGGGCAATGCTCGGTCAGGACATCGATGCACTCAAGAAAATGGTCGGTGAACGCTTTGCGAAGAAAAAGGATCTTCTCGATCTCAATATGCGATGCATCGATGAAGGCTTTAGACTTCAAAAAGAACATCAGCGAACAGTCACGATGCCAAAAGCAAAGAGAGAATGGCAGAAGTACCTCGTCATCACAGGCGCCAAAGCAATGGGGCTTGGAACAGTCCATGCAGGAGTTCGCGTCTACGCAGGTTATCCCATGACACCAAGCTCACCCCTCCTGACTTTCATCGCTGAGATTCAAAACAAGACAGGTATGGTCATCAAGCAAGCAGAGGATGAAATTACAGCGGCGCAATTCGTCTCTGGAGCAATGCATATGGGAACGCGTGCCCTCACAGGAACATCGGGTGGAGGATTCGACCTCATGAGCGAAACTGTTTCACTGAATGCGATCATCGAAAACCCAACGGTATTTGTTCTCGCACAACGCCCAGGGCCTGCAACCGGCCTCCCAACGTGGACGGGGCAAGGTGATCTTCTGATGGCAATAGGAACTTCCCATGGAGAGTTTGCACGTTGTGTTCTTTCTGTCTCAAATGCGACTGACTCTTTTTATCTCGTCAACGAGGCATTTAATATTGCAGAGAAATACCAAATCAGCGTCATACTTTTGACTGACAAACAAACAATGGAAGCTCTGTATACCGAGCAGCCGTATAACCTCAAGAAGATTGTCATCGACAGAGGGTTACTAATTACCAATCCGGAGAAATTGCTGAAATTACAATCATCCGATCGATTTGATCCCAATGCAAAAGATGGCATTTCACAAAGGTGGCTTCCTGGAGCCAAAGCTGCAACATATGTTGCCCAAGGTGATGAGCACAATGCAGAAGGCACTGTTGATGAAACATCGGCAAACGCGGTACTGCAGATCAATAAACGCATGCGCAAACAGGAAGCGCTTGCAGCTTCTTTGCCGGAACCGGATTTGTGGATAGAGGCAAGTGGACAGTGGCAAGTAGCACGTAACGATGAAAAAGTTGATATGTTGTTGATCGGTTGGGGTAGCACAAAGTCTGTAGTGCTCGATGCTCTGAAAAACTTGGAACTCAAAGATCAGAAGTCAAAGCTTTCCATTGGTTATCTGCACTACACGTACCTCTGGCCGCTAAAAACGGCAAAATTCATGAACCTTGCAGAGGCTGCAAAGAAAATCGTGTTGATCGAAGGCAACTATCAAGGGCAACTCGGTGTTCTTTTGAGACAGGAAACAGGTATCAAGATTCACGACAGAATTCTCAAGTACGACGGAAGACCTTTTTTTGTCGACGAATTACTGAAAGAAATCCAAGAAATATTTTGCCACTAGCTCGTTCCTATGCCCATTCCCCTTCAAACCTCCGGCCCCACGATGAAAGATTTTCACAGTGAGAATACGTGTACATGGTGTGATGGATGTGGAAACTACGGCATTTGGACTGGGGTAAAATCCGCTCTCACAGAGCTGAAAATCGCTCCCAATCAATGTCTGCTCTGTTTCGATGTTGGATGTCATGGTAACGGAAGTGATAAACTCAAAGGCTACCGTTTTCACGGTCTTCATGGTCGAGTCTTGCCATTTGCAGCGGGAGCAAAAATTGCAAATCCTACACTTCCCGTCATTGCTTTTGGTGGTGACGGCGCAAGTTTTTCGGAAGGCATTGGCCATCTTGTGCATGCAGTCCGTAGCCACTATCCGATCACGTTCGTTCTTCATAATAATGGCAACTATGGACTGACAACTGGACAATCCAGTTCACTCACCCCTCAGGGGCAAAAAATGAACTCCGCTCCGAACGGTATGCCAGAAATGACACTCAATTCGATGGACTTCATCTTTTCGCTTGAACCGACGTTTGTCGCACGGGCATTCTCTGGTGATATTAAGCAGATCACGTCGGTACTGAAAGAAGCTATCCGACACCGTGGCTTTGCATTTGTGGATATTCTACAAGCCTGTCCGACCTATAATCATTTCGCGACACACACGATGATTATGGAGAAGTACTACAAAGTAGAAGATGAAAACCACGATCCAACTGACTTTGTAAAAGCGCGCAAACTTGCCATCGATACGAGTAAGAGAATAGCAACTGGTATTCTGTATCGACGTGAGGACGTACCAAATTTCTACGAGCGTCTCGTCCCGAGACAGGGGAAGACAACAACTCCAGTGGACGAAGTGGAAAAGTTTGACGTCTCAGAACTGATGAAAGATTTTTTGTAAGTTATATTGTTACCCCATGGCAAGAAAAATCCGATGCATCTCGGCTGAAGTGCGGACTTCGGCGTGAAACGTCCCGATCATCACCCTCCCCTGCCTCACGAGTACTGGTTCGCCACGAAATTTGGCAAGAATGTCTACTCCTTTGCCGACTGATGTGATCTTTGGAGCACGAATAAATGCGACAGGAACTGGTTTCTGGATGCCGGAAACCTTAATCTCGGCCTCAAAACTATCAATCTGTGTTCCGTAGGCGTTGCGGTCAAGCGTTACATCAATCAGCCCTAATACTTTGGGCGCATTCTTTCCGGTGACGCGTTTTGCAAGAAGAATGGCTCCCGCGCACGTTCCGTAGATAATGAGCGGATGTTTTTTGCTCGCAACACGCTTTCGAATTTCAGCACCAACTCCCGATTCGGAGAGGAATTTTGCAATAACCGTCGACTCTCCCCCTGGAATAATAAGTGCGTCAACTTTCGACACATCATCGCAACTGCGCACTTCCACGGACGGCACGTGCATGCGACTAAGCACATCAATATGCTCTGCGAAATCACCCTGAAATGCGAGGACGCCGACAACCATAGATCCATTATCGAATATCGAAGACCGAATGTCGAATGTCGAAGACCGAATGTCGAATGTCGAA
>CAZFCB010000003.1:18552-28006 GCA_964517585.1 uncultured Candidatus Peribacteria bacterium | reverse complement strand
ATCGAATATCGAAGACCGAATGTCGAATGTCGAAGACCGAATGTCGAATGTCGAAGATCGAATGTCATCAGTACAATATGTACACATCTCTACAAACCTCTCTCAGCCATCTTTGAAGGAAGGCTTGCAATCTCTAACCCAGGCATTGCTCCAAGTAATCCGGTCGAGATTTGCAACAACTTCTTCGCATCCTGAAAGTACGTTGTCGCCTGCACGATTGCCTTAGCCATACGTGCCGGATCTTTGGATTTGAAAATTCCAGAACCAACGAATACTCCTTCTGCTCCAAGCTCCATGAGAAGGGCTGCATCAGCAGGGGTCGCAACGCCGCCAGCGACAAATGTTACAACGGGTAAGCGTTGAGCCTTCTTGACGCTCGCAACAAGGTCGAGAGGTACTCGCTGCTGAAGTGCGAATGCTTTGATCTGGCTTGAAGACAGAGAACTCAGCTTTTTGATGTCTGCCTGTATCATCTTAAGATGACGCACGGCCTCGATAACATTACCTGTCCCCGCCTCCCCTTTTGTGCGGATCATGGACGCGCCTTCGTTGATACGTCGAAGAGCCTCCCCAAGACTCGTAGCACCGCACACGAAAGGAACCGTAAAAGCACGCTTATCTACATGATCAAAAGGGTCGGCAGGTGTAAGAACTTCAGACTCATCAATAAAATCTACGGATATCGCTTCCAAAATTCTCGCCTCTGCAGTGTGACCGATGCGGATTTTTGCCATGACTGGAATAGATACCGCACGCTGAATGTCAGAAATAAGCTTTGGATCACTCATCCGCGCCACTCCTCCCTGGGCACGGATATCGGACGGAACGCGTTCCAAAGCCATCACCGCACAGGCACCTGCTGCCTCTGCAATGCGGGCCTGCTTTGCGGTCACAACGTCCATGATGACGCCACCCTTGAGCATCTTCGCTAGATCCACGCCGGTGCGGTTGGTGAGTGTAAACATGAACGGAAAAGAGTGTCTCTTGATCTACAATTGTTCCACTGAAGAACCGACGAGCGCTGCAAACTCTGGATCAATACTGAGCCTGCTTTCTTCGGGAAGTACCTGATTCTGGTATTTACTATGTGGCTTGAGGTTATACGGTGTTTCTGCCGGGGATGTCATCATCTCAAACGCCAGCTGACAAACGCGCATGCCGGGGTAGAGCGCGACTGGGAGACGATTCAAGTTGCTGATCTCAAGCGTAATTGTTCCAACGAATCCAGGATCGACGAATCCTGCTGTGGAATGAACAATGATACCAAGACGTCCGAGTGAGCTTCTGCCCTCAACTCTGACGACAAGGTCGTCTGGCACCGTGATTTTCTCCTGTGTCACACCAAGAATAAATTCTCCCGGTTGTACGATGAATGGCTCACCGTCCGGAATAGTGATGACACGCATATTCTGTGCAAACGTTTTTGGGTTTTTGGGATCCAGAACTGCATACTTGCTGTGCTCGTACACTTTAAAGACATTACCAAGGCGCAAATCCATACTTGAGGCATGAATGTACTGGAAGAGCTCAGCCTGATGAGACTCAATTTTTACGCGTCCAGATGCAATGGCCTTCTTGATGTCGCGGTCAGAAAGAATCATATCAAGAGAGAGAACGTGGATGCAGAGATTACCACATGCAAGCCACGCGCGAGAATAGGAAAAATGCAATGCAACAAATAGGTGCAACATATGAAAAAGAGCTAGAATGGCAAGCCCATGGTCGCACTTGAGAGTACAGCAACGGGAACGCAGGAAATGAAGATTGATCGTAATGTGCAAGGACCTGAGATGCAACGACGCCTCTCAGCCGTGCGTTCGTTTCGAGATAGCTATTGGTCTCTGATGAATCGTACTGGTTTCGGCTCAAAGTCATCGACGAGAGAAACTATTCAGTGGCTCAATGAAACAAAGCCTACGGATGATACGAAAGAACAAAAAAGTATCCATTGGCGAGAAGATTTTATTCGAAAAGATGGCTCTCTTATTTTGCAGGAAGGAGAGAGTCTGTATCAGGCATTTACAAGTTACATGTCGAGTGCAGCTCCTTACATTTCGAAAGATTCGTATAAACGATGGTTTGAGAGGCTCTATGACACGAAAGAAAAGAGCTCATCGACATCGACATTTCGAATGAAAATGAAGTGGGTGCAATCTGAGCTCGGAAATTATGTCAGTCGCTGGAAAAAAGTAGCCGAGCAACGAGATGATCTCGTCGAGAAGCCTGATTTCAATGAACTGGTAAAAACCGATCCGAGTCTCGCTATTCTGAACGACCGAGAGAAGTTTCTGGATCTTCATTATACAGAGCGTCACGGCCTCGTATCAAAGGCACTCGCTCTCAGGAATGCACTGAGTACATCACGGCTTGACCTATATGCCAGTGCTGAGAAAAAGCTGGAAAGCGCTGCAGGTAAAAACGTCATTCTTCAAGGAAAAGTCGGTGTTTGGTTGGACAGGATTTTTGCGTCAAAGGCCAGTCCAAGTAAGATCCTGGAATTCGTGAACGGCTCAGGACCAAAATCTCTTGAAGGACTCATTCAGAATTGGACTCTGGTAAAAGATCGATTTGATATCGTAACGACAAGAGCAAAAGAACGAGGCGCTAATGCCGCAGCACGCGGTTTTACCATCATCACTGCTACGCAATTCCTCTCCATGCACTATGCCCAACGACTTTCATACGTGAAGCAAGGCGAAGAACGGCTGCAGGATGCGAAGAATGTAGTAAATGAATTGCCGATCTTCCTCAAAATTCGTCATGCAATGGATATGAAGGATTGGCAGGAAGCGAGTGTGCTGATCAACAAAGCAAAGCTGATGCACATTAAAGAAAGCGACTGGCCTCGGTTGAAGGCTATGGAAAAACATGTTTCGCAATTTCGAGGAAAAGAGTCATCGGACAGTACGAGTAAAGTCGATGAAGCCAAAAAGAGACTTGATGCACTCATGGAAAGCTTTGGCCAGTCTCACTCAGAGATGCAGCCACTTGTGAGTCGCCTCCTCCGTGGACGAAACGCAAACCGTAATATTCATCAGTTACGGTGGGTCTGGTACAACAACATTTGGTGCCGTACACACGGACCTCCGTACCTCAATGACACTGTTGCGAGAAAAGGTTCAACGGCAGATCAGGTACAGCTCACGAAGCACCGCGCAGAGCACGGGGAGGACATCGGTCGCCATGACTCACTAGATCACGCCACATCGGATGCCGCATATTTCCGAAAGCAGGAAATGTCGAAACATAAAGCGACATTCATCCATGCGAATCTCAGTTCGGGAGGTGTCCAAAACGCATTTGCGGAGAAAATGGAGCACGTACAAGATGATCGATGGCTCTACTGGACAACGTTCTGCCCACATTCAAATGGTGAACCGAAAAGTGAGGCATGGATGCGCGATGGCTTAAGCGTACTAACGGAAATGCGTTCACTCACGAGAGTCATCAATAACGCTGGCTTTATCTACGACGGAGTGAACAATCCTCTAGTGGGCAGGAACTAGCTCTTGCCAAGTGACGAGTAGATGTGAACAATAACGCTCCTATGCGCATCACCCTTCTTCTTCCGGCTACTGTGCTCCTACTCACTGCGTGTGCTCCGGCACCACTCAGCATCGAATCTCAGAACGAAAATCCTCTCACGGCATCACGCTACGGTGACGAACTCGCAGATACGATGGCAAAATTTATCATCAATAATGACCCGATACTTGAGGACGCATCTATGCGAACACTCATTGAAGATGAGATCGAAAAAGGTAAAGACATCTCCGAACGCGCTCAAAAGCGTCAGAACAAGGGTCTCATTGGCGGAATTATCTCCATGAAAGCGAGCGTACTTGGTTATGTCCTGCTCATTGATAAAACACTTTTTCTCTCCTCAGACTTTGCAACAAGCCCAGGGCCTTCGCTACACATCTACCTCTCAACCGTCATCGACCCGCGCGATGCTGACTTCCCTGACGATACAGCAATGGACCTAGGCCCACTCCAGGCAGCGTATGGTCAACAACAGTACAAAGTGTCGACCGGCGATCCGGAAAAACTCCGTTCATTCGTGCTCTATGACACACGCCTCAAAATGATCTACGGATTCGCACAAATCTCACGAACGTATTAGAGAGGGATTTGCTTCGCGTTCTTAAGCGCGGCATCAATAGCTGCGGAGAGTGCCTCGATGGTGTTACTGGATACGCGGACATCGTTCACGAAGTATGTAGGCGTGGAATTGACGCCTTTCTTTGCACCCTCAGCTTCATCCGCAAGAATTGTCTTCTTCTTAATTCGTGACTTCACACAACGATCAAAGAGCGCTGTATCGAGTGTGAGTTCAGCAGCCCAGTCGCGCAATGCAGAGCTCTTGAGATCTTTTTGCTTTTCATACGTGATATCGTAAAACTCCCAGAACTTCCCCTGATCCGCAGCACATTCAGTCGCTTCCGCTGCCTCTAAGGCATACACATGGATAGCTTGAAGTGGGAAATGCTTAAAAACAAACCGAATCTTCCCTTCGTACTGCGACAGAATTGGCTTTGTGAGCAACGTATGCGCTGCTTTGCACGCAGGACACTGGAGATCGCCATACTCAGTGACCGTCACGAGTGCGGTTTCTGACCCTAAAGCAGTTCGAGAAGAATCGGCACTCAAGCCGCTCGTATCAACCCCACAAGCAACAAGGATAAGACATCCGGCAATCATGAGTGAGAATCCTTTGAAGCGCATAGGAATGAAGAAAAAGTTAGAAATCGGAAATCAAGGCGATTGTACTACATTTTCCTTGTTCCATGGTACATATTCAATTTATAGTCGTACTCCATGGCGTTATATCTAACATACCGGCCGCAAAACTTCGCCGATGTCGTCGGACAAGATCACGTTGTCACGACGCTTGAACAAGCGGTCTCGCAAGGAAGGATTTCGCATGCATACTTACTCTGCGGTAGCCGTGGAACGGGCAAGACATCGGTAGCCCGCATCATGGCAAAGACGATACTGCTACAGGGCATCACTGATGAAACAATACGAAAACATATGATCCATGAGATCGACAATGGCTCACTTGTCGATCTCGTTGAAATTGACGCGGCAAGTAATCGTCGCATCGACGATGTGCGTGATTTGATCGAAAAAATTAACTTCTCACCCGTAGTTTCTTTGGCAAAGGTCTACATCATTGACGAGGTGCACATGCTCACAAAAGAAGCCTTCAATGCACTGCTGAAGACACTGGAGGAGCCACCGGATTACGCCTACTTCATTCTCGCAACGACGGAACTCCACAAAGTCCCCGATACAATTCAGTCACGATGCCAACGATTTCTCTTCAAAAGAGTCAAGGATGAGGACATCATTCGTCGTCTCCAATACATTGCCGATCAAGAGCACATCAAAATAGATCGTGAAGCACTGCGCGCAATAGCACGGCATGCTTCAGGCAGTTTCCGAGATGGTATTGCACTCATGGATCAGCTCCGATCTGAAGAAAAAATTACGCTCTCAAGCGTCACAGAACGGATCGGCAAGACTTCTGCCGTGTTTATTGAAGACATTGCTCTGGCCATAGCCTCAAAGGACATCAAAGCAATGACGGCACTTGTACAAGAGATGGAAGACGCCAATGTTCCTCTCGATTCTGTAGCGGTAGACTTGCTCACGCTCATGCGGTCTCAAATGCACGAAGCAATCGAACAACAGAAATCTCCTGCTGCGTTTATCGCCATGTCAGACATTGTACTGTCCGCTCTTAAAGATATGCGTACATCACCGATGCCAGGACTTGTGCTGGAATCTGTACTCGTTTCACTCTGCATGGACGCGACGAATACTCCAAAAAGTATTGAACGACCAGCTGCAGCAGCAAGCCCCCGCATTGCTGTTCCGAGCACCCCTGCTCTTCCAAAAACCGAGGGTACAGCGAAGAAATCTGCAGCAATTGATGTTGACGAGCTCACTCTCGATAACGTTCTCAAGCATTGGGATGCTGTGGGGAAAGCCGTCACCCCGCCATCGGTCCGCATGAGCTTGAAAGATTCTACGATTGTCGCCGTTGAAGGAAGTACGATTCGCCTCGCATTCGCATCGAGCTTCCACAGAGATAAAATTGCCGATACAAAAGCGAGTCGCAGCGTAGAGGAAGCATTGTTAGACATCTTTAAAAAACCGGTGCGCATTCTCTGTGTACTGGAAAAAACTGCAGTAGCAAATACAGGACCCGCTACTGACTTGGTGGAGGCAGCCGCAGAAGTATTTGGCGGGTTTTAATCTTTCCAACGAATATGGAATACCGAATACCGAATGCCGAATGTCGAACTGACCAAATCATTCGCTATTCGTAATACGATCTCCGTTATACTCGTCCTATGGAGACCAAAGTAAGACTGCGCCAGGCAATCAAAGAGCGACTGTCGAAGATGACCGAGAATGATCGTCGGGTTGAAAGTCAGATTATTGTACGTGAACTTCGAAAACTTCTTCCCTCATCTCCTACAATCATTGCAGCTTTTTCTCCGTACATGGATGAACCGGATATCCGACCGCTTCTCACGGAACTTTTAGAGAAAAAAAACGTCATCTGTATAGGTAAAGTCGAAGGTAATAACATGACAATGCATCAAATCCGATCACTAGACGATGTCACGAGAAATCCTGTGAGCAATATCCTCGAGCCTTCAGCAGATAATCCTATTGATGAATCGACAATAGCCATTGTGATTGTACCCGGCAGAGCTTTTACCCGTGAAGGACTACGCATGGGCAGAGGCAACGGAGGCTATGACCGTTGGATCGACAAGCAGATGACAAGAAACCCAACAACAAAAACTATCGGCATATGCTTTGATTGCCAGCTCCAGAGCGAACTGCCTCTCGAATCACACGATCGCTCCGTCGGCATCGTCCTCACGGCAAAAGGCCTCTGGAAGAAGGGGGATAAAACCGTTGTACGAAGAGGCATACATCCATAGACGTATCTCTGACTTTTCACTTTACACTTTTCACTTTACACTCCGTGTATGCCAACGTACTCCAACCTCGAAAACTTCGACCCAGTCATCTATAAAGCCCTTTTCGGTGAAATGAAGCGCCAAACAGACGGTGTAGAGCTCATCGCCTCAGAAAACTACGTTTCACCAGCCGTCCTTGAAGTCATGGGGTCAGTGTTCAACAACAAATATTCGGAAGGCTACCCTGGAAAACGTTACTACGGAGGGCAGGAATATACGGATATCGTGGAGAATCTTGCCATCGAAAGAGCTAAGCAACTCTTTGATTGCGGACATGCCAACGTACAGCCACATGCAGGAGCGCCTGCGAACGTCGCGATGTATTTTGCATTACTAGAACCTGGGGATACGGTCATGGGCATGGATCTCTCACATGGCGGTCATCTCACCCATGGTCATCCGGTGACATATCTCACAAAAATCTTCAAATTCGTCCGTTATAAAATGAAGGACGTTGAAACCGGCGAAATCGATTATGATGAAATGCTTGCAGTAGCGAAAAAAGAGAGGCCAAAAATTATTCTTGCAGGATTTTCTGCTTATCCACGTGAACTCAATTACGCGCGTATGAAGGCAATAGCAGACGAAGTTGGTGCCATCACCGTCGCGGATATGGCGCACATCGCTGGTCTTATTGCAGGTAAAGCTGCAAGAAATCCTTTTGATGACGGCTTCGATGTGATCACGACAACAACGCATAAAACACTACGTGGACCTCGTGGCGGCATGATCCTTTGCAGAGATCCAGAGCTTGGGAAGAAGATGGATAAGTCCATATTCCCTGGTTTTCAGGGCGGACCGATCATGCAGATGGTTGCAGCCAAGGCCGTAGCATTTGGCGAGGCACTGAAGCCAGAATTCAAGGAATATGCACATCAGGTCGTCAAAAACAGTAAGCATTTGGCAAGCTACCTCATGAAAAAGAATGTAAAACTCGTCACGAACGGCACGGATAATCATCTCATGCTCATCGACTGCGTCACGTCATTTGGTATTGGTGGTGGCGATGTTGAGAATGTACTCGATACAGTAGGCATTACTCTGAACAAAAACATGATCGCAAACGACACACGAAAACCTATGGATCCATCTGGTGTACGTCTTGGCACTCCGGCGATCACAACGCGCGGCATGAAAGAAGTAGACATGGAAATCCTCGCTGATTTCATGCTTCAAGCAGTAGAAAAGCGTGCTGACGAAAGTTTCATAGCAAGTCTCCAAAAAGAAGTAATGGCTTTCTGCCGACAATTCCCCGTTCCGGGTATCTCGGCATGAAGCGAATCGTCCGTAGCATGGGCTTTGCTCTCAGCGGACTCCATCATGCCATTCGTGAGGAACGAAACATTCAGCAGTTTCTCATTGGCCTAATTGTGTACGCACTCATCGGCATTAGTCTCGGTTTCTGGATGACTGAATGGATTATTGTCACACTCACTGCAGCAGGCTTTCTCATAGTTGAACTTCTGAATACGGCGATTGAGAGAGTGGGAGATGCAATTGACGACACGCAGAAAACTCGACACAGCGGCCACTACCATCTTGGCATCAAGCAAGCGAAAGACATCGCTGCGGCCGCTTCTCTCGTTGCTCTACTTGTCGTCGTTCTCATACTTGGTTCACTGCTCTCAGCACACATCTTCATGATGCAATCCGCACCAGGCATTCTTGATTAACTATGTCTTTTCTGTCTGCCTTCGTACTCGGCATCGTGGAAGGTGTCACGGAGTTTCTACCTATTTCATCGACAGGTCACCTCATTCTTGCTGGTCACGTTCTCGGTCTTCCTGATACGGAAGTACTGAAGAGTTTTGATATCGCTATTCAACTGGGAGCAATAGCTGCTGCTGTTCTGGTCTACTGGAAAATGATTATAGGAAACCGAAGACTGTGGCTCACAGTCAGCGTAGCCTTCGTTCCAACAGCTGTCATCGGACTTCTGTTGCACGGCATTGTCAAAGCGTACTTGCTCGGAAATATCGCAATCGTGGCGCTCTCGCTCGGTATCGGCGGCTTCATTCTCATTGTATTTGAACAGTTTCATAAAGAAACACCGTTGACCGTCTGTGATGTGAAAGACATTACGATTTCACAAGCAATCATGATCGGAACCGCTCAGGCTCTCGCACTTATTCCTGGTGTGTCGAGATCTGCTGCAACAGTCATCTGTGGCATGGCGATAGGCATACGTCGGAGTACGATCGTAGATTTCTCATTTCTCCTCGCCATTCCAACGATGGCAGCTGCAACAGGTTTGGATCTACTCAAATCAGGAGGATCGCTTTCTGTACACGACATCCAGATGTTTGGCATTGGTTTCGTCACGGCATTCATCACAGCATACATGGTCATCCGTTGGTTGCTCTCGTTTGTCCGAACGAACACTTTTGCATCTTTCGGTGTATACCGCATTGTTTTGGCCATCGTCGTGTGGGCATTTATTCTTCGTTAGG
>CAZFCB010000003.1:14077-18452 GCA_964517585.1 uncultured Candidatus Peribacteria bacterium | reverse complement strand
AGGACCTAAAAAAGGACGCCTCTGTGACGTCCTTTCTTTTTTATGCTTTCCTTACAATATCTAATTCTCTCCGATAGTGAGTGTTGCTGAACTTGGGTCCGAGAGGGTCGTACCACCCGTAGGATTACTCAGGCTCATGTAGACTGTTTCTCCGGGATCTACGACGGAATCACCATAGATGGGGATGATAAAGACTTTGCTTGTTTCGCCAGCGGCAAAATTGAGTGTGCCGCTTGTCGATGCGTAGTCAGAACCTGCAAGTGCAGAACCACCGTTTGTAGCATAGTTCACAGTCGCCGCACCAAAACCACCGATGTGCTGAACGGTAATAATAGCCTGACCGGCAGCTTCTGTAGCAGTATAGGAAGTAGTACTAAACTTCATCGAGCCACTTCCAATGATGGGCACAGCTTCGTTATCGTTGATCGTGACACTTGCGCTCTGTGTGAGAAGAGCTGCACCACCCGTAGGATTCGTGAGAACAACAGAAAAAACTCGGCTGCCTTCGATTGATGTATTATCTGAAATCGGGACAGCAAACGTCTTCACTGTTTCACCGGCAGCAAATGTGAAAGTCCCAGCTGCAGATGAAAAGTCGATGCCCGATTTTGCTGTGCCATCCACCGTTGCATAGTTAACACCAACGACACTCGTCGTGATACCCGTACGATTCACTGTAATAGTGAGCGAGCCGCCATTTTCGGACACTCCGTACCCACTCGCGCTCAGCGATATGGTTGTAGCAGCGCTCACACTGCTCGAGATGCCAGAAGATGATGTCGGCACATTCGGATCGTTGATGTCGAGAGTAACGGTACTCGGCTCACCGAGTGCCAGTGCTCCTGTTGGCTTCTTGAGCGTAAGCATGACGGTCTTCGTACCAGACGTCGTTGTATCGTTAAATATTTTCATTTTGACCTGCTTACTCGTCTCTTTCGTTGCAAACGAGAGAGTGCCAGAGAGAGGCGTGTAATTTTTCCCTGCAATCGCCGTACCACCACTGAAGGAATAGTCAATCGTGCCCGCTCCAGCATTGCCACCAATACGAACGATTGTGATGACTACTTCGCCAGTAGCAACGTTTTTATCGACATTGAATTCGTTTGCATTGAAACGAATATGGCCTCCTGGATTATACGATGACGAATACGAGGAAGATGAGGAAGAAGAGCTCTCTGAGCTACTGACAGGAGAAGACGAACTACTGCTTGTACTCGTTCTGGAGCTAGAAACACTCGATGTGATTCCTTTCAGCTCGTTTCGAAGACGCTGAAAGAGAAGTGCTGCTTGTCCGCGTGTCAAAGGTTCATCTGGGCCAAAGTGTGAACTGTCTAAGCCCTTGATAATGCCAAGCTGGTACATTTCACCGATTGCTTCGTCTGCGTAATGTGTACTTGGCACATCACGGAAGATGGCAGAAGCACGAAATGCGGCAGTAATTGAAGTGATGCCCGAACCGAAAAGCGTTCCGGCCAAAAATACTGCTGGAAGTGTACGAATGAAAAAGCGTCGTGAGCGAGACATAAAAAAAGAGGGAGGAAACCGATAGTAGAAAGATTATCGTCAATCTGGCGATGTCAAACAATGGACAGACAGGCATTTCGGACTTCTAGTACATCCGTCCGCCGAGTGGCACATCAGAAGCTGGCATCAAGAGGACCACCTCACCGCTCGCATCCGGAACGCCAAGTGTAAGAACTTCCGAAAGAAACGGTCCAATTTGGCGTGGAGGAAAATTTACGACGCACAGAACGTGCCTTCCGAGGAGAGACTCCTTGGAATAATTCTTCACAATCTGTGCTGAAGAGCGCTTACATCCTATCTCTGAGCCACAGTCGATTGTCAGTTTGTAGGCAGGCTTCCTTGCTTCTGGAAAATCTTGCACATCGGTAATTTTCCCAACGCGGATATCAATTTTGCCGAAGTCATCGATGGTCGCCATGCGCGCAGTGTATGCGCAAGGATTGCAAGCAACAAATCAATGCTGGTGTCAGAAAATGACAACTAGGATAAAAACGACCTCCTGATCACGCAGCTTTCGTAGAGACGCCCCAGTGGGGCGTCTCTACATCGCTACTCTGATATAATTGATCTCATGCAAAAGACCTGTGCCAATGCTTGGTGTCATCATTCCTTTGAGATCACAGATGAAGACATGGCTTTCTATGAGAAAGTATCACCTGTCTTTGGTGGCAAAAAGTATCTGGTTCCGCCACCGACTCAGTGTCCAGAGTGCAGACGCCAACGGAGAATGGTGTGGCGCAATGAGCGTTCTCTTTCAAAGCGAAAAAGTGATCTAACAAAAAAAGAAATTATTTCAGTATTTCCGCCCGAAACTACTTTCCCTGTTTACGAACGTGCCGAGTGGTTCGGTGATGGATGGGATCCACTGAGATATCATCAAGAATTTGATACAACATCAGATTTCTTCCACCAATTCTCGTCCCTTCTTCGTAGAGTGCCCCGATCAGCTTTAAACGGTAAAAATACTGAGAATTGCGACTTTTGTAATTTCTGTTTCGATTCCAAGGATTCGTATCTGAGCGCTTGTACATACTATTCTGAATCACTTCTGTACTGCTATTGGTCACTACACTGCAAAGACTGCACCGACTGTTCTTACATGTTCCAATCAGAACACTGTCATGATTGCACTGACAGTAACCACTCATATAACTGTCAATCATGCACACTATGTCATTCGTGTGTTGATTCTTCGTACTGTCATGACTGTAGAAGCTGCACGCATTGTTTTGGATGCATTGGTCTTAGGCGTAAAGAATACTGTTTGTACAACGAACAATTAACACAATTAGAATATGAAGAGGCAATTCGGAAAGCATTACTTGACCCATCAACAATAGAGAAACGTACAACTGAACTAAGGAAAAAACACCATGAGCTTTACTCAATTCAGGAGAAAACAGACAACTGCACGGGGGATTATATTTTTGAATCAAAGAATTGTAAGAAATGTTTTCAAATATTTACCTCTGAAGATTGTGAATATGTCGATGATGCTGATGACTTACGAGACTCTAAAGATTCGTATCACTGTGGATGGTCTCAACTTTTATACGAAACATATTCTCCTGTTCGGCTGACGTCCTCTTCATTCTGTACGCAATGTTGGGATGGCAGTGATATGTTGTACTCGGATTCATGCCAATCTTGTTCTTCATGTTTTGGGTGTATTGGGCTCAAGCATATGAAATATTGCATTTTCAATAAACAATACACAAAAGAAGAATATGAAAAACTTGTGCCAACGATCATCGAATCCATGATGCAAGAAAAACAATGGGGAGAATTTTTTCCGATTACTATATCTCCTATTGGTTACAACAAAACCGTCGCGCAGGAATATTTTCCACTGTCAAAAGAACAAGTCCTAGAGCGCGGATGGAACTGGAGTGACTATGAGTCACCACCTCCTCAGGCAGACAAACTGATACAGGGAAAGGATCTTCCAACTTCCATTGAAGACATCCCCGATGACATCTTGCACTGGGCTATCGAGTGCGAGGCGACGAAGAAACCATTTAAGATCATCAAGCAGGAACTCGATTTTTACAGAAAAATGAAACTCCCCATCCCCCACTTCCATCCCGATGAACGACACAGACGACGTATGGCGCTCCGAAATCCCCGAAAGCTCTGGGATCGGGCTTGTGCCAATTGCCACAAGCCAATAGCTACGAGCTACTCACCCGAAAGGCCTGAAACTGTGTACTGCGAAGAGTGTTACCTGAAAGAGGTTTATTGAGTGCGATTCGTTACCGCACTATTTTTGTAATGTCGAGGAGCTAAGTGTTAGCGAATATGTTTCGAGTTTTTGTCATGCTGAGGAGCACTTGCCTCAGCAAGTGCGTCTCGAAGCATGAGACCGCGGAGAATTGCCTTAACTTTTCTGTGCAAAGTGAACCGTATCTTTTGTGGAACATTCCAAGATTTTCTTCTGCGTGAGAGAAACTCGAGTCTGTTAAAATTTTCACGAATCAGTGCTTCTTTCTTTTGCTTACTCCATCGCTTCAGTTGTTTCTCACGATCAATCGCATTCTGAATGTACGTGTACGGTGCGCAGAAAACGAGAGAAACCGGACGTCGTTGATACGTAAAGCAGTGCACATCTTTCCCCGACTGATGTTCGATTAATCGACGATCAATATTGTTCGTTACCCCAACATAGAAAGACTGGTCACTACACCGAAGCAAGTAGACAAAATAAAGACGTTTCATGGTTGTACGATCGTACACCCAATAGTTACTGGGAGCAAATCTATCTACGTCATGGTTCGAGACGCCCCGTACGCGGGGCTCCTCACCATGACAAATGAGGCTGTCCGTTCACGGGTAGCTGCTCACCATGACAAAT
>CAZFCB010000003.1:0-13977 GCA_964517585.1 uncultured Candidatus Peribacteria bacterium | reverse complement strand
CTCACCATGACAAATGAGGCTGTCCGTTCACGGGTAGCTGCTCACCATGACAAATGAGGCTGTCCGTTCACGGGTAGCTGCTCACCATGACAAATGAGGCTGTCCGTTCACGGGTAGCTGCTCACCATGACAAACAGAACCGCGAACGCTGACCCGTCATGACAGAAAAAAACGTAAGAATTCCTCATCACGTAAAGTCATGTTGATTCCCATCTTGTCATGCTGAGGAGCACTTGCCTCAGCAAGTGCGTCTCGAAGCATGACTATCATTCTTTCCTCTTTCCTTGGGCCTCCATCATCGCCTTGCTTGGTGGTGGCACGCCGCCGGTTTTCTCCAGCTTTCCTTGGAGATCCGTTAGTTTTGCCTGTTCATCTGCAGAAAGCTCTTCCGTAATTAGCTTCTTGCGAAGAGCATTGAAATCATTCGTCCACATCTCTCGGTCTCGCCATGCACGGTAGTCGGCAAGTTTCATGCCCTTCTTTTTTGCTTTCTCTATCTCTTCCGCTTCTTTCTCCTTAGCCTTTCCCGCTTTCTCAACGATTTTTCTGCCTTCCTTGGCACTCAGGAGCCACTTATTGATCTTATCCTCCACAACCTCACGCTTCTCACAGTAGCGCTCCCTAGAAGCTCTTCGAATGACACTGACCCTACTACCGTCGTCTTCAAGCTGCGGTGGAGGTAACGTAGAGACCGAGAAAGGCTTACTTGCCATACCGCCAACCATGAGCCGTAGGTATGCGTGATATTTCGGAAGACTCAAGATGTCTTTCTGGGTCACCATTTCCTCAAATTGCAGACTTAAGTCCTCTGCATCGTCTGAACCGACTTGAAAGCTACACATGGAACCAACGTTACCAAACACTGCATCTTTCAGTGCATCACTATTATCACCAAGTGTCAGTTGACCGATGTACTGATGAGCGATGGTAAGATTCAACCGATATTTTCGAGCCTCAGAAAGAATGGTCGCGAAAGACTCCGTCGCAAAATTCTGGAATTCATCGACGTAGAGGTAAAAATCTTTGCGATCTTTCTCTGGAATGTCTGTTCTGCTCATGGCATCCAACTGGAACTTTGTGACGAGCATAGAACCCAGAAATGCGGAGTTATCCTCCCCAAGGTTACCTTTACTCAGATTCACAAGAATAATCTTCCCTGAATCCATTGCCTCACGAATAGAGAGCTTGCTGCCCGTTTGACCGACAATATTTCTGATCATCGGAACCGACAAAAGTTGTCCAATTTTGTTCTGGATTGCAGCAATGGCTTCTGTCCGATACTTCTCTGACCAATTGTCATATTCATCCTGCCAAAAGCTCTTCACAAGGTGATCCGAAAGATGATCGACTATTTTCTTTCGATAGATATCGTCCGAAAACATCCGAAGTATACCAAGCATAGAGTTGCCCTGCCCTTCGATAAGAGCGAGCAACGTATTTCTGAGAATATGCTCCATACGACCGCTCCAGACATCCGGCCACAGTTTGGTAAAAACGCTCATGAGACCAGAAACAACGAGCGGATACTGATTCGGATTCGTGGCAGCAAGCATGTTGAATGACAATGGAAAATCCCGATCTGCAGGATCAAAGAGAACGACATCATTCGTTCGACTTGCAGGAATAAAACGAAGAATCGCTTCGATCAAATCTCCGTGAGGATCGATAACGGCTACGCCCTTCCCTGCGACAATGTCTGAGTGGATCATGTTTTCCAGTAACGTTGATTTACCCATACCAGTTTTTCCGATGACGTACATGTGACGCCTCCGATCATCCGGCCGGATACCAAATTTCTGACGATGCCCTCTGAAAACCGCTTCGCCGAGAATTGTGATGTTTGGGTCGATCTCGGGCACGGGCAAATCTACCGGTGGCTCAAGCTTCTTACTGAAGACCCAGTCTATATTTGGTGTTTTGACGAGTGTATTCGGAAAGTGCCAAAGAGTCGCCAATTCCTCAACGGACAACACGTACGGATACATGCGAAAACTAGCGGCAAGACTACGTGATTCATAGGATTTCTTTGCAGCAAATCCGTTACAATTGGGCAGTGTAAATTGCTTGTAGCTGCTCACAAGCTCCTGCAGCTTATGTTCTGCAGCAGCTCTTTGCTCCGGAGGTGAAATAATATTCATGCGAATATTTGCCGTAAAGAGAAGTCTGTTCACCTTGTCGATTGCTGCTGAAATTGGATCCTCAGCTTCATGGTTTCTGCGACCACTCTGGAGCGTCTCTTCGTGTGTATCCATATCATTGGTCGGAGCCCCTGTGACTGCATCCATCGATGGCAAAATATTGAACCACACACGGTATCCACCCATGAGCATATTCACCGGAAAATAGACGACTCGCCTCCATCCACGGGCAAGATGCACTGTTGCGAATAATTTGGCATACGGACCAAACATCTTCGAAAGACCTTTCTCCATGAGAGGAAGAAATTTGAGGACACGCTTTCGGTATCTGCCTTTCAGTGGCGTAAAAATAATCTGTATGTGACCACGCATTGCCGGGTGCGGAAAACGCACCAGAGTGGAGGAAATGCCTCCAATGGTATCAATCGTCTGACGTGCAAGAAGGTCATCGAATTGCGGATGACGCTTGATCGGAAAAATTTCATGCTTCTTGAGCTTCAAATCCGTTGTGATCATCAATTCATGTTCTTTCGGCTCCAGTTCAGCTGGATTCATTTGTTCGATATCAATCTCCGGAAACTGCGCGTACAGCTGGCTCTCGACCAGAGAGACTGAACGCTCAGTCGTTCGAACAAAGAAACAGATTTTTCCCTGATAATTACCGATCTCAAACGAAATGAGACCATCGATGCCCTTGAGCGAATGAAGAGCAGCTATGGCCGGTTCGATGTGAAGTGGACCAAGTTTTCCGCTCACTTCATCAGGATCAGGCACGGAAGGCCGTACGCGGAGAAGCGCCAACTGTGAGACTGAAGTTTTTATGAGAAGTGGGAAATAAATATGGAATGTTGAATGTCGAATGTCGTCGACGATATTCCATATTCTTCATTCGACATTCGGCTTGTCATACATCTCGGAGAAGTGAGGCAATCATATCAAGTGCTACAGAGTTGTAGCCGTAATCCATGCGAACAGGGCCTAGAATCCCAATACTCCCCACTTGACCTCGGACACTATATTGTGTGATGAGCATCGAGCAACTCTGAAACTCTGGGCACAAATCTTTGTCACCAATGTAGTACTGAACCTGATCGGATAGCTCTACCTTGGAAATAACCTCAGCAAGACGCTTCTCAAGAACTTCGACGACGCCACTGACGAGTGAGCTGTCTGCCTGAAACTCAGGCTCACGAACGGCATTTGCGAGCCCAAGATAGTACACTCGCTCAAGATGCGGCACGGTTGCGAATGCAACATTCGGCATCATGTTTGCAAGCAATGCAACGGACTCATACACACGCTCTTTATCCTTATGACGGAAATATTCTTCCTTTAGATCATTGAACCGTAGGCGCACAGCGCGCTCGTGTTCCGTGGGCTTCATGAAGTCTGTCACATACATCCTATAGCCTTTCACGGTTGGAATACGACCTGCAGAGACATGTGGTTGTTCGAGAAATCCAAGCTCCTCTAATTCGGACATTTCCGAGCGAATGGTTGCCGAAGAAACGGAGAATTCTGCCGATTGTAAAAGCTTCTGCGAACCTACCGGAATGGCAGAGTCGATGAACTGGTCGATGATGGCTTGAAGTAGCCTCGCCTGACGGATGTTCATAGATCTCATTATAGCACTCTTTTGGCTAGAGTGCCAGAAAAAGGGCGTTGCTGCATCACAACGTACAAACGTAAGAACCGCGTCTCTAAGCTGCTACTTCTTCGCCTTCTGGATCTTCGGCTTCGCAGCACGCTTCTCCGCGAAATTTCTTGCCAAAATCCTCCCGAAAGGACTATGCTATCGATATCACGATGAGAGGGCACACCTAGGTTCCGTCCGAAGGTTACTCCCTCTCGTTTATGTTACGATACATTGCGTTCCAACTTTTCACGCTGAGAATCCATATACGCTATATGGTTCCGAAATTGCCGAAGTAAAGCCGAATATTTTTGCGGATTGGGTATTAGAAGTTTCGCAAGTTTCTTTTGTTTGATCAGATATTCAATAAGACAGTAAAAATCCCCATCACCAGAAGCAATGATCGCCTGATCATAGTGTTGCCACTCGATCATCGTATGCAACACAAGTTCCGCATCGACATTCCCTTTCACAAATCTTTGTCCGTCTTTTCTGATCTCCAGTGTCGGCTTAAAAATCAGAATGAATCCAGCTTCGTGCAGAGATTTGTACAAGCCTTCATTGCCAGAAACGTATCCGACGAAACTGAATGCTTTCTCAACTCGGTACTTGTCATTCAAATACCTGCGAAATCGAGTCCAATCCAACGTCCATCCAAGATCTCGGATTGCCAGATGTACATTTTGACTGTCGATAAAAGCATAATTGCGTCCGCGCATGAACGCAGATTACCGAAAAGGTGAACGAATGTACACTTTACTTCTTCGCCTTCTTGATCTTCGGCTTCGCAGCACGCTTCTCTTCGATAATTTTGATCTCTTCCTGCTTCTTCTTCGTAGCCTCAGCAACCTTGCGGAACCTATCAACGCGACCAGAGACCATAAGTCCTCGGTATTCTCCTGTATAAATCGGATGGCAGTTTGAACAGACTTCTACCTGCATCGTCTGTACGGTAGCCGGGATCTTAAAAACTGCATTACATGACGAGCACGTCGTAACGGCGTCTTTGTGCATCTGTGGATGAATACCTTTTTTCATAGCTGCGGGATTGTATGGAAGCTTGCGGCTCTGTGCAAGTAGAATTACTTCTTCTTGGGCTTCTTGGCAGACTTGTCTTTCTTCTTTTCTGCCTCTGGGACATCATCTTCCAGGAGCTGTGGCTCAGGCTCAGAATCGCCATCAACTACTTCTTCGGTGTCGGTTCCTACTTCTGCATTAGGATCAAACATGACGACACTCACGGAGGCAACCATGTCTCCGCCATCAAGCCTCATCACGATGACACCCTGTGTTGCGCGGCCGCGAGTTGGGATGTCTGAGAGCTTCATGCGAATAGTCTGGCCTTGCTTACTAATACATATAAGGTCGCCCTGATCCTGCTCGGAAAGAATGGCGCCACCAACGATGTCACCTGTTTTTGTTGTCAGTTGTGCTGCCTTCACACCACTGCCTCCTCGTCCCTGCAAACGATACAACGACACGGGAGTAGATTTTCCAAGCCCGTTTTCCATCACCACAAGCAGCTGGCTTTTCTCCGGATCGCTGACAACAGCTGCCTCGACGACTTTATCACCAGCGCCAATTTTGATGCCGCGCACTCCTGCTGCAGAACGTCCCATGGCCCGAACATCTGTTTCGATGAAACGGATAGATTTGCCTTTTTTTGTCAGAATGAAGAGTTCGTCTTTCCCAGACGTTGCCACAACCCACTTGAGTTCATCGCCATCATTTACTTTCTGGGCAATAAGACCTGAACGACGAATATTTTCAAATTCGGAAAGCTCCGTACGCTTCACGGTACCTTTCACGGTTGTCATGAAGAGATGATTTTTGCCCTCAAGTTTTGCCTTCATAATGGCAGCTACTTTCTCGCCAGGCTGAAGCTGGAGCAAGTTTACAATTGCCTGACCTTTGGCTGTACGACTCGCTTGTGGAAGCTCGTAGACTGGGAGCTTGAACACACGACCAGTATTCGTGAAGAAGAGCATGTCATCATGGTTCATCGCACTGACGATGCCCATAATTTCATCTTCTTCTTTGGTCGTCATGCCTTTAATGCCTTTGCCGCCGCGGTTCTGCGCTCGGAACTGAGCAGGGCTGAGACGCTTCACGTAACCATGCGTCGTGAGCGCAACCATCATCGGAGCATTTGGAATCGTATCCTTGGCTGAGAACTGACCAACAGCGTGGGAGACAACAACGGTACGACGGTCATCACCATATTTCTTCGTCAGCTCGTTGAGTTCGCCGATCATAATGGCATCCACTCGCTTTTTATCCTTCAAGATTGCCTCACATTCTTTGATAAATGCGAGCGTTGCCTTCAGTTCATCTTCGATCTTTTTTCTCTCAAGACCAGCAAGACGCCTGAGTTGCATCTCCAGAATGGCATTCGCTTGAATCTCGGACAACTTAAATTTCTTGATGAGAGCGGCGCGTGCGTCATCCTGCGTTTGGCTCTCTCGAATAGTTTTAATAACGGCGTCGATATTGTCGAGAGCGATCGTCAGTCCTTCTAAAATATGAGCGCGTTCCTTGGCTCTATCGCGATCGAATGTCACGCGACGTGTGATCATCGTACGACGGTGTTCGATGAAAATGGAAAGAAACTCTTGAAGATTGAGGAGTTTTGGCTGAAGTCCATCGGCAAGTGCGATGCAGTTGTAACCAAAGCTTGTTTGCAAATCTGTGTGTTTGTAGAGCTGGTTCAAAATTTTCTGAGGATAACTATCTTTTTTGAGCTCGATAATAACGCGAATGCCCTCACGGTCAGATTCGTCGCGGATATCTGAAATTCCTTGGATGATTTTATCTGTCACAAGTTGTGCAATGCGTGTGATGAGTACAGACTTATTCACCTGATATGGAAGCTCGCTGATGCGAATAATGTAACGATTTCCAGCTTCTTCAATATCAGCTTTTCCGCGACAGATAACAGATCCACGGCCTGTGAGATAAGCCTGTTTCAGTGCTTCACGGTCGTACACGTAGCCAGCCGTTGGAAAATCTGGCCCTTGAACGAATTCGAGAAGATCTTCAACAGAAGCATTTGGATGTTCCGTCAGGTGCAAAATAGCACTCGTTAATTCACGAAGATTATGCGGTGGAATATTCGTCGCCATACCAACGGCGATACCAACCGTTCCATTGAGAAGAAGATTTGGTAGTTTTGAAGGAAGCACAGATGGCTCTTTCCTTGTGCCATCGTAGTTCGGGCGGAATTCAACGGTATTCTTCTCGATGTCCTGCAGTAGCTCATCTGCAACAGTCTGCATCTTGGCTTCCGTATAACGCATGGCAGCTGCATTGTCGCCATCAATGGAACCGAAGTTTCCCTGACCGTAAATGAGCGGATATCGCATCGCAAAATCCTGTGCCATACGCACAAGAGCTTCGTAAATAGCGGAGTCACCATGTGGATGGTATTTACCCATCACATCACCAACGACGGCGGCACACTTACGGAATTTGGCCGACGAACGCAGTCCCATTTCGTGCATCGTATACAGAATGCGTCTGTGCACGGGCTTGAGTCCGTCGCGCGCGTCTGGGAGAGCGCGAGAAACAATGACGCTCATTGCGTAATTCAGGTAACTCTCCTCCATTTCATTGACGATCGGACGTGGGTTAATACGACCGATATTCTTGGTATCGAGAGGAACCTGCTGTTGGTCGTCACTTGGGGCGGGGGTTTTCGCCATACAAAAAGCGCATGAAAGAAGCGAAGAGAGGATACCGGAAAGTCCCTAAAAGGGAAGACCCTTGAAGAAGTCGTTTGTACAATGATGGAAGCCATCTTTGACAAGTATGACACTTCGTTTCCATGCAAGAAAAACCATTCCTGACGTTCTATGGCTAGAATGATTCCACATGACTGCCAAAAAAAGGTATCCAGAACTCGACTGGCTGCGAGGAATCGCGGTCATAGCGATGATGGGGTATCACCTGTGTTTTGATCTCTCCTTATATTATGGAGTACCGATCGACGTAGAATCAGGACTACTGAAGGTCATTGCACGGCTTACGGCATCCGTTTTTCTGATGCTCATCGGCATATGCTTCATCATTTCATGGGAACGAACAGCGCCAGATCAAAGACTCTGGAAATATGGAAAACGCTCACTCATGATTCTTGCAGGCGGCATGATCGTGACACTCGTCACATGGTTGATTGATCCGGAAACGTACGTCATTTTCGGCATTCTGCACCTCATTGGTGTTGCGACTGTTATACAGCTTTTTGTCAGGCCACTGAAACAATGGAATGTTCTCTTGGGCATGATCGTACTTCTCATAGGTTTTGTACTGCCGAATGGAGGCGTCTCAACAGCTCTATTACTTCCCTTTGGCATCATGAGCCGAGGATTTGTCTCTGTTGATTACTATCCCCTCTTGCCATGGCTTGGACCTATTCTCATTGGAATGAGTCTCGGCGACGCTTTCTATATTCCAGAGCGCAGAAGTTTCCTCTCGGTTTTAGAGAACATCAGACGTCCTCGGTGGCTTCTGTGGATAGGCCGGAAGTCACTTCCTCTCTATTTCATCCATCAGCCAATAATACTGCTTCTACTATGGATTCTTCTTGGCAGGTAGTATTCCAATAATGCTTTCCATCCTTTCTACTCCCATCGGTCCATTCGATGTGACTCAGGGCCTTGATACTTCAAAATATTTCTCCTGATCGTAATGTTATCTATTCTCTCAACTCCCATCGGCAATCTTGGTGATATCACGGTACGCGGGAAGGAAACGCTGGAACAATGTACGGCAATCATCTGCGAAGACACGCGCGTCACAGGACATCTACTGAAACTACTCGGTCTTCCAAAAAAAGAGCTCATTTCATTTCATGGCTACACGGATACCAGTAAAGCTGGTTGGATAATCGAGCGTCTCAAAAAAGGAGAGCACTTGGTCCTTGTCTCAGACGCCGGAACTCCAGGAATTTCTGATCCTGGTTACGTCGTTGTATCAAAAGTCCGTGAAGCAAATCTTGCGATGGAAGTGATCCCTGGCGCCTCAGCTTTTTTGGCTGCGCTCAGCCTTTCGGGGCTTCCGATCAACCAGTTCTCGTATCTCGGATTTTTGCCAATCAAAAAAGGCCGCCAAACACTCCTGAACGCTCTACAAATAGAAGAAAAAACAATTGTATTTTACGAGTCGCCTCATCGAATTGAAAAGACTCTGTCAGAATTTGCCCATCATTTTGCAGGTCAACCTGATAGAAAAGTTGTCATCTGCCGCGAGCTTACGAAAATGCATGAACAGACACTATCGACGACGATCGGAGGACTGGAAGAGATACTGAAAACGCTCACAGTAAAAGGAGAGTTTGTGATTGTCTTAGAAGGAATACGGTAGTTCGAATGTGGAAGATCGAATACCGAATATCGAATACAAACAGGCACTCTATGCCACATTCGACATTCCATGTTCGATATTCGCGAATGATAATGCAGACTATCTCGGTGGCAATACAGACACCGGATTCACATGCACGCCATTCTTTGTAATTTCAAGATGAAGATGTGAACCTGTCGTCATGTATCCTGCACCACGCGTGCCTGGCTTGCCACCAGATAACGCAATCATCTGCCCTACACTCACAATGTCCCCTTGCTTCACGAAAGACGAGGAAACGTGACCATACAATGATGCAAAGCCATTGCGATGACCGACGAGAATGTAACTATATCCGGTGAGTCCGCCATCTTTCACCGCAAACACAATGCCATCCGATACGGAACGAACAGGTGTTGCCTGAGCGACAGCAATATCAATGGCACGATGCGGAACACCGAATACGGCCTCATACGAAATATCAAAGTATCCAGCAGTAATAGGGCCACTGACTGGCCACAGGAAAATAGGGGGCAAGTCACCGCCGAGTTCGTATTGCTTGCTTGCCTTTTCAGACTCCGCGGTTTTCTCCGCAATGTCTTTCTCGATGAGTGCGAGTTTTGGCTCAAATTCTGCGATGCGTGTCGCGTATAATGTGCGCTCCTTCGTCGCGGCATCTGCACTATGCTTCGCAAGAATGTATGCTTCGGCAAGATCAACAGGAACACCATCTTTCATGTACTGCACTGTCTCATCAATAAAAGTGATGGCATCTTTGGCTGCAGCAATTTTCTGACCAAGAACCTCGCTACCAGTTTCTGTCTGTTGTGATTCTAAGAGCGCAAGTTCGTCTGACGCATTCTCACGCTGAAGTTTCTTAAGCTCTATTTTCTGATACAGTTTCTTGTCCGAATTTTTTGCTGCAACGGCTATCTGGTACGCTTTTTCTGCAGACTGTTCTATCAGTGACATCGCCGTATCCTTTCGAAGAAGTGCCTCTCGCTGTTCCATGAGCTCTTTCTTTTTGGCTTCAAGTGGAGCGATCTGTTCCTGCAATTTCTTTAGTGTTGTTTGCTTTAGTTCTTCATTGATAGTGATTAAGCTTGCCTGCATCACCGCAATCCGCGCATTTGCTTCCCCTGCTTCTTCGGCAACGTAACGCAATTCTTCCTCTGTCAGCTTCTTCTCCTTCCAGCTGTTATCAATAAATTGCGACTTCTCTTCAACAATCGAACCAATAGAACGATGTTCGTCTTCGAGTAACTTGAGCTCCGCAGCATAGTCTTCAGCCACTTCTTTCAGTCTGGCTTGAACACGATCCGATTCACTAACAAGTACGCGCACCTGACCGACAAACTGTGTACGTGCCTTGAGGATTGCATCGAAGGCGAGCGCATCGTCGATGCTATCACCCAGTGATCCGTGAATGATGTGCTTGAGCAGTGGTCCACCTACTGCAGGTCCGGATTCATGGAGCGCTATATTTTTACTCGTCATGTATCGAAGAAATTTCACAAAATCGTCTCGCTGACCGAGTGCGACTGAATCATAAAATGCTTTGGCCTCCTCGGTTGCTTGCAGTTGCCCCTGCAATGCTTCAACGAACGTACGGTACTCAGCAATATGTTCTCGAATGACTTTGCGCTGTTTGGCGGCATTCTCAAGATCCTTTCTGGCAGTAGCGACCTTACCATCAAATTGGGCAAGAACGCTTTCAAGTGTTGTACGTTTTTTTGTGGTCTCAGCGGCCGCATGCCAGAGCTGATTGAATTCATCCTTTGCAGATGAGAGTTGCTCATCAGTAGCTGCCGCAAGTACCGAGAGTGGAAGCACCAGCCCAAGACCAAAGGCAATCCACCGGTTTCTGTTTGTGTGTAAGCCAAAAGGCATCAGGACAGTATACCACAAAAAAGGAGGAGCAGAAAGGTACGATGTGGTTGGAGTTGAGGGAAATAACCTCCTTGCCCTTCCTGCGCATTCTTTCTTTTCTACCTTCGAACAAGTCTGAATCTTTGGTATCATCACAGCATGCTCTACGCACTGACAGGAACCGTCCAAAAGCTCGACATTCCGCATGTTGCTGTAGACGTTGCAGGAGTGTCATATTTGGCCTCCCTACCGCATCCCGTCTGGGATTCGCTTGAGAACGGGGAAACAACAACGCTCATCATCTACACGCTCGTACGAGAGGACCGTTTGGACCTCTTCGGATTTCGAACGGCAAGTGACCGATCGTTCTTCATTGCACTACTGAATCTTTCCGGTATAGGCCCAAAGCTCGCACTTGAGCTCTGCTCTATCCCCCGAGAACTTCTCGTATCAGCTGCAGACCAAGAAGATGCGGGCATTCTCTCCAGCATCAAAGGTGTTGGGCGGAAAACTGCTGAAAAACTTTTGGTTGATCTCAAGTCGATGTTCGAAAAACATCCAGAATGGGCAATGCTTGTCTTAGCTCCCGGAGAAAAACGCGCAACATTCGATGCAGATGCCATCGCAGCATTGACCTCACTTGGGTACGATCAATCTTCGGTGCTCGACGCTCTCAAGAAAATTCCCGCAAAACTACAGCGAACAGAAGACCGCGTCGCTGCAGCACTGAGATCGCTATGATTGCCGCGGGTAGGAAACCCGCTCCCAAGATTTCCTTTCTGCCTTTCCTGCCTTTTCTCCCCTTTCTGCCCTCATGTTGACGCTCGATATCAAAGGCACACTCGCGAAGACAATAACGCCCAGTCATGGAATCCCAGATAACGAGTTTGCAGCTGTGAGAACATCGATGCGAAGATATACGGAAGAATGGCTTTCTGAACGCGAAAAAGGCATGCACGGATGGTCGATGAATCCGTATGACAAAGATGCGACCAAAGAAGTAACGGAGCTAGTCGATAGACTGAAAACTGACAATATTCAGACAGTCGTATGGATAGGTATCGGCGGCTCTGGCCTCGGACCAAAAGTCATTCAAGAAATTTTTGAATCACCAAAAACACCAGCATTCGTCGTCATTGATACGGTCGATCCGACAACATTGCAGATGCACCTTGATCTTATTGATTGGAAGAATGCACTCATTGTGGTTGTCAGCAAATCAGGCTCAACGCTGGAGACCATGTCTGCGTTCTTTGCATGCTTTGAGCGACTGAAAGGAGCAGTAAAAACGCACCCGGGTAACCGGATCATCGCAATAACAGATCCAGAAGGTGGTCCACTCCGAGCATTTGCGAAGCAAAATCGTGTCCACACACTGTCTATTCCACCAAACGTCGGAGGCAGATTCAGTATTTTCACGCCTGTCGGGCTGCTCGCAATCGGTCTCCTCCACGCCGATATCGGCCAATTTGTACGAGGTGCTAAGGAAATGGACACCTACTGCCAAGAAACAACAATGGCGAGAAATCCGGCCGCATCGCTTGCAGCAGTACAGTATCTGCTCGACACCAAGCGTAATTATCCGATCCGCGTCATCATGCCCTACGGAGATAGATTGCAATCCATGGGACGCTGGGAGCAGCAACTGCTTGCAGAAAGCCTCGGGAAAAACGATGGCTTCAATCCAATCCCCGTTGCTGCTATCGGAACTCAAGACCAGCACTCTCTCTTGCAGCAATGGATGGCCGGCCCTCGAAAGAGTTGGCACTTATTTCTCCGTGAGCTCGATAAACCGAGGCTCGAAGTGCCGAAAAATCTCCCGGACGCTTTTGCGTACATTGAAGGAAAGACATTCGGCCAACTCCTCGATGCGTGTTATGAAGGTACGAGCCAAGCACTCACCTCCGTGAAGCGTCCTCACGTCACTATCTCGTTACAGCGTCTCGACGAGTATCACATCGGACAGCTGTTCTTTCTACTGATGGCAGAAGTCGTGTATCTCGGAAAACTCTATCGCATTGATATCTACGGCCAGCCTGCAGTCGAAATTGGCAAGCAGATTACAAAAGGACTCCTGTCAAAAGGGCAGTCATAGCGCGGAAACGTGCAAAATATCACAGGAGAAAAAGTAAAATTTCAACTTTTTTTCCTTTCAACTCACCAGTAGCTAGGTATACTTCTCTTACTTCGACCAATCCCCCCTCAACGTATGGCCAGCCCAATCACTGATGCAGAATTCGCGACAAAAGTACTCAAGTCCAACATGCCTGTACTTGTCGATTTTTGGGCTCCATGGTGCGGTCCGTGCAAGGCAATGCTGCCGATCATCGATGAACTGACGAAGCAATACGAAGGAAAAGTGACATTCTACAAAATGAATGTGGATGAGAATACGGACGTTCCGCAGCAATTTAATGTGATGAGCATCCCAACGTTTGTGCTGTTCAAAAATGGCGAGGCAGCTGAGTCATTCATTGGGGTACAATCGAAAGAAACAGTAGCAGGAAAATTGGATGCACTTCTAAAGTAACTATGCGCATTATTGTGGGGCTTATTGGCATCGTCTTCGCTTCTGTACTCATCAAGTACCGTGAACGAGTCGGTGAAATGCTAGGCGAGCCAGCGTGGGCCGAAAAAATTGGTGGCATTTATAATCTTGTCATTATCATTGGTATCCTCATGTACTTCTGGAGCATCTCGTACATGACAAATACCCAGGACATCTTCTTCTCTCCGCTTCTGTACTTCTTGCCACACCAAAGGTCAGCAGGAGGCGGGATACCAGGGGGAGATTTTTAGGGAAGACTCGTGGATTTGTGTAGGTTATTTTTTGGTGTAGCGTATCTGTTGAATGTGAACTCCATGAAGATATCCTGATACTACTGTCTGGGCTTTCAGAATTGACCTTAAAGTTGAAAATACGCAATTTTGGCAGGAATAACCACTAGTGTCCCGTAAACACTGAGAGCTGAACGAGGGGTTTCGCTGTGCAAAAAC
>CAZFCB010000002.1:0-51631 GCA_964517585.1 uncultured Candidatus Peribacteria bacterium | reverse complement strand
AGAGGGAAAAGGGTGAGAAGACCTTAATCCCTGCGCCAATAACTGGTATATACCCCGATGCTGTTTATTGACATAAAATACGATAATGTTATACTAACTATAGTAAGCACTGTGTGACGTTTATCGCTTTCCGGTACAATAACCGCCGATGCCACTCCCCTTCACGCACCTCACTTCTACCAAGCAACTGAGTCGAGTTGATACGGAGGAGATTCTTCGGGTTGCAGGAGACATGGAAAAAGTGCGAACGAAAGGGAAAAGTGATCTCCTGAAAGGTAAGGTCCTCGCGTCGCTTTTCTACGAACCAAGCACGCGAACTCGGCTCAGCTTTGAGACTGCGATGCTTCGGCTCGGCGGTGACGTGCTAACCGCGGAAGGAATCCAATTTAGCTCGCTCTACAAAGGCGAGACCATTGAAGACACGATGGAAATGGTCGGTCAGTACGCCGACATCATCGCAATGCGTCACCCTGATCAAGGAAGCGCAGACAAAGCAGCATCTGCATCCAAGGTGCCGTTCATTAACGCAGGTGACGGCCCAGGCCAGCATCCGACACAGGCACTTCTGGATCTCTACACGATCAATAGCGAACGAGGGAAAGTAGATGGACTGAAGATCGCAATGGTCGGAGATTTGCGGTACGGACGCACGGTGCACTCGCTTTCGTATCTGCTCGGACTCTACTCGGATGTGAGCTTCACGCTCATTTCACCAAGTGAACTGACGATGCCAGAAAAAGTAACGAGTTTCTTGGATGAGAAAAAAATCCCGTACCAGCAGTACGATGACATCGCGGCAGGACTCGACTGCGACATTATGTACATGACGCGCGTCCAGCAGGAACGCTTCACCGACAAGAGCGAGTACGAGCGACTGAAGCTCAAATACATCCTCACGGCCAAGCAACTGAAAGGAAAGACGGTCACCATCATGCATCCTCTCCCTCGCGTCGGTGAGATCGCGACGGAGGTAGATGCACTCCCAAATGCCGCATATTTCAGGCAGGCTGGAAATGGCGTACCAGTACGAATGGCACTTCTTGCGATGCTCCTTGGAAAAGTGTGAACACATGACGTTATGTAAGAAAAAATATCAATAAAAACCCAAATGTATGGGACAAAGAAACTGTTTCGTGGCATGCTGATGCAGCCTACTACAGCTTATGAAAAAAACTCTCATCCGAGGCGGTACACTGGCAATGACAGGCGAGAAAACCGACATACTCATCGGCATTGATGGAATCATCGAGCACTTGAAACTAGGCGCAGATCACAAGGATGCGAATATCATTGATGCATCAGGGAAACTTCTTTTTCCTCTTCTGATCGACTGTCATGTGCACTTTCGTGAGCCTGGGCTTGAGCACAAGGCAACGATGGAAACTGAATCAGAATCGGCACTTGCAGGAGGTATTGGTCTTGTCTGTGAAATGCCAAATACTATTCCACCAACCGTCACCATCGCCGCGCTCGCAGACAAAGTACGGCGTGCTGCAAACATCGACCAATGTGATCTTCGGTTTTACTTTGGCGTGACCGAAGCAGCGCATCTGCAAACACTCAGAGACCTGTGGACAGGAGAGTCGATGGAACTGAAGCGTCTCAAGCATCACTGCTCTGGTGTAAAACTGTACCTCGATCACTCCACGGGAGATCAGAAAGTAGATGGTGGCATTCTCGAAGAAATTTTCCAGACGTGCGCGGATCTCAAGATCCCACTCATCGCACACTGTGAAGATTCGGAAATGAATGAGAATGCCAAACGGGCAATCGCAGAGACGCAAAATTTTGCGTCTCTACCTGTGAGTGCCCATTCAAAAATGCGTCCACCTGAATCTGAAGAAAAGTCGATCCGTGAGGCCGTAGCTATGGCAAAGAAAACAGGAGCTGCGCTACACATCGCGCATCTATCGACGGCAAAAAGCCTCCTGATCGTACAAGCAGCAAAGAAAGAGGGCCTACCGATTACGTGCGAAGTCGCCCCGCATCATCTGTTTCTCACGGTCGATGATTATCAGACATTGGGAACACTCGGGAAAATGAACCCACCACTGCGGACGATTGCAGACCGCGACGCACTGTGGGCCGGCATCAACGATGGCACTGTCGATTGCATCGCGACGGATCATGCACCGCACACACTGGAAGAAAAGCGCACAGGAGAGCCCCTTTCTGCCCCAAGTGGTGTGCCGGGCGTGGAAACGATGCTGCCGTTGCTACTGAGTATCGCGAGCGGCCAATCTCCTCATCCTTCCGGCCAACTGCTAACTACTAACTGCCAACTGCCGTATGCCGACATCGTTCGCCTCTGCTTCACAAATCCCAATACAATTTTCCATCTCGGTGCCAACGGTATCGAAGAAAAAAAGCCCGCGCGCATCGCACTTGTTGATCCGGATGTCGAATGGACGATCACAGGAAAAAACTTGAAGAGTAAATGTGGATGGACACCGTTTGAAGGTTGGCACGTAAAGGGAAAAGTTGTGCAAGTGATCGCTCACTGAATTTCCATCTGCAATTCCGCAAGCGACTCAACGATGATGTCTGCGTGCTCCTCGGCGTCCTTTGGTGAATGTAAGCCACGGACGAGGCACGCAGTCATTCCTGCGGCTTTTGCTGCATGGAGATCGAATGTTTGATCGCCAACGTAGACTGACTTCTTCGGGTCGGCTTTGAGCCGATCTGCAAGAAGCAGAAGACCGTGTGGGTGAGGTTTGCAGAAATCACCCATGTCATCGGCAGTCACTATCTCTTTCAGGAAATCGTAGATTGAAAGTTTCTTATGAGAGGCGTCCACATACGACCTCCACGAATTTGTGATGACGCCAGTCGGATGATCTTTCAGGAATTCCAGCAGTTCAAGTGCGCCATCGCAGTACTCGCTCCGTGTTGCTAAAAGTTCGTGATACAGGACGTCGCGCGCTGCGCGAACTTCTTCGAGTCTTGTAGGATCACCACCTTTTTCCGTAATCCAACTTCCCATGGAATAACTCAGAGGATAGAGCCTACGGAAATCGTCAGAAGAAAAATCAAGCCCAATGGAGTGCATACCAGCGATGCACGCTTCTTCGTACAGATGCGTTGTATGGATGAGCGTGCCGTCTAAATCGAAGAGAACTGCGTCAAATTTCATGAACGATCATTGAAGCATCGACAGCGAAGTAGTTCAAGAGTCTGCTCAGGAAAAAGACGAGAAAACAGTATGAGGTGTTTTCATGTGTAGAGACGCAAAATTTTGCGTCTCTACCTCACAATCGAACGTACACCTCGATGATGATCGGCATGATCAACCGACCTTCGCCTACGGGCTACGCTGGGCAAGAGTCGGATGGAAATTTTTAAAAGAATTTAGACCTCGATGATAATTGGCATCACCATCGGTTCGCGATCGAGCCTGTGACGGAAGAAACGAAAGAGCGCTCCTGTGACTTCACGCTTGAGCTCCTTCATGTCTTTCTGACCACGGCCAAGTGCATCTTCGTACGCTTTGCGGATCACCGCAGTGGCGTCTTTGTTCGTACTGAGCATCTCAGTCCCGTAGACGAATCCCCGGGAGAGAAGAAGTGGATCGGAGACAAGGCGCATGGACTCTGCGTAGACCTTCAAAACAGCGACGAAGATTCCTGCGTTGTTCATGATCTTACGATCATCCATAATCCTGGAGCCTTCCGCTCCTTGGCTATGACCATCGATGATGATGTCATTCGCCGGTAGCTTATGCTTGGATCTGCGCGCGGCACCCTGTGAATCGAATTCAAGAATTTCACCGTTCACGAGGAGATGAATCTGATTGTCTTCGTAACCAATAGTGCGCGCGAGGTCCGCATGCGCCGCGCGCATGTACGGTTCACCGTGTTCTGGGATGACGTGCTTGGCTCGGACAAGTCTATGCATCAGAAGAATGTCGTTCTGATATCCGTGACCAGTGGTATGCAATGCAAGTTCCTGATTCGTGAGTACCTTTGCTCCGAGAAGATTCAGGTTATTTACGACTTTGGCAACCGCGCGTTCGTTACCGAGAATTGGGTTACTAGAAAGAATGACTGTGTCGCCCTTTTTCATGCGTACATGTTGATGCACTCCGAGTCCCATGCGTGCGAGGCTTGCGCGCTCTTCACCTTGAGATCCAGTGGTGAGAATCACCATTTCACGGTCTGGAACTTTGTCCATGCCGGGGCCGACTTTACGAATCATGCCGCGAGGAACTGATATGTATCCAAGTGACTGAGCAATTTCAATATTGGTTTCCATGGAACGACCGGAAACATACACTTTGCGATTGAGCGTCTTCGCGTGTTCAATCACTTGCTGTAAACGATTCAAAAGTGAGCTGAAAGTAGAGATGATGAGTCGACCTTTCGCGTCACGCATGAGCTGAAAGAGCGTCGCAGAAATCGCTTTCTCTGAAAGAGCGTTTCCTGGTTTTGTTGCGTTCGTAGAATCTGCGATGATCGCAAGAACTCCCTCGTCTCCAAGTTCAGCAAGACGCTGAAAATCAGCGGGTGGTTCGTTCATTGGTGTTAAGTCGAACTTGAAGTCACCAGTATGTACGATCGTTCCGTACGGCGTGTGTACTGCGATAGCGGCACTGTCGGGGATCGAGTGCGTCACGCGGAGGAATTCGATCTTGACGTTCCCAAGCTGGAGAGGCTTGCCAAAATCCACAGTGTGAAGCTTGGCTTGGCTCGTCAGTTTTTCCTCATCGAGGCGTTTTTTGACGAACGCCATGGTGAGTTTTGTGCCATAGCATGGCGGAAATCGGAGGCTAGGCAATACGTGTTGCACGGCACCGATGTGGTCTAAGTGACCGTGAGTAAAGATGATCGCTTTAATGCGATTTTCTTTTCCTCGGAGTCCAGAGAGATCCGGAATAAGGTAGTCAATCCCCGGCATGTCTTCCTCCGGAAATTGGAGACCCAGGTCGATGATGTACAGATCGCCATCAACGTCGATGACGAAACAGTTGCGGCCTACTTCCTCAAATCCTCCGAGAGGATAGAGCTTAAGACCTTTGCCTCCGGGAGCGGTAGCCAGTACTTTGACTGGTGCAGTCTCTGGAGTATTCCGCGGAGAAGGAACTGCTGGTGCAGCCTTCGACGGCGGAGAGGAAACTTTGTGTGGTTGTACAGTCGGTTGATTGGCCTGCGGCACTTCGCCACTTGTCACCACCTTCTTCACCCACTCTTGAACAGATTTCATCTGTGTGTTGGAAAAAAAATATGAATGTGAGGAAAACCCTCGACGTCATCGTACGCTCTTGAGTGGTAAATAGCAAGCAGATGATTTGTCATGATGACCTTTTTTTGGCTTATAATCAATGAATTATTGGTTTAGGATTTAGGTGAGGTATGAGGGTTACGTAGGATAGGTACGGTAAGGAATGTTACAAAACTTCCACAGAGTTATGACGTACCTACCCAACCTACTGCGTCTACCCAACCTATTTTTTTATCGACCCACCACCTTCTCTTCTTGCGGATATACCTCAACCCGATGTAGCCTTTCATACTGTATGAAGATTGAGATGTGGAAAGGACAAACGAAGGCTCCGTCGGGTACCGTTTTGGTGCCAGTCATACTTGGTGATCAAAAAGGTGATCGAGTTTTCCTTCTCATTCATAGCGAAGGACGTCCGGCAGGTAGTGATAATCTTCTAGAGGAATGTACTAGTATTCTTACGCATGCCGTTTTAGAGGGTGAAGGCGATGGTTACGACAGACTCGAAAGTGCACTAAAGGAATTAAATGGACTACTGAAAGGCTTCGTACTGTCAGAAGCCTTGAGAGATGTCCACGCCATTGTCGGACTTCTGGAACAAAGTGGAACACTGCATCTTTCTCATGTTGGACGTGCTGAAGCGTACGTCATTCGAGATGGAACGGCTGTTCAGATAACAGAATACTCACGATCCAAAGCACCTATGGCTTTCATGCACATCGTCAGTGGACCTGTGCAGAATCGTGATCACTTCATTATTTCTACGACAAGGCTTCTGCGCGCCATGACACCAGCACAACTTGCGCAGACCGTGCAGCATGGAGGGGAAACAGCCGTACAAACAATCATCCAAACACTAACTGCTGAAAAAGAATCTGCGTGCGTTCTGCATCTCTCACTCGTAGGAAATGTTCAAGAAACCGACGAGCCACGCGAAGTGAAGCGTCCTGTTTCTCGTCGTGAGAGAACACGCAACGCGAGTGCTTCATCACTACTCTCCAATGTGAGCGGAGTTGTTGGCCGACTTGATTGGTCAAAACTCTTCACGCGCGTTCGTGGATCAAAGATGAAAGACACAACATCGTCTCTCACTGTGACTGTGCGTCAGTTTTTAAGAGATCTCTATGATCCCGAGAGGAAGAGGCGGGCTCACCTCCTCTTACTCGCTGGTTCTGCCGCTGTATTTCTGATGATTTGGATGCTCGTACAGCTAACGTTAAGTAGCCAGCGTAGCCAGACAAAGGGTGATCTTGCCGCACTTGTGAAGCAGATTAATACGGATCTCACGACGGCTGAGAATAGACAACTTGCAGGCGAAACCGATAGCGCAAATGCAATCCTTGAACGAGCTGATGAACGCGCCAGACAGGTGATGACGAATGAAAGCGGGCTGTACCGTAGCGAAGCACTGGAATTACTTGACCGCATCAAGTCGAAGCGCGAAGAGATGAACCGCGTTATCCGCGTCACGCCTCCACGTGTGATGGCAAATTTGAGTGGCAAAAAAGCTGATATTCTCGCGCAAGGATTTATCGGACTCAATAATGGGGAATTCCTCGTCTACGATAGACAGAGTCTTTACAGCGTCTCCTTGAATACAGTGGAGAGTGCGGATCGCCTTGGTTCTGAGGAACTCATTCTAGACGGTGACAATTTTGTACGTTTTCAGAGTAAGGTCTTCATGACGACTGGCAATAGTGTCGTCGAAATTATCAACGGCCAGCCGACGACAATGAAGACGGAGGATACGGCAGGTTGGATTACAGGTGCGGATATTAAAGTATATCTTCGGTACCTATACGTACTCGCCCCTGAGCGGAAACAGATTTATAAATATGAACGATTGGCAAATCGTTATGGTCCACCCGCTGAGTACAATGTGAATGGAGATCTGACTGGTGCCCTAGATATGACGATCACAGGCCCTGTGTACGTGCTACGAGACACATCTTCGTCCGGTGGCAAGGCAGACGAACGAGAAGTCACGAAACTACTGCGTGGCGAGAAGCAGACATTTAATATTCGCAACCTTCCTCCTGACGCTTTGAATGGTGTTGTGAAAATTTTCAAATCCTCTGCAAGCGGCAATTTCTATTTCCTTGATCCGATCAAGAAACGTGTCGTCGTAACGACGAATGACGGTGATCTGGGTGACTCTCTCTATTTGAAACAATATGTTCTCGATTCCGAACAAGTCGGCCGCTTAAAGGATTTATTTGTAGATGCTGATGACACACGACTGTACGTTCTCGACGAGAAAAAATTATACGCCATCGATTTGCAATCGAGGTAAAGTGGCATAGAAACTTTAATGAGGGAAGAATTCTTTTGAGTTTATGAAAATACCTACGAAAAAAGTGATGATCTTCGGCACTTTTGATGGCCTGCACGATGGACATCGCTCTCTTGTGAAGCAGGCACAAGAACGTGGAAGTGTGGTCGCAGTGGTAGGTGTTAGCTCAAATGTTCGTATGATAAAAAATCGGCTACCACTCTTCTCGACCGAAGAACGCATGCATGCGCTCGCGATTGAATTCCCCGATATTTCAGTGATAGCAGGCTCAACAAAAGACTTCTTAACGCCACTCCGAGAAGAAAAGCCTGATCTACTCCTATTAGGATATGATCAAATATTACCGCCAGGAGTCACTATTGCAGACCTACAATGCCCTTGGGAGCGTGCAGAAGCGTTACAACCCCATATTAACAAAAGCAGTCTCCTAGCAAAAAAGAGGCCAGAGGCCGTTTGAAAAAAAAGGTGATTCGTGCTACAATGTCATGATGACGTTCAAACAAACATTCATTGTCGTCGTTGCGGCAGTATCCCTGTCTACTGGTGTTGCTGTGGCTGCAAGCTTGCCTGCAAATGTGAAAAGTGTGCAGGCTCATAGAAATGGAGACACAATTTCTGTCGTATGGTCGCAAGTACCAAATGCCGTGAGTTACCGTATCTACTTCAGCCGTGAATCAATTTTGAATAACGGCGGTAATTATGATGATTTTGAACAAACTCCAGATGCACAAACATTGTATGTCTTTCAAAAGGCGCCGTTACAATCGGAAAAGATATATATCGGCGTCCTCGCGGTAGACAAAGATAACCTTGAGAGTGAGGGGTTTGAAGTTGAGGCAGTTGTAGCATCTTCTACGGAACCACCGTTGCAGAAACAGCCATCTGCCCCCAAAGATGTTATGCAAGCTTCCTCGGCGTCGAGCACGCAATCAGCGGCGACAATGCCTCGTGGAGAAAACCCCACAAGCACCGCTACGCCGATGAAGATCGAATCTGTCGTAGCAATGACAGATACGGTTCTAGATGTAACGTTCTCGAAAGAACTTGATTCTGGTGCGAATGTTACTCGCGACTCATTTCTCATCACGAGTGTGGATGGTACGGTACTCCCCATCGAGAATGTCGAAGTGAATGACAGAAGGGTATCTATCACAACGCGTCCTCAAGCCTCGGAAACTGAATATGTGCTTGGACTTCTCGCTATCATTCCTGCTGCCGATGGTACAAACGCGACGCCATCTGAATCGCAGGTTCGGTTCACATCAATAGTGCAATCCAGCACGTCTTCCTCAGAGCCACCACCGTCGGTTCCTTCGTATGGAAAAAATCCAAATCTTCCAGGAGCACTGACAAATCCTGGCGCTTATCAACCGGCACCAGCACCCACGGATCCTTCCCATTTAAACCTCACTTCAGTTGTGAGAAAAGACGGGACATATAACGTCACAGCGCATTGGATAGGATCGCCTGATGCTACAGAGTATTCTCTGTACACATCAAAGAATAGAAGCCCGTACGCTTGGAATTCTGTTGTCGGTCACGATCAGACAACTGTTCAATATAGCCGAGTTTCACCAGGAATCTTTGGTCTCAAAGTCGCGTCCCGTGGAAATAATCAGGAATCTGCAGGTATCGAAAAAACAATCACTTTACCAGAGACAGGAGCTGGACTCCTTGGAATCGCGGCGATTGCAGGACTAGGAGCAGGCAGGCGAATACAACGCAGGAAGAAGGTAGTGTAGGCTCTGGGAATGAAGAAGATGTCCTGGGTTTTCGGCTTTCTTGTGATTCTTGTTGTTGTGTTAGGAGCCAGAGAATGGAGATTGCAGCCTGATGGAAATGTGCATATTGTTTTTTTTGATGTCGGGCAAGGCGATAGCGCACTCATCACGCTATCGGACGGCAAAAGGATCTTGATTGACGGTGGCCCCGATTGGTCAACGCTGGAAAAACTTGGCACGCATATGCCGTTTTTTAATAGGCACATCGACATGCTTGTCTTATCACATCCAAATAGTGATCACATGCTTGCATTTCCTGAGGTGCTACGACGGTATACGGTCGGCACACTCGTCACAGCGGGAACGGAGTATAACTCCGGCACCTACAGAGCAACGCTTTCCGGCGCCTCACTCCGTGGCGTACCTATTCTGCATCTGTACGCAGGGCAGTCCATAGCATTGGGGAAGGACTCGCTCGAAGTACTGTGGCCACCTCGTGTCATGCCTAAGGGTTTTAATAGTAATGAAAATAATGAATCACTCACTCTACGATTCACACACGACGGGAAACGCGTACTCTTTACGGGAGACATAGAAACTATTGTCGAAAAAACCCTGGTAGAGGCGCGTGCGGATCTCCGTGCAGATATTCTCAAAGTTCCACACCACGGCAGCAAAACATCGTCTTCGACTGGTTTTCTTCTCGCTGTTCACCCTCAGAGTTCGGTGATTTCAGTCGGGAGAAAAAATCCGTATGGTCATCCAAATGCAGACGTTCTTCGCCGACTACACAGTATAGGCTCGGAGATTCGGCGCACTGATGAAAGCGGTGATATAGAGATAGTATGGTAAGAGAGAGGCTCGTCGTAGGAAAGAAGCCTGTGTACACTAAGCCGCACATGATTGCGTTACTCATCGTCGCCGGCAGATCGAAGCGTTTTTGGCCACTCTCTGAAAAAACGTTGTTTCCCATCGTTGAAACAACCTTGATCCAAGAACAGGTGCGACGATTGCAATCCGCAGGGATAAAAAAAATCGTGATAGTCGCTGGCGCCCATAATAAGGCTGAGTTTGAGGAGTTGTTTCCGAAGATCCAAGTCTATGAGCAGGAAGATCTGAGCCTGGGCATGCGTGGAGCACTCCTCTCTTCCTTGCCTCATTGCAAAGACCAGGCGGTCATGATTGTGAGTGGTAATGACGTCATCGAGTCACAGGCATACGCAACCCTCTGTACGCAGTCAGAAAATCTAACGCGCGGCGGACTTCTCCTCGCGCGAAAAGTGACGGAGTATTTTCCCGGCGGATATCTGACAGTACAAGGGAAACGTATTACTGGCATCGTAGAAAAGCCTGGCGCAGGTAATGAACCGAGTAATCTCGTCAATATCGTTGCCCATGTCCACACATCATCAGGGGAGCTTCTGAAGGCTCTCAGAGCTGTGAAGCCGACGAAAGATGACGGATATGAAGTGGCACTGCAGAAAATGTTTGAAATGCACCCATACGAATTTGTGCCCTACGATGGACTGTGGCAACCAGTAAAGTATCCTTGGCACGTCCTATCCGTTCTCGGCATTCTCCTGCCGCAAAAGGGGAAGCCGAAAATTCATACAACTGCGAAAATTCATACAACCGCTGTGATAGAAGGGCCTGTGATCCTTGGGAAGAACGTGAGGGTTTTCGCTCATGCAACAATCATGGGTCCCTGCAGTATCGGCGACGACAGTATCATCGCGAATAATGCTCTTGTGCGAGGTAGTTCCATTGGTAAGCGCTGTGTCATTGGGTATAACACGGAAATAGCGAGATCTGTACTTGGAAACGATGTCTGGACTCACACGAGCTATGTTGGTGATTCGGTGCTTGGAAACAATATTTCTTTAGGGGCTGGTACGACGACAGGGAATTTACGGCTCGACGAAACAGAGATTTCATCACTTGTGCAGGGCGAAGCTGTCTCGACTGGCCTAGGCAAATTCGGTGCAATCGTCGGTTCTGACAGTCGCACTGGTATTCATACGTGTTTCACTCCAGGGGTAAAAATAGGAGCTGGTTCTTTTATAAATTCCATGACGCTCGTTTCTGATGATGTACCCGATGGCTCGTTTGTAAAAATGGAGAATGCAGGCAAATTAATCATTCGTTCCAATAAGGCTGTACCTGCGAGCAAGAATGTGCGCGAACATCTGAGGAAAAGGCTTGCGTAAGCTTTTGGTCACTGTGGAAAGGTTCGCCTTGGCTTTCCTGATCCAGGATCTTTTATACACATAGTTATTTTGGCTTTGGCTAGAACAAAAGCTAATCACCATTTCAATGGAACAAAGCGCTCTTCACTTTTTTATCCACAGGTTATCCACAGTATTTCCACACACGAGAAGTGTTCACTTTTATATCTTTTTTGCATACTCATACGGCAAAAGTTTGAGTACAAAATAGAGACAGACTAGTTTTTCCAGATGACCTCACGATAATTTTTTAAAAGTAACAATAGTCTATGACTATGACGATATTAATATATTTTATATTACCTACTATCTTCATCAGAAAAACAGGAAGGACTATTTATTGTATAATAATGAAAAGAACCGCTTGATTAATCAAAAAACTTCGTCTTCAATTCGGTTATGAAATTCTCATGTAAAACAGTCGATATTCTTTCGGGGCTACAACTTGTTAGTCGTGCAATTGGCACAGAGCAAGTATTACCAATTTTACAAAACATCCTTATTTCAGTTGAAGGAAAGAGATGTACATTATCAGCAACGAATCTTGAGTTATCTATCGTCACAAGTTTTGAAGTGCATATTGAAAACGAAGGATCAATAACTGTGCCTGCAAAAGCAATTGTAAACTTCATTCAATACAATCAAGACGAAGAAATTATTATTGAAACAAGTGAAGGTACACAGTTAAAACTTCATTCGAAACGAGCAAAAGCAGTGATTGCAGGAGAAGCAGCAAATGGTTTTCCCACTATTTCAAGTATCCAAAAAGATATCACTCTTCATATACCAATTACACCACTCCTACAAGCACTGAATCTTGTTACTTTTGCCTGCGCCAGAACGACGTCGAGGCCAGTAATTTCAGGGGTCTATGTTCGTCTGGAAAAAGGGAAACTCATCATGGTGGGCACCGATAGTTATCGTCTCTCAGAATACAGTGTGAGCATCCCCGATCTCTCTGGAGAGGTTTCCTGCATTATTCCTGCTAAATTTCTTGAGGAACTTAAAACTGTCATTGCGCTACACCGTGGTCGCGATGGCGAAGACAAAACTGAAAAAGGTGCAAAGAAATCACCAGAAGAAACTATTGATATTCATTTAGGATCACAGCAAATAGAGGTTCATCTCCGCCATACCAAGCTTGTGAGCCGTCTTATCGATGGGAAATTCCCCGATTACGCTCAGGTGGTACCAAAGGAAAAAAACACCACAGCAACTGTGAATATTAAAAACCTTCTCAGTGCAGTGAAGCGCATGCATTACTTTGCAAAAGAACAGAGCAACAACATTACATTCTCTTTTACGAAGACAGGTGTTCATCTCATGACAAAACAGACGCAAATTGGCAGAGATGAATCAACTATTAATTGTGATGTCGAAGGTAAAGAAAATAAAATAGCTGTTTCATCGACATATCTTATCGACTTTCTCTCTCGGTTAGATGCGGAGAATATTGCTATTGAACTCTCAGACAAAATGCATCCAGCGGTATTCAAATTACCGAATGACCCACAGTATCTTCATCTCATCATGCCGTTGCGCATGACGGAAGAATAGGGTACATTTATACATAGTTGCAGGACGATCCTGCGCCCCACCACCCTTCAAAGATGAAGGTGAGGGGAGACATTTCGATAGTGAAAAACAATATTTCCTGGCTGACACTCCATTTTTCGAGTGATGATTCCATCCGTTTGCATCGGTGAAAAAACTCATCAAGAGCTTGAACAGCTGTTGAGAAGTAAGCATGCGCTCACAATTTCTGGCCTTTCGAATGAAACGGCAAAAGCAATGATTGTGAGCCATCTTCTGACGTTACATCCAGCACCTGCAGTACTTGTCACAGAGAATGATGAGCGAGTGCAGGGTCTTTTGCATTGGATTTCATTCTTCGGTAAAGACGCCTTTCACGTAACATTTGGCGCCGAACCAACGGCTGACGATGTTTCATCTATCATCAAAATTATGAAAGGCGAAGGAATCGCTGTGATGGACAGGGCGACGTGGGATGTGGAATTACCGTCTTTCGAGGAAATCAAAGAGCATGCAATCCTTTTGAAAGTAGGTGAGACTGCTGATTTTACAACGTTCTTCTCATTACTCATTGATGCGGGATATGAGCACTCAGGTGATCAACATCTTTCCCCTGGTGAATACCGACGTATTGGTGATGCGCTCGATATTTTTCCTATTGGCGAGGAGACACAGTACAAAATCAGTTTCTCTTTTGGGAAAGTGGAAGACATACGCATAGAACATGGGGGTGGTTCCGATCAACTGAAATCCATGGTGATCTATCCCATCTCTTGGAGTGAGACAAGAACACTTTCTCAGCAGTTCCCTGGTACATCAGTGCTTGTTACAGATGAACAAGAGGAAATGGAAATTCCTCAGACATGCGACTTAGTAAAATTGACAAGTTTTCCAGAGGACGAAGGTGTTCATGTCCATCTCCGGTATTTGTCTGTACTGAAGTTCTACACACTTCCAGACTTTATCAACGATGTGAAAGATAAGTTGCAGCAAGATTGGACGCTCGTCATCGTAAGCAAGCGCTCTGACGAACTAAAGGGTGTGCTACAAGAAGAAAGAATTCAGTATCTTGACGCACCGGAACGAAAGCCTGGCTCCGTCACAATTGTTCCAGCAGCTCAGGATGAACTTCTTCCCCATTCACTCCAAAATCCAGACCTGAAGTGCGCGCTGATTACTGATCGCGAAATTTTCTCTCTAAGGAAAGAGGCGAAGCAAAGATCTGTACAGCGTTTGGCACTTGATTTCATTACGTCTCTGCAGGTTGGGGATTTCGTCGTTCACATGGAGCACGGCATTGGTCGTTTTGAGGGGATGACGGCGAAAATAGTGGATGATGTTGAGCGTGAATATCTGGAGATCACGTATGCGGAGAACGATAAATTATTCGTCCCAGTTGATCAGGCGGATAAGCTGAGTAAATTTGTTCATGAAGAAGGCGAAGAACCTGTCCTCACACGACTTGGGTCATCGGAGTGGAAGAAGATTACAAAAAAGGTGAATGAAGAGACGCAAAAAGTTGCGAAAGAACTGCTTGAAATTTACGCAAATCGAGCGAGGGCAAAAGGAAATTCATTCCCTGATGATAGTGATATTCAGCAGAAATTTGATGACGCCTTTCCGTACACAGAAACACCCGGACAAATCAAGGCCATCGAGGATATCAAACATGACATGGAGAGCGGCCACCCGATGGATCGTCTTATTTGTGGAGACGTTGGGTTCGGAAAAACAGAAGTCGCGATGCGCGCAGCATTCAAAGCTGTTCAAGGTGGAAAGCAAGTAGCATTTCTCTCCCCTATCACCATTCTGACAGATCAGCATTATCGGAGTCTTCAGAAACGCATGGACGGCTTCAACGTAAGAATCGATGTACTGTCTCGTTTTCGTACGCCACAGCAGCAGACAGAAACATTGAGAAAACTTCGTGAAGGAAGTGTTGATATCGTCGTTGGTACACATCGGCTCCTCCAAGACGACGTGCAGTTTAGCGACCTTGGCCTTGTGATCATCGACGAAGAACAGCGGTTTGGCGTGAAGCAAAAAGAGAAGCTAAAAGAGTTGCGTGCCGCCGTCGATATTCTCACAATGACGGCGACTCCCATTCCCCGAACGCTCAATTTAGGACTCCACAAACTTCGTGATATCACAACGATCACCACCCCTCCTCCTGGGCGGCTTCCCATCATCACTGAAGTTCGCAAGTATTCAGATGCACTTGTACGTGAGGCCATCATGAAAGAGGTCGAACGCGGCGGACAGGTCTACATGCTTCACAATCGCGTTGAGACGATCGATGCCTTCGCGATGAAGCTCAAGGCGCTTATCCCACAGGCGACGTTTGTAGTGACCCACGGACAGTTAAAACCAGAGCTTCTGGAAGAACGCATCGTGGATTTTAAAAATGGGAAGTATTCCGTGCTCGTAAGTTCCACGATCATCGAAAACGGTATCGATCTTCCGAGGGCTAATACACTAATCGTCAATGAGGCCGAGAAGTTTGGACTCTCGCAGCTCTATCAGCTTCGTGGTCGCGTTGGCCGAGGAACGGTGCAGGCGTACTCGTATTTTCTCTATCATTCACAGCGCCTGAAAGATGACGCAAAGAAGCGTCTGCGAGCCATCGTAGAGGCGAGTGAGCTTGGCAGTGGCTTCCAAATTGCCATGCGAGATCTTGAGATACGTGGCGCAGGAGAAATCCTTGGCGCATCGCAGTCCGGGAACATGCAAACCGTTGGCGTCAGCCATTATTTACGCTTACTCAAGAGCGCAGTAGAAGAGCTGAAAGCTGGTGGCAAGGGTTCTGAGGACGAGATGCCACAGACAATCGAAATTATTCTGCCATTTGAAGCACTCATTCCATCATTCTATATTCCCGACGAGCAAGAGAAAATCAGTGTCTACCAAAAATTAGCAGGCTCTGAAGATGAAGCGATGCTCGCTGATTTCGGCGAAGACCTCCGTGAGGAATACGGGCCACTGCCAAAACAGGCAGAAAGCCTTCTCTCTGTTATTCGGTTAAAAATGGCATGTCGTCGTGCCGGAGTCGTACGGATCAAGATGGACACTGTGTCTGCTGCAAAGCGCGACATCGTCGTCAGTCTTGCACCACGCGTGACAGCCACAGAAATCATGCAGCTCCTCCACATCTGTCCGCAGTGGCGCATTGTAGGAACGACACTGCGTATCTCCGAGTCGGACCTTAAAAAAGCTGCACAGACAGATGAGTGGTTGCCGGAACTAACTGTCCAAATTTCTTCTTTGATTCAAAAAAAGAAATCGAAGGCTGTCAAGAAGAAAGATGGAGAAGAAACACCTGCAGATGCAGAGTAAGGCAAGGAATATACGCCACAGGTACATTCGTTACTGACACACGCCGATGTGCCATATCGTTCTGCCATCGCATGATGCAAGGCAGGCGTTATCGTACGTACGATTATCTCGCGAACAGACAGGGCTAAGGAGAGGGGGGCAGCCACAGGCGGAATAACTAACAGGAGTACGACACGCGAGATGGCACCGATCACATCCGTTACTATCGCGTGCACATTCGAAGTTGCAGCCAGCAGGAGGCGCTTGCAATACCGGTTGTGTGCAATAAGTACGAACACCGTAGTTCGCATTATTGTTGTAACCGCCGTACGCTGGCGGTGCTACCTGAGCAAATCCGCACTGGTAGCGTTCCCGGTAGTAGCCACTCCAAATTTGAAACAAACGTGCCGATAGTTGCTGCCAATTCGAATCCACAGCGTACCTAAAATTACTGAGCGCAGCTGATGTACTGTTCTGACGATAACCTGAGTCAGTCTGGCCTAGTGCAGACTTTTCATCTGCCGTGAGCCGAGTCACGGCATCAGTCATCATCTTCGAATATTCCATGTACGTATCTTTAAGATCTGTCTGGCGACGATCGATCGCTTTCTGGAGACAGGAAACATCTTCTGCGGCTGACGCCGTTTGTGAAAACAGAAGCACAAAACCGAACGTCAGGCCGATGATCGTACGTCGGAGAGACACAGGAGAGCGATTATACTCCTCTCTCTATCGATGCATCAAAAAAGACCGGCATGCATTGCTGCACACCGGTCGATTTGCTCATTGGAAGCAAAAAAAATTCAAGGGTCTATATTCAACAGTTCAGCTTTTGAGCCCTTGGTCGTCCAGCTCAGGCTTCGGATGAGAGACATTCGTTGTCCCGGTCCGACGGCCTCGCGGTTGTAGAGTCCCCACATTTTGCCCTTTCTGGCGTTAGCTGGGAGCTCCGCTTTGGCGACAGGCTTTCCGTCCAGGTCGACGGCAACAGTTTTGCCGCCACACGTTACTTTGACGGTGTGCCAAGCTTCGGGATCGATGGGCTCGACACCTTTGAAATGTATAAGGTTCTCGAACAACTCGGGACCGTTGATCGCTTGCTGGATATAGCAATCGCCGGTCACCGAATCGATCCGAACCACGATCCCTGTGAGGGGTTCGTAGGATCTCACTTCTCGGATTGATCCGTCCGAAAAAAAGAGGACGGCGATGTGATCGCCGTAGGTACGGTCGTCATCTCCTTTGACCAACACAGACGGCTTCCATTGGAAAGAGATCTCCCCTCCTGGCCACTCCTGCTTGCTCAGCAAGTAAGGACGGTTCAGGAGAACAAACTCTTTCTGAAGAAGTTGGGTTGCTGCACCCGGGCCGGGATAACGAATTGACCACCGGCTCTCATCCAGCCGTGAAAAGTCTTCATCCTCCGCAACGCACGGAGCTACGAACACAGAAAGAACAACGCATGCGGCAAAGGCGCGCAAAAATGAGGGGGACATAATGCCCCTTTCTGCCCTTTAGGGGCACTGAGGTGAAACAAAAGAATCGAGCGCTTTCCAATGAGCGTGCTACAAACCCAACGAGGGTCTGCAACCCAAGTATTATACGCTAATACATACTAAAATCAATATTATGTCAACATGCTGATGCCGATGGTCTTTCGGCTTCTACGAGAGCAATGCCCGAATGTCAGGAGTCATCATCCTAGTAGCCAAGCGAAGGCGAGGTGCAACAAGTTTTTGTTGATGTATGGCACTCGAGATACAGTACGCCAATGCAATTCATTATTCTCAGTACACTTGCTTACTGTCTTGTGACATTTCCGTACGCACTCGTGTGGCACATGGTGCTCTTTAAACCCCTCTATCAAAAATGGAACTATTTTGGCGACAATCCAAAACCATTACTCGGCTTACTGTCGATGGTGATCCAAGGCGCTACTCTTTCACTAGGGCTTTCGTTTCTTCCACAGTATCAGTCGTCACTTTTGTCGACGATGATCTTTGTGCTTCTCTCTGGAATATTTTTCTGGAGCTCGCATGTCCTCGCGGCGATGGCAAAACATGCTGAATCGCGACATGTTTCATTTCTTGCGCTGGAAACCATCTACCTCTTTTTTCAATTTTTACTCTTTGGTTTTTCTACGTACGGTGTGTACCGTTTTCTCTAGGCGAATTTTTGCCCTTTCTCTGTCACCTATGAAAACCCTCAAGTGCGATCTGTGTGACGCAACTGCGCAAGGCGAGACATTTGAAGTATGGATGATGGCTCTCATGCCGCATTACATGGAGGCTCATGCGGATTTCATGAAAGATCCGAGCCACACAGAAGAGTATCGTCAGAAGTGGATGGTCGACAATAAGGCCAGATTTGATGCAGCGTAGATCGTATCTCGGTCTAACATTATTTCGTGCTCATCAGAGTATTCCTGCATATTTTACCTCAGCTTTCATCTTACCGAAGATAAAACTGCTTCAACGTTAGAGCGAATAATACTACAAAAAATGTGTAAGTTGTTTATAATTTGTTCGACGTTGGTAACAATTTCTCCCACTCGCTATGCGCTACGTTGATGGATTCATCCTCTGTGTGAAAAAGAACCAGCTGAAAGAATATAGAAAGATGGCTCAATTGGGTGCGAAGACGTGGAAGAGGTACGGAGCGCTCGAATACGTGGAGGCGATGGCTGATGATATGACGCCAGAAGGTGTGACGTTTACATTTCCAAAAGCAGCAAAGGCAAAGCCAGATGAGGTCGTCTTTTTCTCTTTCATCGTCTTTAAGTCTCGCAAGCACCGTGATGCTGTGAATAAGAAGGTGATGGCTGATCCCGCGATGCAACCTAGTCAGTACAAAGATAGGCCAATGCCTTTCGACATGAAGCGCCTTTCGTATGGAGGATTTAAAGCGTTTGTGGAAGCTTGATGGTAGCCAGAGTATTCCTATTTGTTTTTTACGTTAGTTATTGTTGTACCGAGGCCAAAAATGCCTTCGCGAATTGCAGAATGCTACAATGCAGAGGTGCAGTTGATTTTGCCTGCGATGGCCTACGAAAACAGTTTCTCCGAAGCAGTTGAAGAAATGCGACAAGCCGAAGGAATCGGATTTTGGGAAGAAGTTGGTTCACCAAAAAGCATTTCGGAGTACATAGACATTCGACTCTGCCACGCAAAAGGAGAACGACTTCCACCAAACTGGATTCCAGCAACGACGTACTGGCTCATTGATGGGGACATGTTCATAGGGGAAACAACTATTCGGCATGAACTTACTGAGCATTTACGGACTGTCGGTGGCCATATTGGCTATTGGATTCGTCCTTCAGAACGGAAGAAAGGTTATGGCAAAAAAATACTGAGGATGGGATTAGAAAAAGCGAAGGAATTAGGTATTACTCAGGTGCGTATCACTTGTGATGAGACAAATACTGGTTCACGAAAAATCATTGAAGCCAATGGTGGAAAATTGGAAGGCTCGACCAACATGGGGCAAAAGCTCCCGAAGAAACTTTTATTTTGGGTTTCTCTCTAAAAGTTCAAGGATTCAAAGTTGATGGGCAGTTCGACTCCGCTGCGACTTCGATTGCCGTCAATCGCCTCTTTGTATATAAAAAAGGCCCGTAGCGAAGCGGAGGACCATGAGCGAGCGTAGCGAGTCGAATGGTGCTCTCGGCGGGAGTCGAACCTGCATTTACCCCTTAGGAGAGGGTCGTTCTATCCATTGAACTACAAGAGCATGTAACGAGGAATGACTACGGCGGATAGGGTGTTCTATGTGTCCTTACCGTAGTTTCGAGGCGAAGTGAAGGAGCAGAGATGGGTCCATTGCTTGCCCACCGAAGCTCGTGAGCGCAGGTGGGAACTATGGGACCACAAAACGACCCGTACAATACAGCATTGAGGATAGATTTACTTCAGAACGACAACGTGACGTGAATCCTGCGGCAGTGAGCTCGTTTTTACTTTGTACTCAGACACAGTTTCAGGTGCGGAAGCACCACATGCTTTTGCACTTCCTACGAGATCACCGTCTTTCACGTTGAAAAGAATAATGACTCGAGGATCTACAGCTTCTACGAGTGCAGTGATTTTCTTCGGATTGTCCGCTGCGATAACGAGCACAGCCACATCACCAAGCTTTTCAATCTCTGTATCTGTCCAATCGAGAATAGGCGCATCCACAAATGCGAAGCGCACGTTCTCGGTATGGCATGCGTACGAAACCTGCTTACCTTCCTCCTGACCTATTGCGCGAACAGTGACGCCTTCAAAGTCGTACTCGCCAGGCCAGCTTATAGCTTTTTTGTTCACCAATTCTTCCTCAGGATGACTCAGAAGACACCATGAGTCCTTCGGCACTTTCGTTGGAAATACATCAAACTTTGCTGAGCTCGTTTGAACCGAGCAAGCGGAGTCATCAGATGAGGAAAACGTGATCATGTAAAGAGTATAGAGAAAAACGTATTCGTGAGGAAGTGTCGATATGCCCCCAAGAGACCATACTTCGGGACGCACTCACTAATGTTCGCGCTCCTCAGTATGACATGTGACAAAATGCCACGGTGAGGAGCCTCGCAGGCGTCTCGAACCGTTAGGCTTCCTCTCGTACGATGTCAGCTCCGAGCGAACGCAATTTTTCTTCCAGACGATCGTATCCTCGTTCGATGTATCGCACGTCCGTGATGACCGTCTCACCAGAAGCACAGAGCCCCGCAAGTACCATCGCGGCACCGGCGCGGATATCGTTGCTTGCAGCCTGCCTGCCACGGAGCTCGGTCGGGCCGATGACGAGAGCCTGATGTGAGTTGAGGATTTCAATCTGAGCACCCATTTTCTCGAGTTCATAGAGATATGCCATGCGTCCCTCGAAGAGCACTTCGAAAATTCTACTCACTCCTTCTGCCTGTGTAAGCAGAACGCCAAACGGCGCCTGAAGATCTGTGGGGAATCCTGGGAAAATATTTGTTTGAATACGAGTGGACTTCAGTTTTGAGGCAGCACCGTCCACTGTAATCTCGCCACTATCTGAAATAACGAACGATGCTCCTGCACGACGCAGCGCACCGAGGAATGACGTCAGATGGGAAATTTCTGCGCCGCGAATTGTCACCTTTCCCTTCGTCAAAATTCCCGCGAGTAAAAATACTCCTGCTTCCAAATAGTCTGGGATGACAGCATGAGTTTTTCCTACGAGTAGTCCTTTCTTGCCGTGCACCGTAATGGTATGAGAACCCATACCATCAATGGCAATACCACGATGGACGAGGAACGCGCAGACATCTTGGACATGCGGTTCTGCTGCAGCAAGTTCAATGGTTGTTTTTCCTTCTGTAATTGCCGCAGCAAGTACGACGTTCTCCGTAGCAGTAACAGAGAATTCAGGAAGAACGACGTGTCCGGCCTTTGGCACTCCTTTCAGATGTAGTTTTGCATCCGTACTCAAGTCCTCGATGCCCATCTGCTGGAATGCTTCGATGTGTGCTCCTACCGGCCTCTTACCGAGAACGCATCCGCCAGGGTACGCCATTTCTGCTTCGCCAAATCGCGCAAGGAGCGGACCGAGAAGTACGATGGACCCACGGAGCTTGCTGACAAGATCATGAGGAATTGGTCTATTCATAAGTGTGTCCGTTCCGATCGTGACCGTGGTTCCTTCTACTGTCACAGACGCACCGAGGAATGTAAAAATTTTGAGGAGTGTGTCAATATCGCTGAGGCGTGGGACGTTTGTGAAGACAGATGTTCCTTTGCATATTGCCGCACCTGCTATCAGTGGGAGTGCAGCGTTCTTCGAGCCGCTAATATCGATAGTGCCAGCGAGAGGATGTCCACCCTGTATTCGATACTGGACATTGATGGTATCTGAGGGGGCGCGCATTTCCATGACATCACGTATAATGCTTTTAGGCGTCCTCAGCGCCGATGTACTTGCCGTTGGTACAATATCTCTCTTCGGGCGGGTTCTCATGCTGGGTGAGTGTAGCGTATAACCACTTTTTCAGGAAATAGCCATTTTCAAGGCTTCTGCGGACGTTGTACGTATGCCTCAAGAAGTAAGAAGGTTGCTCCGATTGTAATACAGGTATCTGCAGCATTGAAAACAGGGAATGTTCCTATGGCGACGTAATCAGTCACGAGCCCGTCAGGAAATCTATCAATGAGATTTGCAATTGCTCCGCCAATAATAAGTCCGAAAGCAATGGATCCAAAACAGTGTGATGTTGATCGAATTGCCATGACACACACAGCTCCGAGTGCGGACAGAATAAGAATTTCCTCCCATGGAGAAGGAATGTTGATGGAGAATGCTATGCCAGGATTCTTCGATAATTGTAATGTCAAAAACCCAGGAATAAGAACAATGGGACGAACGATGCCTGAGGCTACCCATGATATGAGAAGCGCTACTGCCAATGACGTGATGGAACTAAGAAAGAGAATCACACGGCAAGTGTAGCAAGAGATTCTTACGGAAGCCCCCTCCCCTCCCTCGATTCGCAGAGTATGATGAATATCCATGTTCCGGAGAGCAGATTTTCTCCTTCTTGGCATTGCACTCGGCTTGTCCCTCTTCGGACTTGCCATGGTTGCGAGTGTCTCCGTGTTTCAGAGTTATCAGTTAACACAGCGTTTTGTGGAAAGTGGAAGCTGGGATGCGCCGAGTAATGCGTTTTATCTCTGGAGGAGTTTTCTTCACGTGGTTGTCGCTCTTGGTGCGCTGGGCGTTGTGAGCATCATTCCGTATCACTTCTGGCAACGTCATGCCCGCACACTTTTTCTCATGAATATGGGGTTTCTCATGCTGCTCTTCATACCTGGTATTGGCAATCAGTACGGGACAGCGCGAAGTTGGTTGCATGTTGGATTCTTTTCCGTCCAACCATCTGAATTTCTGAAACTCACACTCGTTTTTTATCTGGCCGTATGGCTTCAGAAAAAAGAAACTTCTATCGCGACTTTTCAGGAAGGATTTATTCCATTCGTGATTCTTCTGTGTATCTCGACATTTTTCGTGGCGATGCAGCCGGATCTTGGATCATTTCTCGTCTTTACGGTCATCGCGACGGTCATGTTTTTCGTTGCAGGGGGCAATATCCTTCACCTTTTTCTTGGAGCAGGTGTTGCAGGCCTTCTTGGGCTTCCGATCATTCTCAACAAAGAATACATTCGAAATCGCTTCACCGTTTTCTTTCATGTTCTTCTTCACCCTGACGACATGACGTACCGTGAAGGTATCGGTTTTCAAGTGTACCAAGCTCTCATCGCCATCGGGAGTGGCGGCATGTTTGGTGTTGGATATGGTAAATCTATTCAGAAATTCGGTTATCTTCCAGAAGTTCAATCCGACACGATCTTTGCAGCGATGGCTGAAGAACTTGGTTTTCTCCGTCTTCTCATTATTCTCTCACTCTATGGGATCTTCGTTTATCGCGGTTATAGGATTGCTCGTAATGCTCCAGACAGATTTGGACTTCTCGTTGCTACCGGCATTACAACATGTATCGCATTTCAGACGCTTCTCAATATTTGCGTGAATCTTTCGCTGTTCCCCATTACCGGCCTGACATTACCGTTCATTAGTTACGGAGGGTCATCACTCCTCTCTACACTTGCGGGTGTAGGCATCCTCCTGAATATTTCTATGCACTCAACAGAAGAGACAGTGTCCGTACGTCGTCGGAATAGAACCGAAAGCTTGAGTATCCTTCGAAGGTTTATCCACCATTAACCTGTGCAGAACCGTACGATCATTTTCTCCGGCGGAGGCAGCAGCGGTCATCTCATGCCGTCGCTTGCCATCGCAGAGGCGGTGGTGCAAAAAAATCCGTTCGTACGACCAGTCTTTTTTTGTTCACCTCGTCTTGATGAAATATCGGCACTCAAACATACAAATCAGGAATGTGTCGTCATTCACGCTGGGAAATTTCCGCGAGGATTTTCCATAAGAATTCTACTGTTTCCCATACAGTTTGCACGTTCGTTTCTCGAGTCATGCATTCATCTCCGACAGCAAAGACCAGCTCTCATTTTGAGTAAAGGTGGTTTTGTGAGTGTCCCAGTGTGTATTGCAGGATTTTTTCTCAGAGTGCCGATTCTTCTCCATGCCTCCGATAGCGTCCCGAGTCTCAGTGATCGCCTGATCGGTCGCATCGCAACTAAAATTTGCACCGGATTTCCTGAGTCAACATTTCCTGACTCTCTGCAGAAGAAATGCGTACAAACAGGGAATCCTGTCCGGTCATCTATTTTCCTTGGCTCTCATGCTGCAGGGCAACGTATGACAGGATTCTCGGGTCGGCGGCCAGTGGTCATGATCATCGGGGGTAGTCAGGGGTCCGTGGCCATCAATGAAGCTGTCGAAAAAAACTTCACTGCTCTTCTTGATCTCGCCGATATTATCCATCTCACGGGAGAGGGAAAGTCGATACACAGCAAGCATGCAAGATATTTTGCTCGTACAACCGTGCTTGATGAGCTGCCACATCTTTACTGCTTTGCGAACCTCGTTATTACTCGCGCCGGAGCTGGCGTCCTGTCTGAACTTGCTGCTCTCAAAAAAGCAACCGTCGTCGTCCCACTTCCAGGAGTGGCACACGATCACCAAATTCGTAACGCTGAATTCTTGGCCGCACGACAAGCAGTGGAATTTCTTTCGCAGGATCATCTGTCAGATCTCGCGCATGTCGTAGGGCGGCTTCTTTCAGATGAGCCACGACGCATAGCAATGGGTGAAGCGCTCTCCAAAGCACTGCCAACGGACGCTGCTGCCAACGTTGCGGACATCATTCTGGACGTACTTCCGTTCCAGGGGTAAAGTATTGATCCGTTCTTCCCAACATTCCCATGAAGAAAATCATCTCTCTTCTAACACTATCACTCGCACTTGGCCTAAGCGCATGTAATGCAAAGACTCCGGTTTCCACTACCAACGGTACCCAAACTTCTTCTAGTTCTTCATCCATCGACGCCATGCCAACATCATCTGCTTCATCGGACTCGTCATCTTCTTCTTCAGTCGCGCCAGAAGCATGGAAGTGGGACGGTGGCATCATGAAGGGTAAGCACCAAGCTATCATCAAGACGAGTAAAGGGGATATCACTGTTGAGCTCGACGCAGACATTGCGCCAAAGACTGTCACAAATTTTATGGCACTCGCTTCGAGTGGTTATTACAGTGGCGTTACATTTCACCGCGTTATTCCAGGATTCATGATCCAAGGAGGAGATCCAAGTGGAAACGGAACTGGCGGGAAGAGCGTCTTTGGTGAGATGTTCGAAGATGAGATCCAACCGAATTCAGCAACGTACAAAACTGGCTACAAAGCAGGTGTCATTGCTATGGCAAACCGTGGTCCTCATACGAACGGCAGTCAATTCTTTATCATGGATGCTGACTATCCACTTCCGCCAAGTTACACAATCTTCGGACGCGTCACATCCGGTCAGGACGTCGTCAATACTATTGCCAGAGTTCCGCGCGATGGATCTGACATGCCAAAGGACAAGGTCACGTTCAATGTCGTGGTTGTGAAATAGTGTATGAAACGACGTGGTAAGGATGATAGGGTTGGTAGGTAAGATGGGGCTTCGTTATTCTGACAATACGAGTTCTTCCTACTCTACGTTCCAAACCTACCCTTCCTTCCCTTTGCGCACTCGCTTTCCACCCTCACCAACAGGCCTTCTTCACGTCGGTGCTCTTCGTACGGCGCTCTTTGCGTGGCTCGTTGCAAGGAAGACACACGGCACGTTTACGCTTCGGATCGAAGATACTGATCAGGCTCGTGAGATGCAGGGTGCAACAGAAAATATCGTCCGCACTCTCACGAAGGTCGGCCTCGCACCCGATGAAGGCGTCGTACTGGATGCGCACGGTGAGCTTGTCGAAAAAGGTTCCTACGGGCCTTATCATCAGTCCAAGCGTCTCGATGTGTACCGTACGTACGCCGATGCGTTACTGCAGTCTGGTCACGCGTATCACTGCTTCTGTACGTCTGAGCGACTAGAACAGATGCGCACAGACCAAGAGAAGAGAAAGCAGGCGCCGATGTACGACCGAACATGTGCCGTTCTTCCGCAGAAGGAAGTCGAGAAACGCATAGCCGCTGGCGAAAAACATGTCATCCGCATGAAAGTACCGCGTGAAGAGTCTGTGACGTACGATGACATTATTTATGGGACATTGACGTTTAAGGGGTACACCATTGATGACCAAGTTCTCCTAAAATCCGACGGGTTTCCGACGTATCACCTCGCACACGTCGTCGATGATCATCTCATGAAGATAGATCTTGTGAATCGTGGAGAAGAATGGCTGTCGTCACTCCCCAAGCATCTTTTACTTTTCAAATTTCTCGGCTGGGAAGCTCCGAAGTATGCGCACATGCCACTCATCTTAAATCCAGATCGCACAAAACTCAGTAAGCGAAAAAATTCAGTCGCAGTCGAGGACTATTTGAACAAGGGATACTTGCCGGAGGTACTTCTCAACTTTCTCGCGCTCCTTGGGTGGAATCCGGGTACCGAACAAGAAATATTTTCACTCCCAGAACTCGTGGAGGCTTTTACTCTTGAGCGAGTGCAGAAAGCAGGCGCCGTTTTTGATCTTCAAAAACTCGATTGGCTCCAAGGTCAGTGGATGCGCAAGATTCCTGTGGAAGAATTCGCGGCAAGAATCCTCCCTCTTGTCAGTGAAAAGTTTCCTGCAGCAGCGAGTGACTCAGTATTTATGAAGCGCGCCGCTCTCATTCAGGAACGTATTATGTTCTTTCAGGAAGCACCGGAGATGCTCGGGTACTTTTACGCACCAGTAAGCCCTACGATGGCACTCGTGGCGAATCCGAAACAAAAAATAGAGCCTTCTCAGGTGGAAGCAATTCTGCACTTTTTGAACACTCAACTTGGCTCCGTGTCAGAAGACGTGTGGAATCGCGAATCCATCGTTGCTGCTATTGAAAATGGTCTCCCTGCATCTGGCTTTAAAAAGGGTCAGGTCCTGTGGCCGCTACGAGCCATGCTCACTGGTCGCGAGTACAGCCCGGGTGCGTACGAAGTGGCTGACCTGCTCGGTAAAACTGAAACAATGAAACGTCTTGCAGTTGCACCAGTCTAAGTCTGGTACAATGCGTTCCATGGACGAGCTCGAAGTAGAGATTAGTAACACAAGCGGCAAGGCAGTGATCGAGGGTAAGACCTCTGTTCCCTTTAAAACATTCGTGAGCCTTATTTTGCAGCGTAAGGTGCAAGTACTCTTTAAGCGCAGCGACAATGACCCTGTGATCGTGAGTAGCGATCTTCTTACTGCACTCGCATCTGCTCCGCAGGACAAGCAGGAAGATCGAACAAAACTTGTCATCGTAACGTTCGGCGTCGGCATCATTGCCGGTGTTTTTCTTGCAGTCGCAATATTCCTCGGCCTCCTTCTCTTCCGCATCCAGCCGGCAATACAGGATCTCGGTATTATTCTTGCTGTCATCGCTGGAGCTGTCGTTCTTGTTGCGCTACTTCAAAAGACACAGAAGAAGGATATTTTTTCAGAGAAGCTGTATGAATCCATGGAGAAAGTGACGGACTTGATCAGTAGGTGAGAGGGAAAGATAGTAGTGGTAGGATAGGAGTGGCAGGTTTTTGATATTCTTCAGGTGTAATATTCACTCCCCCTCCTTACCCCACCAACCCCACCTACCTTACGTACCCAACTCTCTTTGCAGTTCATCCTAAATGTTACCCTTCGGCCAAAAACAACCATGCGCATTGGAGGAGTTGCGCGATACTTTGCTGAAGTAGAGACAAAGGAAGACGTAGAAGAGGCGCTGAAGTTTTCCATGAAGCATGAACTAAAAATCATACCGTTAGGGAGCGGATCAAATACAATTTTCGCAGATACGGTTGATGCACTCGTTGTACAGGTGAAGCATGCAAAAACCGATATACAAGACAGCATGGTGACAGTCGGTGCAGGAAAAAATCTTGCCATGCTTATGAATGAAGTAGCACGTTTCGGTCTCGATCTTTCGTCTCTTACGGGAATCCCCGGAACCATCGGCGGAGCAATTTTTGGCAATGCTGGACAAGGACCAAAAGGCGTCTGGATTGATTCTTTTGTCGAATCCGTCACGGTGTACGATGGCACATGGAAGACACTTTCCAGAGATGAGTGTGGGTTTGGTTATAGAGAAAGCATCTTTAAAAGTGGAAAGTGGAAAGTGGAAAGTGGAACATTAGGCGGCCTGATTATCTGGGAGGTGACACTAAAACTTCCCAGAAGCGACCCAGCAGCTATGACGACAAACATTCAAACACTGCTGCAGAAGCGCATCGAGACGCAGCCACACGCAAAAACCGCAGGCTCGTGTTTCAAGGCTGTAGGAGATACTCCTGCTTGGAAGCTCATTGATGCGGTAGGCCTCCGTGGCTACAAAGTAGGAGGTATTGAAATCTCACCAAAGCATGCAAATTTCCTCATGAATACCGGTGAAGGCACGTACGCAAATGCGGTTGCAGTGGTAGAAGAGGTGAAGAAAAAAATCTCAGAGAATTTGGAAGTAGAGATGCGGTTTTTCGAGAGAGATGGCTCGTTACGATTCTGATGCAATTGAAGAACCCCTGCCGCCAATGGACAAGGGTTGATCATTCTTGCGGTAGAGACATGCGGTGCGCGCGTCTCGGAAACTGGGTGCAACGATTGCAGTCAGGAGACGCCCCAATGGGTTGTCTCTACGTTTGTGGTTAAAACGGTAAATCCTCCGGCTTGATTTCGGATTCGTATTTAATATCCGGCATCGCGCCTCCGGCAGCGACGGGAGTCGCATTCTCAGAAGTGCGTGAAGGCTGTGCGGATTCAACTTCAGTAGCGCCGTCAGACTGGACGTTAGAGATAGCATCAGCACTCTTGAGGCCAAGTAGCGTCACCTGATCTGAGATAATCTCCGTTGTGGCACGCTTCTTTCCTTCTTGCGTTTCCCACGTGCGAGTCTGTACGCGGCCAGTGACATAGACGCGTTGGCCTTTCTTGATGTTCATGTGGACAGCCTTGGCCGTATCACCCCAGACCACGACATTGTGAAATTCAGAGCGCTCTTTTAGTTCACCTGTTGCCTTCTCTTTCCATCGCTCATTCGTTGCGACACCAAGAGTGAGAACAGATTGGCCGCTCGTCGTCGTTCGCATTTCTGGTTCCCGGGTGACGTTACCAACAACTTGTGCACGATTCACGCAACTCGTGAGACTAGCAGCTCCGGATGGAGCCTCGCGCTGGCCGTCTTTAGGATCAAGGAGAATCAAGTCCATCGCGACAATTTTTGTTTTGTTACGCTTCTCACCACTTGTCGTGTCATCCCAGGAGTCAGTTTGAAGGCGACCAGAAACAAAAAGCTGAGAACCAGCTTTGACATATTGGCCAGCAACGTCCGCCATTGCCCCCCACACGGTCACTGTGTGGAAGCTTTTGCCGGAAAGCGTTTCGCCCTTACTCGACTGGAATGAGTATGGAACGACAATATTAAGATCGGTCACACTCGCGCCGCCGGGTGTCTGGCGAACGGTGACTGGTTGTGTCTGGTATCCGATGATGTCGATACGATTGAGAGAGAACATCGCTGAGGGGGAATGGGAGTAAAGGAGGTCACGTGCCGGTGCATTATGTGGCGCCACAGAAGCGCCAGCAGTTGACGTGAACGAACGTACACCCACTGAAACGAGTGTGCAACAAGAAAAGATTGAAGGAATATTTTTTTGTTTTCCGATACTAAATTTTTTAGCCTCAATAATAGGAGGAACGAAGAGTCATCGCGTACACTGACGCACGATGCATTGTGAGAATTTTCGCGCTATCTCTGTACGGCATGCACTGACGACATTTGTTGTCTTGTCATCACTTGTCATGACGAAGAGTGCTCTAGCTGCACCGTTTATTCCGAAGATGAACGTGCCAACGTCATACAAAGACATTACGTTTGGCTTAGATGAGATGCGTCAGAACATCAATTCTGTGGAATGCGGTGGTTGGGATGAAGACTCGAATGCGACGGTGGCTGGCACAAGAGTCAATGGTGACGTGCCGATTCCTGACATCAGCCCAGATCTTCCTGGCCGGAGGAATATCGGTCCACTTTTTGATCCAAAAACAGGTATCGGAGAACGTAGCGACTTTGAATTCCCCGATAGCGCATGGGGATACAGTTCTGCGTGCAGCGTGTACGACGATAGTTACATAGATGATGATCTGAAGCGCTTACAAAAGGATCTTGTTATTCACGAGGATGGATCAGTAGAAATTGTTGATGGCGTTGGCAAAGTCGACATCAATCCGTACGACTGGTGCCTACGCACAGATAAGGCGACACCGAAGTTTTGCAAACGTCTCTATGATGCATGGAGACAGGCATCGGCAATCATGCCGCGCGAAGACCCCGCAGCCGCATGTCCGTGCCCAGAACCAAATGATGGATGTCCGGTTGGACCGGAGAAACGGTACTGCTTTGATCCGCCGTACACATTTGAGTGTCGGGGTACAAGCGACAAGCGCACAAAGGTCGCGACAACATGGCCAGACGACCCACCGCAAGACACGACGTGCAGAACACCATGGGATCGGGAATTTTATAATAAAATGACAGAATGCCATGCGGAACCATATGACGTCATGGATGATGAAGGGAATTTTGTCGAAACACGATATCGCATCATCGTGGATATATGGGGTGGCCACTGGGCAATCGCAAGTTCGTATTATCGGCACTATGCCGAAAATTTTATGGTGCCGAAAATTTCCGTAACGGCGCCTGGCGGAGATAATGTCTGGCAAGTTCGCGCTGAGTGTTATGAGTATTACAAAGAAACAAATGCAGATGGAACAGACTACGATCCGAAATTTGATGTGACACCTGGCATCGATGAGCAATGTGAATTTGTGATCTCTTCTGATGATGAACAAAACCCAAAGAAACCTGAGTGGAAAGACGGTAATGGACATACCCAGAAAGAAACAGTCACGCCAGACCCGAGCTTAGTACAGGAAAATCCTCGAGATCCACGCAATCATCCAGAACCATGGAAGCCTGATTCAGATACAAATTTGACACTGATTGATATCGAGAAACTCAAGGAATTACAGAAGAATTTCGAAGATCCAACGGATGTAACGGCTATCTTTGGAACACTCCTGACGACGCGACAGACAGGCAGTAAAACTGTGCCAAAAAATGCACGTACCGATCAATTTGATGACACGGACGACCGTGATCTGGCGATCTTCTTCGAGGCACAACAACGCGAACTCCTCAAGATGACTGCAGATCCACAGACGCGACTCATCATGCCTGCACGATTCCTTGTTGGACTCTCTGATGATGATCCACTGTTTCAGTATGTCAGTCAGACTGTCTCACGCTCCGATGGCACGGTAGAGCTCACACTGAAATCGGGTCTTGAGGATCTTGGTAATGTTCTCAAGTCTTTTCAGCGGATCTTCGTCGCACCAATTCAGGAGGTGAGAATACCCGTACTCGTGCCTCTTATCTCCGTTGCAGAGATCGATGCGCGGATCGCAGATTGGAAGCTCTGGAAAATTGATGAAGATGCTACTGCAATCTTGGAAGGTCGGAACTCCTTCTCTGACGCAGCTGTGACGATCATTGAAAAATTAGAGCGATACAGAGAGAGGGTAGAACAGATTCGGCTCATGCGAGGCTCGCTTCTGACATACCTCGTCAAGCTTTTCGATTCTCAGAAACAAATTCGTGAATATTTTGCCGATTGGTACCAACAGAATAGTGTGCTCCTTGAAGAATCTGCGCAGCGTGCTGTCCAGCGTCGTGAGCTGAAACGCATCTGGAGGCTTTTGCAGCGAGGAATGCTTCAGGCAGACGCCTGCCAGATTCGGTGGTGTAGCAATCATCGTTACTCTGCGCCGATCTACTCACTCCTCGATAACTGGTGGGGTGATCGGCAGCCAGGCGAGAAACGTAACCGGGATTACACACCACAGAGTCTCACCGACCTTGGATACGTTCAGCCAAAGGATCAATTCTTTGATTTCTCGAATGTGAAATTTCCGCGTGATCCATGGCTCATTCCTACGTTATGGCCTGTGCAAGTGCGCGTGCGGTTACCTCTTCCGCCAATTATTGGTGTTGAGCCGCCATCTCCTGACGATTTTCCTGAATTGCCACCGCTGCCAAACGAGGCAATATTCAGTGCTTTCCCAGTGCCAAGTGTTGATCTTCCGGCGAAGTCTCTCATCACACCGCCAAGTACCCAAGACTTAGAGCCGGCAAAAAATATTTTGCGTACATTTCGAAAGATGATTGACGGAACTGACATCGGTACACAGATCAATGAAGAACAAGCACTTGCCGCAGGAGCATCCATCGACGGTGGTGACGATAATTTCCCACTTGATCGAGGGAGCATGCGCGGTGCGTATTGTCGCTTTCCACCGAGCATTCTCATTCCTCCTGATCCAGATCAGGAGCATGGAAATCCTGCGAAAATTATCCATGTCGAGAATGATCTTAAGGAACGCTTAGCTCGTCTTTTCTCTCGATGGATACCAGAACGCGAAGAGGATTTTGCAGGACGAGTCGCAAGGCGTCAGCAAGATTTTCCGAACCCCAACAATCCTCCGAAGTGTCATGAAGGGGTCGTGTGCTATTTGCTCCCTCCCGAAAAACGTACGAGCACGACGTGGCAGTGGTTCATGCCGGATGTCACAGGAGGAGATTTTACCGCTCTTGGCGACACACTACGGTCACAGTCTCTTCCAGAAAACGATAATCTCGATAAAAATCCATACTTCAATGCGAGCCTTGATACCCTACAGCGTATTTTTCCGAAATTGAGTCTGCCCATAACAACGAAGCTTGATATTCCCCCTCCAACACCGTGAAGAACAATATTCTGACAATAGCGGCTCTCGGCATCGCGCTAGTCATGCCATTTGGATCGCCAGTGGCATACGCTGCTCAAAATAATGAAAACACATGCTTTGCACGTGTCGCGTCAGAACTCGTAGCTATTCAGGACGACTGGAGATCTCGTCTCTTTGGAAGCAGGAGAGCATCTGATGGCACAATTCTTGCTCTGACAGCTGGCGAAGTTGACGAAGAACGCACAGGTATTTTTGAAACGAAACAGAGACTGACATCCGAACTCATTGAACCCATCATCGAAAGTTACCGAGTGTATCGCTGTCGCTCGCAAGCTGTCTGTGAGATTGCTGCAAAATCATTTGAAACCGATGGCGGACAAATAGACATGCATCTTCTTGGTTGCAAAGAACGTACCGTGAATCGGTATCAAGAATGTTATTTTGCATCGAACCAAGACGACAGTGCCAAGCTCCAGACAGACGCCACAAATACCGTCAGAAATTGCCAAAGACTTGTAGCGGAGACTCTCGCGTCCGAACGCGCAATCTTGCGGCTCGCTGTCGCATATGACAGCGGTTACAGGTCCTTACTACAACTTGCTGGCATGGTGGATTGGATGCTTGAAGGATTTCCAACCCAAACAGTAAAAGCAATTTCCGACATGGTGAATATGCTTGGCAAACTGCATCAAATTCCGTGTTTCATCGGACAGTGCGATCTTCCCAATACGAACGACCTCACACCATGACCATTATCGAATTTTGCGTCACTGGCTTCAAGGACGGAAAGACGGCGCTTGTCCGTCACCCATTCATTGTCCTGACAATTCTTGTACTGATGATCGCCGCAGGCTCCACGCGTTTTCTACGCGGCGACATTCTAGGGACAGGTTCCAGCGGAGGCGAAGGTGGATCCAGTACCTCGGTAGAAAGTCTGCGGTCATGTAATTCTGTCGGCACGATGTTTGAAAACATCGAAAATATTGATGAAGCGCGCGCAATGTATCGGGAAGCGATGTCGAATATTGTTGGCGAGAGAGAAGATATTTTAAAAAATCCATCCAAGTGGAAGTGTGGCATTGGTGCTGCGGGCGAACCTTCCATCCCAAAGCTTCGCGCGCTCGCAGATGCACTTCCAGGCTGGCATTACTATGTCACTGTGCCTTTCGTATTCGGAGGAGCATCTATTCCTGTTCTGAGACCAGTAACGTTTGCATCTTTTGGTGCAGTTGTTGCCGAATTCCAGCGGGAGTACGAATGCAAATTGACCGAGATTCAAGACAGAAACATCGCAGAAGTCTCACTGAATAACGATATCAATAAACCTGCACAATTCTGTTGCATCGCTGTTGGAGATTCTGGAGGTTGCAGACAACAAACTGATGAGGCCATGTGCCAAACGCCGCTGACGGATAGCCCTCAATGTGACGGCGCATGTCCGGTTCTTCTCTATATGTCCGATCTTGCTGCAAGAATGCCTATTCTTCACTCAGCGGTGATTGAAGAGCGTCAAACGTCACGCGTGGCAGTAGAACGCACTCTCAATACCATCCGTTCATTCGAGATGAACTATGCCACAGCAAAACAGTTGTTGTGCTATCAACGCGCATCGCTTGATCTCAAAAATGAAATGAGCTTACTTGCAGACGCGGTGAGTTGTATGCCAAAAATTTGGGACGCTACGACATCTATTCACGACAGGAAACCATGATCCGAACTCTTGTCCTCACAACAGGCATGATGCTGGCAGCTCTCAGCCCTCGTGTAGCGCTTGCTGCGGTGCCATCTCCTACAACGATATTTGATCTCTTCTACGATCAAGTACAAAAGGCCTCACCTACTGCTAAGCCAACAGAGCGAATCGCAAGATTTGTTGTGAAAGAAATGGAGTCATGGGGAACGCGCGGCATTCAGCTGACCGTTGACGATATTGATCTCGCCATTGCAGGCACGTTTGCACTCGATGGCAATGAAGGACTCTGTCAGAACAAAGTCGATATGTCTGGAAACGGTTACGATTTCGCTCAGGGTGCAGCGTTTGTGCCAGGATCATGTTTCGCACTACAGGCTGATATCCTCGCACTCCTAACAGCAGAACAGGAAGTCGAGCAACTCGGTGCAGACTTGATGACACTCGCTAGCGGTTCAGAACTTGCAATTGCAGATGAACCACATCGGCCAATCGACATGGCGCTCTATGCTCTACTACTTCGTCGTGTTTGGTCAGGAACGGGATCTTCCATCATTCCATGGGACGGCAGTGCCGATACCCAGGTGTCCGATCTTGATGCTGAACTCAGTGGACTCAGCGAAGAAGATCTCGATAGAGCGATTCTTCGCTTTCATCATGGATATTTCCGTGATCAACGCGAAGCGGATCCACGGTTCTCCGGCGTGGTGGACTCTGTCGGTGGCAAATTAGGTGACGTCGCAAATGCGCTCGGTATTTCTGGTGATCCAGAGGCACTCGGTATTTTTTCGACTCCAAAACTGAACACAAAAAATGTTGCACTCTGGGCACGTAAGGATGATATCGGGTTGATGTGGGTGTACCCCACGCATGCGTTTCGGCTGACACTGGAACCGGCGGACGCGTATCCGACATTTGTGACGAATGGTGACAATCTTGCATACCCCTTTGCGTACAAGGGTAGTGGTCCGCCATCAGGTAATGCCATTACATCTCCATTGTGTAGTCGCATGATCGGAAGACAAGGGTACGTGTGTCGCCCCCTTCCAAAGACAGTCGAACATTGCGATAACTCTGGCGATGGATCAAGTATTACACTTGTACAATGCTCGGAAAAAGTTACAGAAACCAAGAGTGGACCTGCTATCTGCCGTGGCTTCGATACATTATTTACAGACACAGGTATTCCTCTTGAAGATCCGAATGATCCAGGACATCTGAATCCCGCACTGGAGAAGGCAGATCTTGCCAAAATTTGTTCTCCGGAGAAAAAGATTCTCTACCAAGATGACATCACATCGAATGCGTGTTACGTCGGCCTATGTCTTTTGCAGTCGATGAGTGGACACACACTTATTCCCAATCGTAATCCAGTCGTCATCAATGAAGCGACGTCTCCGTATCTCGCATGCATTCGCCCAGATCCTCAGCTTGGTTTGTACACGGAAATCGCGGAAGATTCGCCCTATCCTCTACCAGAATATATCGGCACATTTCTCGTGAAAGATTTCGAGCGCCAGTACTGTTCCAAAAATGGAGACGCACCTCAGGCTCTCTTGGGCTTATGTACATATAACGACAATGAGAATGCAGCATTGCCAATTTCAAATCCATTTCTCAACAGCCAGGCAACGCAAGGCCTCAGTACATTCCTGTCACAGCGAGGAGAAGATTTCAATGCCATCGCAGCGTCCATTGGTCAGAGGAGTGCCGTTGATCAGTCCATAGAACTTGAAAGAAAAATGTTCGGGAAACTTGCTCACTTTGTGCAGCATATTGCAGATCTTTTCTCGTCTCTAAAAAACGCTCCGCTGACACAGAGCGCATGTCCTTGGACAGGAATGTTCCGCTCCTCAGCACCATGAAGCGCCTATTTCTGATCATTGGCTTCCTCCTCCTTCCTACTGCGGTACACGCTGAGGCGCTCTCGCCGTGGGTTCAAGGGGTCTTAGAGAGAGCTGATGCTGGTGTCAGTTTTGCCAATGGACTGTCTGAGACGTCATGTAATCCACTGACTCTCGCATCGGAAATTGATAATAATCAGACGCTGATTCGTTCCCTCATAATCCCAGCAGCAGCAAGAGAGGGGGAGGCTGCATCACTTCGTGAAAGAACGGTCTGTTTTCAGAGCGATAAACATCTGCTTGAACTTAAGATTCGTGAAGTGCAGGAAGCGATGAGCGCAGCAGTGCAGGCGTGCAAAATTTCCACAGGAAAAGGCCTCCGAGAAACATACAAATTCCTTGTTGGTGCGTACGACTCGTTTCTTGAAGGAGGGGCGAATCCTGCATACACCAATGATCTCCTCCGCTATCGTTATCCATTCCATGACAGTGCGCTCTGGAACATCGGTGCTGGCAATCCTGTCACAGAAACCGGCTCCACTGCGCCAATTTGTCCATATACGACAGACTACGGCGTCCACTCGATTGCGTATATTCCTACTGCCGTGGGTGGTGGTGCTGTGGTTGGCGGACCCTCGTTCGATGTTCGGAGTTTTGGTTGCGATAAAGACGTTCTCGGAACGCTTGTGGCTCCATACAATCAAGAAGCGGAGACACTACGAAATTTCATCATCGAAACTGAAAACTTTTCGACGTCACTGTATAACACCGTAAGCCTTGCGCTGTTTAATATAAATAATGTTATAGGTGTTCTTACGGGAACCATTGCACCAAATACTCTTCCCGGCGCTCGTCCATCGCCATCGCATGAGGAGAAAACAGGTTGCCTCAAGCCGCTTCAGCCTGATTTCAGCTCAGATTCTCCTGCGCAGATCAACGCGATTCTCAGTGCATACCCTGATTATTTTGAGCTGCATAATCTCCGCGATGATGGTTCTGGTAACTTTACCTACAATCCGTCACCCGATGAAACATTGCCAACAGGCATGCTACATCTTCCGATCGTAGATTATTTCCTGAGCGTGCCAAATGCCGGGATTGCGACACGTTCATACATCGATGCGCGCGAAAAAATGGGGTTACGTAGGCCATTACCAAACTATCTTGTTGGACAAGTGTTCGACTCTTTTCTCAACGCACTGACGCGAACCGCAGATACGTCAACCAAATTACTGCAGATCACATCGAACATTGAGCGTGAAATGGGCATCTTTGAGGCGGGGAATACCGATGCACTGGAACGCATGCAAGATTCCTCCGTCCCTCTTGAAGCTGCGGTGCAAGCACTCATCAAGATCGTCGATGACGATCTTCCAAAGAAGTACATTCCACAGTTAACATTCTTTCTCGCGAGATCCTGTGTCGATGGCCACTGTCAGCGTACATTGGACGCCGTAGCCAAACGCACATTCAATCCGTATTGCCATCCATACGTCTCTGGGAAATACCTTGAGGAAGACGCTTACAAGCGATGTTATTGTTACCCTGAGATTCAGTCCAAAGATGCAGATTTTTGGAAGCAGTATTGTTCGAGTGATTTTACTGAGGATATGGGCACGTATGATGCTCTTACGCCCACATTCATCCCAGCGTGCATCGAGGAGTCACTTGCTTCATCGAGAAGCTCACCGTAGAGACATTGCGGCAAGAGTGCGTTGGCGAGAGGCTTCCACAATGTTACCGTGAGGGCATGAGTACTGAGCGTTTTGTCCACCTGCACTGTCATTCTACATTCTCGTTGCTTGAAGGGCTTCCAACACCTGAGGAGATCGTTCAGCGAGCACAGGAACTGAACCACACAGCCGTTGGGTTGGCGGATAAAGGGTATACATATGGACTCATCGAATTCTATAAAGCTGCCAAGGATGTAGGCATAAAGCCGATCTTGGGTCTTGAGACATATATTGCTGCTCGCACTCGACTCGATAAAGAGGCCTCATCGGATACGCGTCGTTATCCACTCGTCTTGCTCGCAGAAAATGAGGAGGGATACAAGAATCTTCTCGCACTTGCGACACGCGCAGCACTGGAAGGCATGTACTACAAGCCACGCGTAGATGCAGAGCTTCTGAAGCAATACGGCAAAGGCCTCATTGCAATTACAGGACCCATTGGAGGTGCCATACCGCAGGCAGCACTCGCAGAAGACTTTGAGCGCGTGAAACTTCTGACGGAGCAATACCGTTCGTATTTTGGCTCAGACAATCTCTATTTCGAGCTCATGGATCTCCCGAGTGTCCCTGGGCAGCGCGAAGTAAATCAGCAACTCATTCATTTCGGAAAAGAACTTGGTGTCCCCCTCGTTGCTACATGCAACAGTCATTACTGTCGGACAGAAGATGCCGAAGCACATGACGTACTTCTCTGTATCCAGAAGAATGCGAACGTCGGTGATGCTGGCAGATTCAGCATGCGTGATTCAGACTTTTCCATGCGTACTGACGATGAAATGCGTACTGCGTTTGCACACGTACCAGAAGCATTCGCCAATACGGCTGTCATCGCAGAGCGATGCAATGTCACTCTTCAGTTTGGTCAGTACCGCATCCCAAAGTTCCCTGTCCAAGGCGTTGATACAGAGGAGTCACTCCTGATGAAGCAGTGTGAAACAGGGCTGATCAAGAAGTACAAGCATCAAATCGAAAAAGATCCCGCACTAGAAAAGGTTGTTGCTGAGCGTCTTGCGTACGAACTTGAGGTCATCAAGAACATGGGTTTTTCTGGTTACTTCCTCATCGTCGCAGATTTCGTGCAAGAGGCGAAGCGCAGAGGCATTACCGTGGGTCCCGGTCGCGGATCTGCCGCAGGATCCATTGTGAGTTATGTTCTCGATATCACAACACTTGATCCCATCGAAGAAGGACTACTCTTCGAAAGGTTTCTCAATCCAGAACGTATCTCCATGCCAGATATCGACATCGACTTTGCCGATACTCGTCGTGATGAAGTGTTGGAATACGTTCGTGAAAAATACGGTGCTGACCGCGTCATCCAAATTTGTACATTTGGAACACTGGCTGCGCGTGCAGCGGTGAAAGACGTCGGACGTGCCTTCGGTGTGTCCTTTGCAGAAATGAATGCACTTGCGAAAGTAATTTCGGATAGGCCGGGTACGACTTTGGAAGAAGCTCTCGCAACAGACGAATTGAAAGATGCGATCGAATCAAACGATACGTACAAAAAAATCATTGAGATCGCCCTGAAGCTTGAAGGAAAAGCGCGCCATGTTTCCGTGCATGCGTGTGGTGTTGTCATCACACCTGAACCTGCAGTGAATTACACGGCGCTGCAGAGAGCTCCGAAAGATGAAAACACCATTATTACGCAGTTTCATGCAAAGCCATTGGAGGCTCTTGGATTATTAAAAATGGACTTTCTTGGCCTCAAAAATCTCACCATCATTCAGACAGCGCTTCTGATCATCGATCGTATCCACAAAGTAAAAATTGATATCGCATCCATTCCAACCGACGACAAGCAAACATTCGAACTTCTGTCGCGCGGTGAGACAACCGGAGTCTTTCAGCTGGAATCTGCCGGCATGCGCCGGTACTTAAAGCAGCTCAAGCCTACTCATCTTAGCGACATTACCGCCATGGTCTCTTTGTATCGGCCAGGCCCCATGGAAAAGATCCCAGACTACATCAAATGTAAGCATGGCGAGAAAGAAGTAACGTATGTTCACAAGGACATGGAGCCCATCCTGAAGCCAACATACGGCGTTGGTATCTATCAGGAACAGATCCTTGAAATGGCCAAAATTTTTGCAGGCTTCTCTCTTGGCGAAGCTGATTTACTCAGACGAGCAATTGGTAAAAAAATCAAAAAAGAGCTCGATGCTCAGAGAGATAAATTTATAAAAGGAGCGGTGTCTCGCGGATACACAGAAAAACTCGCGGTGAATATTTTCGATGACGTCATTACACCGTTCGCCAATTACGGTTTCAATAAGTCACACGGAGCGTGCTATGCGCGCATCGCGTACGAAACTGCGTACCTGAAGGCTCGGTATCCCACAGAATTCATGGCAGCCCTTCTGAGTAGCGAGGGTGGCGACACAGATCGCATCTCTATTGAGATCGAGGAAGCGCGTGCCATGGGCCTCAACGTACTTCCGCCGGATCTCAATGAATCCCTCGCACACTTCACAGCGCTTCCAGAAGGCAATATTCGTTTTGGTTTACTGGGTGTAAAAGGAGTCGGAGAAAGTTCCATCCGACAGATTATCGATATCCGTGAAAAAGAAGGAAAGTTTGCGTCAATTGAGGATTTTTCCCGACGCGTCTCCAACAAGCTCCTGAATAAAAAGCTCCTTGAATCTCTCGCAAAATCCGGAGCACTCGATTGTTTTGGTGAGCGCGGCGTTCTTGTAGCGCAGTACGATAAAATCGCGCAGTTCAGTAAATCTGCCGGAGACGTTGGCGCGTCGCAGACTGACATGTTCGAATCCCTTGGCCGAGAATCTTCAGGCGCAACGATTGCATTTGATCCGCAGGAACCAGCCAGCGGTTACCAAAAACTGCAGTGGGAGAAAGAAACACTTGGATTGTACGTCTCAAGCCATCCACTTGCTGGCTTAAAAAAATATATTGGGAAGAAAGCACGTCTTATCGAAACTTTGAGCGGCGATGACGTGGGTCGTAAGGTCACTGTGGCCGGCATTGTCGAGAGCATCAAAGTACTGCACACGAAGAAAGGCGAGAGCATGGGCATTGTCACCGTCGAGGACCCAACAGGTAAAATTGAAGTCATGCTGTTTCCGCGTACCTATGCGCAGTATAAAGACATGCTTGAGAAGGCAGATTCTATTCTCGTCATGGCTGGAACACTGGACATGCGTATGGGTGCTCCACAGCTGAAGATGGAAGCGATGAAACGAGCATCACTCGAAACAATGGTGTCCAATGCGAAGCAGGCAGGCATGTTCAATGACGATGAGGCAAAAAATTGGAGAGGGACAGCGCGCCGCGAATCTGAGGAAACCGTGGAAGTGGTGGGTGAAGAGGGGGAAGTTCTCGCAGCCGTTTCCATTCCATTGGAAGATGCGCCAGTACCATTGGCTCCGGATACTTCGAGTGGACCACTCACGACGTGGATCAAGAAAGGCATGCCAGTAGAAGAGCCACTCGCAGTGCTTGGGATGGAGAAATATACGACAGGAGAACAAGCTGACGTTCAACATCGAGAGCCCGCAGCACAAGCATCTATCTCCATTCACACGGTAGAGCTTCCACAGAGAGCGCCAAAAGAACTCATGCTCGAGATCAAGGAAATCTTTGAGACGTTCCCTGGACGAGAAAAAATTCAGCTCAAAATCGGGACTGAAATTATCCCAGTCGGGCTCACGGTTACCATGTCTCCAATTTTTGAAAAACGTGTTGAAGAAGCAGTGAAGAAGTTTACTATCAGAACATGAAAATTCTCCCCGAGTCGCCTGAGGCACTGGAAGAAGCCCTCTTGGCTCTACGAGGCGGGGGCATCGTCATCCACGCGACCGAGACGTGCTACGGCATCACCTGTGACCTCACAAGTGAAGATGCAGTGAAAGATCTTTTCGATAGTAAAATGAGACCCGTTGATCAGCCGGTCAGTGCATTATTTTCATCTATCGATGCCGCACGATCGTACGTCACAGTCTCACCGAAAGCCGAAGAGCTTGCTGCGAAATATCTTCCGGGTCCTCTGACGCTTGTCCTCACAAAAAAATATGATGCTTCCCCACTCTGGGTCACAGCGTCTGGCGGAGGAAATGATGAGCACATCGGCGTCCGTATTTCATCGCATCCATTTGCGATGGAATTAGCCAAAGCTTTTGGTAAACCGATCGCGACGACATCTGCAAATTTGCACGGAAAACCGAGTCCATACTCCGTTGCCGAAATTCTGGCGCAGTGGGAGGAGTCTCTCTTGATGCCCGACCTTATCATTGATGCTGGCGCTCTACCCGTCGCACCTCCTTCTACGGTTGTTCGCGTGAACGTCGGGGGCATTCGTATTCTGCGGCAGGGAAATGTGATCGTCGAATGAAAGTATGTTATGCTGATAAAAAGGGCGTGAAGGCAAGTTTCAGTGATCCGGAGCGTCTTCTTTCACTCCTATGCGTTGCCCCCGTTGCAAGAACGACGATACGGCCGTCATCGACTCGCGCCTTACAGAAGAGGGGCGAGCGATCAGGCGTCGTCGTGAATGTGGAAAATGCGAACATCGATTTACAACATTCGAACGTCAGGAACTAGCGTCATTGATTGTCATTAAAAGAGACGGTACACGTGAGCCGTACAGCCGAGAAAAACTAGAGCGCGGTATTTGGATCGCGTGTACCAAGCGTCCGGTCACGCAGAAAAATATCGATAAAATGCTCTCAGACCTTGAGGAAAAATGGGGGAAGAATAAAGAGGAAGTAGAAAGCGCGACCATCGGTAAAGATGTCATGTTAGTTCTCTCGAAGCTCGATAAAGTCGCCTACATTCGTTTTGCATCTGTTCATCGCGAGTTTAAAGATGTGGAAGAATTCAAGAAGGAACTTGGACGATTCTTTAAATGAGGACAGAAAAGAAAGAAAAGGCAGAAGGGGCAGCAAAGTAAGTGCCCAACGATCTGATAGGATATTGATATGGAAAGAAGATATGACAATGGCTTCAGGAAACTTATTGTTTGGCAGGAGGCAAAAAAATTAACAATAAAAGTGTATGAACTCACCAAAAAATTTCCAAAAGAAGAGTTGTTCATTTTGACTAGCCAACTACGTCGAGCGTCGAGTTCGGTGATGGCTAATATTGCGGAAGGTTCTGCAATGCCAACACAGGCAAATCGTGAATTATTTTATGCAAGAGCACGCGGTTCCGCAGTCGAAGTAGATTGTCATATCGATCTCTCTACTTCCTTAGGGTACGTTACGGAAGAAGCTCAAAAGGATATACAAGATCACTGTGCCCGTTTAACATACCTACTCACAAAGCTTATGACAGCAAAGTAACGGTTTCTGCCCTCTCTTTCTTTTCTGCCTTTCCTGCCTTCATGTTGCGCACCCACACCTGCGGCGAACTCACCCTAAAAAACGCGGGGTCATCCACTACCCTCTGTGGTTGGGTCAGTACGCGGCGTGATCATGGTGGACTCATCTTTCTGGATGTCCGCGACAGATACGGCATCACGCAAGTCGTCTGTCACCCTGAAACTGCCAAGGAGCTTTTTGCACTCGCAGAGACCATTCGTCCTGAGTGGGTCATTCAAGTGACAGGCACGGTGACGAAACGTCTTGTCGGTATGGAAAACGCGAAGATTACAACAGGTGAGATTGAGATTACCGTTGAAAAACTGGAGATTCTCAGCCGTGCAAAAACTCCTCCATTTGAAATAGACAATACTGTAGCGGTCAACGAAGAACTACGTCTTCAGTATCGTTATCTTGATCTTCGTAGTGCCAAGATGCAGAAAAATCTCGCACTCCGCTCCAAAGTTTTTCAGATTATTCGACAGTATTTTATCGCGCAGGATTGCTTAGAAATTGACACGCCATGTCTCATCAAGGGCACGCCGGAAGGAGCGAGAGAATACATCGTCCCCTCTCGCGTCTACCCAGGAAACTTCTTTGTGCTTCCGCAGTCCCCGCAGCAACTCAAGCAGCTTTGCATGGTTGGCGGCCTTGATCGATACTTTCAGATTGCACGGTGCTTCCGTGACGAAGACCTTCGTGGCGATCGTCAGCCAGAATTTCTCCAGCTCGATTTCGAGATGAGCTTCTGTGAACAGGCAGACGTTCAGAGCATTATTCAGGGCTCCATCGAAGAAATACTCAAACAGTGCAGCCCGAAAAAATTGAAGTGGGGTAAGGTCGAAAGCTTCACATGGCAACACGTGATGGATACGTATGGATCAGATAAGCCTGATCTCCGGTTCGATCTTCCGATTGTCGATGTTTCTGAGATCAGTAAAGGATGTGGGTTTAAAGTTTTTGAAGATGCTCTCGCGTCAAAGTCAGGCGTTGTACGGGCCATCAGAATTCCCGGTGGTGCTTCACTCGCGAGAAGTGAAATAGATACCTGGACGGCACTTGCACGTGAACTGAAAGCCAAAGGACTTGCCTATATTCTCTTCAAGCCAGAAGGCCCACAGTCTCCTCTCCTGAAATTCTTTCAAGAAGGTTTCCTTGAGAAGTTGCAGAAAACTACGGGTGCCAAAGAAGGTGACGCACTCTTTTTCGGTGCTGACACAGTGAAGATCGTCTGTGCTTCCCTTGGCCGCATTCGCCTAGAAGCCGCAAAGCGTTTCAATCTGATTGACACCACTCTGCATGCACTCTTTTGGGTGACAGATTTTCCAATGTTTGAGGAGAACGACGATGGTTCACTCACATTCAGCCATCATCCATTCACGAGTCCGAACAAAGAAGAATGGAAGCGTCGTAAAGAAGAAGCCCTTACCGTGCATTCTATTTGCTACGACCTCGTGCTCGACGGCTACGAGCTTGGTTCTGGCTCTATCCGTATTCATGACCCCGTTCTTCAGGCAGAAGTCTTCGAGATGCTCGGCATTTCTCCCGAAGATCAGCAAAAACGTTTCGGTCACATGCTCGAAGCATTCTCCTATGGTGCCCCTCCACACGGAGGCTTTGCGTACGGGATCGATCGCATCGTCATGATCCTTGCAGGCGAACCTAATATTCGTGAGGTGACTCCGTTTCCGAAAGATCAGAAAGCGAAAGATCTGATGCTTGGTGCCCCTTCACCAGTTTCAGCGGAGCAACTGAAAGAACTGGAGATTAGCGTGGAGGAGAAGGTGTAGCAGTGCCAAGTAAATACTCACTGAAGCTGCAAACAAAGTGGCATCGACTGAAGAAGTACATCTGCCCACAGGAGCAGGATTCATTCCTGCGGATTGCCGAGCTTGATGATAGTTGCCAAACGCGGGTAGGAAACCCGCTCCTGTTGATTTCTTTCAAAGCAGAACCAGTGAGCAATTACACTGCCAAAGTAGGCTAGAAGCCATTTTTCTGGTATAATAACGAGATGGATGATTCCGATTTTTTCGGCACTGCACCAAAAATTCCCGATGCTGCTTCCAGCGAAAGTCGCGAGGCTGATATTGAGCGTGCGGCTGAGCTTGGACGCAAGCGGGCTGAACACGAGAAAGAGATCAAACAGAAGATCATCGCTAGTCGGGAAGCTGAAACGCAGAAGTCACAGGAAGCTATGAAGGAAGCGATGGAGAAAAACAGAGAGAAATCACAAGAGAAGAAACAGTTTCGCAGCATGCTGAAGACGCGGGAGCAGGAAGTAGCTGAAGATAAAAAAAGGCGTGGCAAGCAACGGGAGCTCATTGCAGAAGAACAAAAAGTTCGCGATGCGCGCAGAAAACAGCAGCAGGGTTACATGAAAGAGCTTCATGAAAACGCGCTCATCAAACAGGCAATGGAGAAGAGACAGAACGAACTCAGTGCCGCAAAAGAGCGTGAACGAAAGCAAGCGGAGTACGCTCATCGATCTAAAATGAATGATGCTGAACATGCAGATACTCTTCGCAAAGAAGCCTTAGAGCATGATGCAAGAGCTCGCAAAGCTGTCATCGATGCTGATGTCAAAGTCCGTGAGTATCAGTTGGAAGAGTGGAAGAGAAGCCGGTTGATGCAGGTCGAAAACGAAGGTATGCGCATGCTTGCTTCTGCAGCATCTGGGCATATGCCAGCACAAATAGTGCACATTCGCGCTGCCGTAGAAGCGCAGGTTCGTGTGAAGCGCAAGAAAGTAGATAATGAATGGAATGAGCGCAAAGCAGCGATTGTGCAAGAATCTATCCGGCGCAAGAACGAGATCGATAATGATTTCTATGGACGAAAATCTCAGTCGGAATCTGAGCTGCATCGCACAGAAAGACTGATCAGCAATGAGCTTGCGAGAAAGTATGAAGAAATAGAGCAGAAGTACAAACAACTGTTCATCGCTGTAAGGTCATGAGCATTCGGAGCAAGTATCGGTATACTGACCGCATTGCCCAGGTGGCCCCTCGAAAAACTCGGGGTAAACTCCATGGCAGTTGCTTCTAGATTCTTCTTCTTAAGACAGTAATCCTGTGCCCAGGTGGCGAAATGGCAGACGCGCCAGCCTTAGGAGCTGGTATCCGCAAGGATATGGAGGTTCAAGTCCTCTCCTGGGCACCATTCGATCTCGATCTCATGGCAAGCCATCAATGTTCAAGCTTGCCCTGAGCTTGTGCTGAACGGAGTGAAGTGCGATCGAAGAGTCCTCTCCTGGGCACCATCCTACGCACTCGCTGTGCTCTGGATGGCAGGCCAACGCTTCTACCTCCGTTTCTTCCGCTTCATGGCGGCAACAAGTGAGTCTGGTACAGGGAGCGCAATTTCACGTACTCCCCATGAAACAAAATCCAAGATGGATCCCGCAATGTGTGTCTTTGGTTTCTTCTTTGGTACAGGAAGTGGTTTTGGATTCATGCGTCACAGTATACCACTTCACCCTGATTTCTCAGTGGTGATTTCTATCTTCCTCTACCGAATCGGAAATCCTTCGAATCCATGAAATCTGAAATAACCGTCAAACCTTGCCCTCTACATGGTAAACCGCCTCCAGAACTCATTTGTGAGGCGATTTGAGAAATTGTTTCTGGGCTCAGAGTTTCAGTCTTGTCTATGAGTCCGATATTCTGTGCTTGATGGAAAGACTCCCTACAATCGAGTCGAACGCGATACTTACCTTCGCGATTCTTTTCGATCGATGAATCATCGATTTGAGATTCAAATATCTTCAATAAAATTGGCGACATATCTTTAATAATGTCAGCTAAATCGACACTATCTGAAAGATTAAATCCTAATGCTTTCGCAAGCCTTCGCACATTCTTTTCGACATCACCGGACGTCAAAATTTGGTTCATAGCTTCACCTAGCATCAACTTTGTCTTTACTTTGAATTCGATAAAATATTTGTACACAGGATCTTCTTGCAGCTGATCTTCTTTCAAAATGCCTTCCTCATCCTCTTTCGACGTTTCTGGATTTGCCAAAGCCACATTACGCTCTTCAAGTTTTTTGATCTCCTCATCGATGGTCTTAAGATCTTCTTTCTTCTGCTTCAGATCACTTTCTAACTTCGTCTTCACCTCGTCGGATGGAGGTTCAAAAACATTATTCAATTTCTTCTCGATGTCCTTCATATCACTTTCGGTTTTCTCTTTCTTATCCTTAAGGTCAATAAGCTTTTTGTCGTTGCTCTCTTTTTCCGTTAGTCGTTCCTCCGTTGTCATCTCTGACGGATCTTTCTCACCAACATTTGCGCCTTCAATATCCGTCTTCTTCTTGTTCAAGCGGTCGATGAATGACTTGAGCACGTGCACGAGTCCAATGAGGAATTGGATGCCTCGCTCTTCCGGAGTCACCATCACAATCTCATCATGCGCGAGATCACTGCTGTCCACATTGACTCCGCTCATCATCAGGAAGCCTTCGACGGTATCGCGTTCCTCCTGTGTCTTACAGTCCCTCCAGCGTGCGCAGTAGCGGAGGATTTGCGCCTGTTCAGCGGCATTTGGCAGCCCCTCTTGCAATGGTAATCCGTCAGGACCGATGCCACCTGGCGCGCCAGTCAGATTGAAGCGCGTACCATCACTATCTCCACTTGCGGCAAAGCGTGGATCATTGATGAGGCTAGGATCTTCCGGTAGACCTCCTTCCAATGGTACCGGCACTTTGATGACGCCCGATGTTATACCAGCGAGCTCTTGCAGCAATTGATTTTTTTGTGCTTTCAGCTGACGCATAGGATCTAACTGATCCTGCATCGCTGTTTGCTCAAGCTCCATGAGAGGACGTGTAATTTCGGGTGCCTGATTTCTGGGCCGAGTTGAAGCATGTTTGAATCTTTTGTATTCAGCACCATTCTTTGCATAACCACGCATGAGGAGTCGGATATTTTCGTCTATTGCAGCAATTTTTTCTTTCAATTCTCTGATTTTGTCCCTTCGTGCAATCACCTCTGGTGCAAACACTTTTGGATTATGCGGAGAAATTGTCACCCTCTTTCCAATCATACCTATGTGGTATCCCTTGAGATGAAGCTGGTCATTTAATCCCCTTATGTACTGTTGCAAGATATCTTTTGAGATTCCTGGACTTGAGTTGATCGCGTCAACATTACGTTGCACCGTCGTAACAAATGCATCGAGTTCACTCGACACAGTTTCCTCTGTCTGCTTGTGGAGTCCCCCTAGTCTTTCCTCAATAAGTCGTAGATGCTCTGATGTGAGTTGGTCAGGGCTAAGATGAACATGAAGAACTTCTGGTTGATTCGGATCAGCCTGTGGCTGCTGCTCAGGCCCGTGTGCGAAGGGGGACATGCATAGCAAGCGAGCTTCACGGAGATTGATATTGCCGTCGATATGAAAAGAATGCTTCATATGTATAGTGTTGGACTACTGAGCTGCGCCTCGATGTCTGCCATACGATCTGTATCCGCTGCCTTCAGGAAACCGGTAAGACTTTCCATAGAAGCACGGCGATAGGCGTTATAGGATTTGTCCCAATTTCGTTTGTGTTCTGCGAGTCTGCGATCATATTCGGCAAAGGCACGATTGTAACGTTCTATCCGCTCCGTCTGTACGTCCTGCGTGTCATATTCCATCTCGAGAACAATCTGTGACATATTGGACAGCAAAAGATCAGGTTCGATAGATCCCATGATCATCTCATACAATTCCTCGCCGCTCATGAGGAGCGGTGGCGGTGGCAAGCCGGCGAAAGTCGCGCTATCAGCTATGGATGTGTGTGGAATATGTGAATTTCTATTCATTATACCGTAAAACACTCTTTTCTTCAATGACTATTCCATATCATTTCCGCCTCCTGACTTGCGCATGCAGACCTTCGCAAGCCACCATATGTCTATGCATAGACAAATTCTTCTCCTGACGGCATTTCTCGTGCCTTTATCAGCACTCGCTATCGGTATTCAGCCTGCGAATTATTACTCCGATGTCCGGCCGGATTCTCACGAAGCAGCGGGTATCAACCTGCTCACAAGTGAAGGCATTGTGCAGGGGTACGGTGAGGGGCATTTTGGCCCTACTCGTCTTGTGAATCGTGCAGAATTTTTGAAAATTGCTATCCTCGCAAGCCCAGAAGGCTATCGTCCGGCTTCATTTCCACGAAGTTGTTTTCCGGATGTACAGGGATCGGATTGGTTCGCTCCGTATGTATGCACGGCAAAAGAATTAGGCATTGTACGTGGCAACGCCAATGCGTCACTTCCAGAAGATCAGTGGACATTCGATCCCGCTGACACAGTGACGTACGATGCAGCACTCAAAATGCTCGTGCTTCTTTTTGGATACTCTGTGCCAAATGTCACAGGCGCAGATTGGGCACAGCCATACTATGAAGCTGCAGTGTCCAAGGGCGTGGATATTCCTACCCGCATCACGTTTGATACGCCCATGACACGCGGCATGGCAGCACGACTTGCAGGTGCTTTTATCGCCGAGAAGGCCGGTAAACTTTCGGAGTACCGTTTGGCGGAAGCAGGGCAGTACAGTCCGTCGACTTCTTCCAGCTCATCCTCGGATTCATCTTCTTCCGTCAGTTCATCAGTGACATCGTCAGCCCCGTCGTCGTCATCGGTAGCGCCACTCTTCACATTGCCGTCGACGAGTCATTTTCTCGTTGTCGGCAGCACCACAGATGCCATTGCCGATGGTGTGATCCGTCGTAACGGTGAGACGGCAACAGTGCAGATCGTACAGGTGAAGCTTTTCCAAGAAGTGCGTTCTATCGAGTATTTGGAGCTTGTGACTGAGCAGGGGCAGCTCATAGCAAAACTGACACGTCGCACCAATAACGATACGTCTGATTATAAACAGACATTCGAAGCTCAGGTGCAGCCGGAGAGTCAGTTTACTATTCCAAGCGATACGGATGTACGAGTTGTCCTTCGGGCAGTTATACGTACTATCGACAATGCAGGATTCGCCGATGAGCTGCTGCAAGTTCGTACGCTCTCAGTAACGCTCAAAGGCGATACGTCGAATACGACGACGAATATTCCTCTGAGCGGACCGTTCCCCAAGCATCAGACAGCATTTGGTCGTATCACAAGTATTACTCGCGTTTCTCCCGAGACCGCAGCTCTTACATCAGGTACCGACATCGTCATCGGAAGTTACTCTTTTCTTGGCTCAGTTATTCCGACAAAAAATCTCAAACTTCGACAGCTTGTATTTTCACTCGTAAAAAATAGCGCAGTGACCGTCAGCCATTGGGTACTGATGGATCGAGCATCTGGGGCGAGTGTTTCCTGCTCGCTCAATGAACAATCGATGGAAATCACATGTTCAACTCTTCATCAGTCCATTGGAGCTCTGTCCAATGGATCACCACTCATCCTTGATCTTAAGGCAACTGTCTCCGTGCCTCCCGGCACGCAGGCTATCCTTGAAACGTCACTAAAAGCTGCAGGCTCACCGGAGTCCCTTGGTAGCGTGGAGTGGACGGACGAGTCTGGTATTTTCCGCTGGATCGAAGGTACCAGTCCTATCGCACAGGGAACGCGATTCCAGTAATTCTGCGTCTAAAAACGCACCTCGCTTTCGCGGAGTGCGTGTAGGTGACAATCCAGTGTTCGTATTCCGTTTAGTAATTACTGGTGATCACAAGGAGGAAAGCTCCTGCGAACGTTGTCCACAGCGTGGAAAGTACAAGGAGCTTTTCGCGCTGCTCCTTATCAAGAAGGTGGAGGCTCATATATGTGTATGAGTATGAAGTAATGCTGTTATTATACTATCTTTTGATTTATTTAGCAAGTGCCTGCTTGAGGGTATATACCAGTTATTGGCGCAGGGATTAAGGTCTTCTCACCCTTTTCCCT
>CAZFCB010000001.1:0-66585 GCA_964517585.1 uncultured Candidatus Peribacteria bacterium | reverse complement strand
TTTTTGCACAGCGAAACCCCTCGTTCAGCTCTCAGTGTTTACGGGACACTAGTGAGTATGTGGTGTGCAAATTGCAGATTGATAATAATCTGTTAATTTGATATAATGTTATGAAACATAAACATATCAACATCCAATGCATTCTGACGTTATCGATTCACTGCGGATCCATTCCAGCCTTGCCATTAGGCAGTTGCTCTCTGTTGATATTCTTGGAGACATTCCACATACGGATCAGTTTTCCTCGACACTCCATGGTTTTGCTTTCGAATCTGAAACGCCTGTGCGTATTATGTCGTTCGGTGGTACATCAAAATCTTTTCCTTTCCTGAAGACATCCATGGTACTCACGGCTTTCGTTACGATGTACACATTACAGTTTCTCAGTCCGATTGTTCCGACTGATGTTATTGCCTCAGAGCAGGTTGCACTGTTTCCTCCTTCCGGATGGTCGATGCCGAATCATCCACCACTTTTGCCTTCGGAAAAGCGTCGCACGGAACGGCTAGAACGACTCCATGCAGCTGCTGGGAGTGAAGCCAGTGCATCATCCGAAGCGTCTTCGTTGCCACTTGCACCTAAGAATCAGCCTTCATCGGAATTGGGAGACGTTCCTCGTTCAGACAACAAAAGAGGAGTGTTTCTGACCGCAACAAGTGTTGGAAGAGAGAAGTTTTTCGACGAAACTGTGGAAAAATTACTCGCAGCCGGTGGCGATACGATCGTCATGGACGTGAAAGGAGGCGGTATACTTTTCCATTCCGCTGCCCCCATTGCGACGGATATTGGGCTTGTGCGTCATATTTATGATCTTCCAGTCATTCTCGAAAAACTACATGAGAAGAATATCTATGTCATCGGTCGTTTTGTCGCAATCAAAGACGATGCGTACACGAAGAAAAAGCCTGACACGCGTATCAAACATCCAGCCACAGGTAAAATTCTCAATCAGACATGGATTGATCCGAGTAATGACGAAGCCATTGAATATAATATGCAAGTCATGTGTGAGCTTGCAGCCGCTGGCATCGATGAAATTAATTTGGACTACATTCGTTTCTCCACAGCGGAATTTGGAGCCCTTGGCGTTTTTACTGGAGAGCAAAAAGCAGATCGAGTCGAGAAATTTATCAAAGCAGCGCGTGAAACTATTGATCGTTGTGGTCCGAAAACGAAACTAGGACTTTCCACCTACGCAATTCTTGGCTGGAGCTACGATATCAATGTAGAAACTCTTGGGCAGGATGTTCGCCGTTTTGCCCCACTTGTCGATGTCATCTCGCCCATGGCGTATCCCGCTACGTTTACCTCTGATGGGTATTACATTCCGGGTAAGAACCCAGGGCCTCGAAATTACTACCTTGTCTATAGAACACTCACAGGATACGCGAAGTTCTTAGGGCCTGAAGACAGCAAGAAGCTCCGTCCGTGGATTCAGGGATATGCAGTTGGGAATAAAGATGTCAGTGATCAAATCCGCGCAGTCTACGATGCGGGATTCTGTGGATTCACCGTCTGGAATGCTGGCAATAACTATCAACCTGCGTATCAGGCATTCTCAAAAGATACGATTCGTCCAGCACGCTGCCTTGAAGGTGAACCTAGAGCGACAGAGTAACGAGTGCTACTGAAACTGTTCGTAGGGTAGGTAGTCTTTTTGATGTTCCTGCCCCAAGATAGTTGTTCGGTGACGGATTGCACAGGAATACACTTCCGTTCGGTTGATGACCGCTTTCATCCACGAGATTGTTCCGTTTGCATAGTCGCAGTATGCACAAGAAAGCTTTTGCCCAAGAGAAAGCTTTTTCAGGCTCCCACGGTCGAATGTGAGATGATCTCTCAGTGGCACTTTTGGGATGTCGAGTAAGGAGAAATATATTTCCTGAAACATCCATGTCCAGAGATGGAGGATCCCGAGGGGGATGAGACCGCTCCAAATGACAATGCCTGCGATAGCCTTGATGAGTAGATTCGGGTGCCGAAATGGCAGGAGGGAAACGGTGAAGAGAGAGATTTTCATGGCGCGAGTATGATTGTTTGCCGACTGCAACACAATTCTTGTACGCTGCGGTCGATGAAGCAGTATCTTGATCTTCTCCGGCATGTCATGGAAAACGGCACAAAAAAAGATGATCGTACCGGAACAGGGACACTCTCGGTCTTTGGTTATCAAATGCGTTTTGATTTGAATAGTGGTTATCCGTTGCTCACAACAAAGAAACTCCACACTCGCTCTATTTTTCATGAGCTTTTGTGGTTCCTGAAAGGCGAAACGAACATCAAGTATCTGAAGGACAATGGTGTCTCCATTTGGGATGAATGGGCGGATAAAGACGGTAATCTTGGTCCTGTATACGGATCTCAGTGGAGGTCATGGCCCGGGCCCGATGGCACAACGTACGATCAAATCACGAAGCTCATCGAGATGATCAAGAAGAACCCGAACTCACGTCGACTGATTGTCAGTGCATGGAATGTGCCATATATCGATTCTATGGCACTTCCTCCATGTCATTGTTTATTTCAGTTTTATGTCGCAGACGGGAAACTTAGTTGTCAGCTGTACCAGCGAAGTGCGGATATTTTCCTTGGTGTACCGTTCAACATCGCGTCCTATGCACTCCTTACGCACATGATTGCGCAAGTTACAGGGCTTAGAGTAGGGGACTTCGTTCACACGCTTGGGGATGCACATTTGTATCTGAATCATACTGAGCAGGCTGCACTTCAGCTCACGAGGAGCCCGAAGAAGTTGCCGACGTTGAAACTGAATCCGGACAGAAAGAATATCTTTGATTTCACATTCGAAGATATTGAAGTTGTTGAATACGATCCAGAGCCGGGGATTAAGGCACCGATAGCAGTGTGAGGAATGTAGAATTTCGAATTTCGAATGTCGAATATCGAATGCCGTATTGTTTTACGATATTCGGTATTCTATATTCGACATTCGCTTTACACTCTCATTATGATCATCTCTCTCATCGTTGCGGCCGCGGAAAACGGCGTGATCGGCAAAGACAACAAGCTACCGTGGCAGCTTCCAGATGACCTGAAGCGTTTTAAGGAGCTCACGAAGGGGCACGTCATCATCATGGGCAGGAAGACCTACGAATCGATTGGCAAGCCACTTCCAGATCGTCGCAATATCGTATTGTCATCCACAATGCAGCCAACTGAGGGCGTGGAAGTCTCATCCGACATTGATGCACTTCTATCGATGCTCGACACAAGCCTTCCGGAAGACGAAGAGGTGTTTATCATTGGTGGATCGGATCTTTTCAATCAGTGGCTTGAAGATCGCTTCACGCCGATTGTCGCGGGTCGTGTGTATCTTACCCGTGTGCATGCCGACATTGAGGGCGACAGCATCTTTCCGGATCTTGATGGTGACCAGTGGACTGAAGTTGAGCAGATAGAACATCCAGCTGACCAGAAGCATGCACATGCGTACACGTTTCTGACATACGATCGGATGTAATTTGTCCTTTCACGAATTTATGCCGGCTGCTGTTGCGTTGCACAATGGATCGATCCAAAGCCCCAAATGAGTTCTCTGCAGTCGATGCCAATCACTTTCCTGTCAGGGAAACATTTTTCGAGGATGGATCGCGCAATGTCATCTGTAGGCTGGGCATAGGTTGGCAAAAGGACAGCTTCATTGGTGATCAGGAAATTTGCATGTGTTGCGGCCATGCGACGGCCGTTCACGACAAACTTCTTCGGCATGGGCATTTCGATGACAGTGAGTGGAGTACCGTGTTCGTCTTTCATCGAACGGAGGCGCTCGGCATTTTCTTGCAGCGGCTTGAAGTTTGTATCATTGGGGTCTTCTTCGATGACCGTGATGACGGTGGACTGAGCGACAAAACGCGTGAGATCATCGATGTGCCCCGTTGTGTCATCGCCTTCTATGCCTTCTCCGAGCCAGAGTACGTTTGTGGCTCCTAGGTAGTCTAGAAGAGCTTTTTCGATGTCCTGTTTCGTCATGTGCGGGTTGCGGTCTGGCGACAGGAGGCAACTTTCGGTCGTCAGAAGTGTTCCGGTACCGTTGACATCAATAGATCCACCCTCAAGGACGATGCCGGTATCAAAACGTTGAAAACTGTGGAGCGGCAGATGATCTACGACATCATTATCCAGTAACAATGAGTCATATTTATTTCCGTAAGCATTGTATGTCCATTTCGTGAATCCGATTTCGTGAGGAGAATCCTTTCGTACGAATATTGGACCGTAGTCACGAATCCAAATATCGCTTGTTTTGACGGTGTGAATATGGAGATTCTTCAGATGTGTCTTCGAGGCTGTTATTTTTGTCATTGCACGTTTTTTTACATCATCATTTTGCACGAGAAGTTCCACGTTTTCATAGTGTGAAATAATTTCGATCATCTCTGTGAATGCTTGTTCGGCGCCATCAATGTGTCCTGCCCACGTCTCCTCCAGGTTATATGGCCACGCAAGCCAAACAGCGCTTTGTGGAGCCCATTCTGCAGGCATTCGGAAACCTTTTGCCCAAGGTGTTTCTTGTTTCGTCATAACTTCTTCGTGATATCACCGTACAAATCCGGTCGGCGTTCGAGTAAAAATCTCCATGATGTCTGCACTTTTTTCGGAAGTGACATATCGATTTTTGTGAGGAGAACTTTTTCTGTGTCATTGCCTTGGACGAGAGTCGATGCACATGGATCTGCGACGAATGATCCGCCAAAGAAGTGTGTTGCACCTTCATTGCCGACACGATTCACGGCTGCGATGTAGACATTGTTTGTTGCCGCGTGACCTACCTGCGCAGCACGCCACATGTGCTCCCAGTTTTCGGGAACATCAGGATCTGCAGGCTCTACCTCGGGATTATTGCCGATCGCTGTGGGATAGACGATGAGTTCAGCACCGCGCAACGCAGCGATCCGCGCAAACTCCGGAAACCACTGATCGTAACAAATTCCTACGGCGATCTTTCCAAACGGTGTTTCATGTACTGTGATGACTTCATTGCCACTGCCAAAGTAGTCCTGCTCAAAGAAGCCAGGATCATGTGGAATATGAGCCTTCCGGTACGTGCCAATTGTCTCGCCATTGGGACCAAAGATGCAGGATGTGTTGTAGCGTTTTCCGTCGGACAGTTCATAGATGGATCCTCCGACAAGCACAATCTGCAAGCGTTTTGCCAGAACCGACAGTGCAGAACTCAGTTCACCAGGGATCGGTTCTGCACGTGCGAGTTCTTTCTCATTCTTAGGAACTATGCAGAAATACGGACCTGCAAATAGTTCCGGCAGTACCACGATGTTCGCGCCTTTTTTTGCAGCATTCTCTGTCATTGCGACGGCTTTCTTCAGGTTTTCCTCCTTATTGTCTGTCATAGACATCTGGACGAGGCCGAGGGTGACGATTTTTCTCTCCATAGGTGAAAACAGGGGATAACGTAGAACTACAGTAACAAACTCGATGTTTCTACGACAGCCGATTCTTGAAATCTTCGTAGCCGAACGTTTTTTTGTGCGTGATCTCGTTTTCCTCATTCATGATGACGATGTCAGGCAGCCTCACGCCGTTGAAGGTTGTATTCTTCACTGTTGTGTATATGGCCATGTTTTGAAAAACAACTTTGTCGCCTGGTCTTAGCTCTGCATCAAACGAGTGTTCTCCGATGAAGTCACCAGAAAGACACGTAATGCCGCCTAAACGGTACGTGAATTTCTTCTCTCCTGGTTTGCCTGCACCGATGACTGACGGCCGGTATGGCATGCCGAGCACGTCCGGCATGTGTGCTTCGGCAGTCGTATCGAGCATGGCGATGCTGCCATTGTTTTCGATGATATCGAGGACGGACGACACAAGTACGCCTGTATTGAGACCGATTGCCTCCCCTGGCTCAACGATGACTTGTACTTCGTACTTCTTTGTAAAGTTCTTGATGAGTTGTATGAGCTTTTCGACGTCGTAGTCCTGTCGCGTAATATGATGTCCGCCACCGAAGTTTATCCATTTCTTTCCCTTTAGATACTTCCCGAATTTTCTCTCGACATTTCTCAAAGCTTCTTCGAGGTCATCTGCATTTTGCTCGCAGAGTGCATGGAAGTGCAGTCCGTCGACAGATTCCAGAATTCCTGAGTGTTTCTCACATTCTTCGAGCGTGCTTCCCATCCGTGAGCCTTTGGCGCAAGGGTTATAGAGGTCGTTACTTGCACCGGCAGATTCCGGATTGATACGAATGCCGCATTCGATGTTCGGATTCTTCTTTTTCACGACGTCTCGGTACTTTTCCCACTGTGTCGGCGAGTTGAAGACGATGTGATCAGCGTAGAGTATTTGCTCATTGATATCACGGTCACTGAAGACGGGAGCATAACTATGAACTTCCTTGCCAAATTCCTCCCGCCCAAGACGCGCTTCGTTCACTGAACTTGCACACACTCCGTCAAGATACTTCTTGATGAGTGGGAATGTTTTCCATGTTGCATAACCTTTGAGGGCAAGGAGAATCCGGCAATCTGCTTCTTTTTTGACACGCGCAAGAATCTTCAGGTTTTCCTCAAGTGCCCCCTGATGAATGACGTAGGCAGGAGTTTGGATGTTCGTATAATCAAGTCCCGAAAAAAAACTTTCGCGATCACGCTCCCACGTCGGTTCGAAGATGTCTCCTTTTGTCATGGAGTCAGTGTGTCAGGCAGCGGCGTACAGTCAACTACTTTGAACGGAAGTCCATTCTCGGACACAATGCTGAGAAAAGTGTCTGGATCAAGCTCCTCCATATTAAAGACACCTTTACCTTTCCAGATGCCTTTCATGACCATCATGGCAGCGGACATTGCTGGAACTCCGGTGGTGTACGAGATGGCCTGCGAACCGATTTCCTTGAAACACTGTGCATGATCACAGACATTATAGATGTATTTGGTGCTTACTTTTCCATCTTTTTTACCTGTAATGATGCAACCAATATTCGTCTTTCCGGTGTACTTTGTCGCAAGTGAGGCAGGATTTGGAAGGAGTGCTTTTAAGAATTTGATCGGGACAATTTTTTTGCCGTCGTATTCCACTTCGTCAATGCGTGTAATACCTATGTTTTGCATGACGCGCAGATGTGTCAGATAATTCTCCGAAAATGTCATCCAGAAGCGGATGCGCTCTAGACCTGGCAGGTTCTTCGCAAGTGACTCAAGCTCCTCATGATACAGAAGATAGCTCTCCTTTTTGCCGACGACCGGATAGTCGAATGTGAAGTGGATGCTCTTTGGGTCGATGATGGGAGGTGTTTTTACCCACTTTCCTTTTTTCCAGTGCTTTACGATCTGCGTCACTTCGCGAATGTTAATCTCAGGATTGAAATTTGTGGCGAATGCTTTGCCATGGTCGCCGGCATTTGCATCGAGAATATCGACGGTACTGACCGTATCGAAGTATTTTTTCAGAATGTACGCGCAATACATGTTTGTCACTCCAGGATCGAAACCTGCGCCGAGGATGGCCATGATACCGGCGTCCTTGAATCTCTTTTTATATGCCCACTGCCAGCTGTACTCAAATTCTGCTTTGTCGAGAGGCTCATAGTTTGCGGTATCGATGTAGTGCACCCCTGTCATCAGACATGCATCCATGATTGTGAGGTCCTGATAGGGGAGCGCGACGTTGAGGACGAGAGCTGGCTTCACCTTTCGGATGAGAGCCGCAACTTCTTTGGGCTTGTCTGCATCGACGGTATGAGTCGTGATCGTTACGCCAGAACGTTTCTTCACATCTTTTTTGATGGCATCTGGCTTTGCGATACTGCGGCTTGCGAGATGGATCTTCGTGAAGACATCGGCATTCTGCGCACACTTGTGTGTGACGACTGCGCCGACACCGCCGGCACCGATGATGAGGATAGTTCCGTTTGTCATAGGACAAAATTATACATATGACTTTGCTTTCAGCAATTCGGCGATGAGAATACCTCCACCTGCTGCGCCACGAATTGTATTATGTGAGAGTCCAACAAATTTCCACTGAAAGACGGGATCTTCGCGCAGCCTGCCGACGGTTACGGTCATTCCTTTGTCACGGTTGCGATCGATACGCGGTTGCGGACGATTCGTTTCCGTGAGATACGTGATTGCCTGTTTCGGTGCGAATGGCAGATCTAAGTCCTGAGGAGGACCTTTGAACGCTGTCCATGCGGCAAGAATTTCTGTGTCAGTTGGCATCTTTTCGCAGCTGAATGAAACACACGCCATGTGACCATCAATAGTTGGGACGCGGTTACAGTGAGCGGAAATTATGATCGATTCATTGTGAGCAATTGCATTTCCTTTGATTGAGCCAAAAATTTTCTGTGGTTCTTTCTCTGACTTCACTTCTTCTCCTTGAATAAGCGGAATAACGTTTTCCAGAATATCAAGCGATGCGACTCCCGGATGTCCGGCGCCGGAAATAGCCTGCATGGTTGTGACGACGATGTTCTTCACGGTGAACTTTCTATGGAGTGCTGCAAGTGGCGCGACGTAACTCTGTATAGAGCAGTTTGGTTTCACGACGATGAAGCCCTTGCTCCAGCCACGGTTCTTTTGCTGGATCTTGATCATCTCCATGTGATCGGGGTTTACTTCAGGGATGATCATCGGGACGTCCGGCGTCATCCGGTGTGTGGATGCATTGGAGACGACCGGAATTCCGGCTGCGGCATACTTCTCTTCCCAGACTTTTGCGATGTCTGAATCTAAGGCTGAAAAGACGAAGTCACAATTCTTCATAACAGCGTCTAGATCATCGACTGTATGAACTATGAGTTTCTTTGCAACCTCCGGAACGGAGCCTGCCATATGCCAGCGACCTTCTACGGCTTCAGCATACGTTTTTCCTGCCGATGAAGGACTTGCAACGAGATGCGTTACCGTAAACCACGGATGACCTTCTAGGAGGGAGAGGTACTGTTGGCCGACCATACCGGTTGCACCCAGAATTCCTACGCGCCGTTTTTCATGAGAAGTATGCATGTCTGAAGTATACAGAATTCTTCTGGCACAACAGATATCTGACGATGTTTTTTGTCCGCCGCTCTTGCATCCACAGATTGAATGGGCACACTACTCACTACTATGATCGTTATGAAGTTTGGCGGCACGTCAGTTGGGAGCGCGAAAGCGATTTCCGACGTTGCTGCTATCGTGAAAATGAATCTGAAACGAAAGCCCGTTGTCGTTGTGTCGGCAGTCTCTGGAGTGACTGATATGCTCATTCGACTTGCGCAGGATAGATCGAAAGGAGACGGCATAGACATCTTTGAGAGTCTGCAGGGACGTCACAGAGATATTCTTTCTGATCTCAAGCTTCCGCTGACGCTCTGTGAACAGGAATTTGCTGCACTAGCGTTACTGATGAAGTCGACAAAACGTACAAAAAAATTGACGAAACAGACGATGGATATCTATCTGTCATTTGGGGAGAGACTTTCGTCTATCATTGTCGCAGCGGAGCTGAAGAAAAAGGGAATGGCTTCTCGAGCGTACCCAGCATGGGAATTAGGAATGATCACGGATGAGACATTTGGCGATGCTGAGCCACTGAAGTCATCGTTCGTTCTCTTGAAAAGGAAAATTTCCGCGCTCAAGGTTGTGCCGGTCGTCACCGGTTTCATCGGTACAACAGTGAAAGGTGAGATCACGACGCTTGGACGTGGTGGCTCAGATTACACGGCAGCCATCATCGGAGCGGCAATGGGTGCAGAGGCAATCCAAATTTGGAAAGAAGTAGATGGTTTTCTCACAACCGATCCGCGCATCGTCCCTGAAGCGAAAGTTGTCCATGAACTGGCGTTTGAAGAAGCATGCGAACTGGCGTACTTCGGCGCAAAAGTACTGCATCCTAAGACTATTCTTCCTGCCATGGAAACAGGTGTTCCGGTCCAGATCCTCAATACATTTCGTCCGGAAGGAAAAGGCACAACGATTGTTAGTAGTTTCGAGCAACGCCGAGGAAAGAGTCATACGGTGGAAGCATTCTCGCGAAAAAAAGGTATCACGATCATCCATGTACGTTCCCCGGAATTTTTTGACGGTAGCGGCCTCATGGCACGTCTCTTCACGGTTTTTCAGCGTCATCGAACGAGCATTGATCTCATCGCTACATCTGTCGTGAGTGTGTCGCTGACTATTGATAACGAGGAAAATATTACAAAGATTGTTCGAGACCTGAACTCACTCGGTGAAGTACACGTGGTGCGAGGGAAAGCCATTATCTGTATGGTCGGTGGCAGTATTAACGCTGCAGGAGTCGCGGGTCGGATTTTTTCAACGCTCGGATCACACAAGATTCCTGTCGAAATGATTTCTCAAGCGGCATCTGGAGTGAGTATGACGTTTGTCGTCGATGAGTGTGATACAGAACGTTCACTGCAGATTCTTCACCAGACGTTCATCGGACAATAAAAGCAGAGACGGCGAATTCTTCTTTACACACAGTCAGCACTAACTATAATTGCGATCTGTTCAGTTTTCTCTCTCCATGCCTAAGCGCCCTTCGGGCCACCACAAATTCAAGCAAGTGAGACCTCACAAAGTTAGTTCTCGCTACATGCGGCCTCGCTGGGAACGTTTCGTGAGTCAGGATTCAAAAGGCATGATGCTCATTGAAGGTGTTCCTATTGATAAGATCGTGGAGAAGTACGGTACTGCGCTTTACGTCCTCGTTGAGAGCGAAATTCGCTCGCGGCTTAGGAGATTTAAAAAAGTTTTCGGTTCCGACATTGCGCTTCAATACGCAGTGAAATGCAATAGTAACCTTGAGATACTTCGTATTGTCCGTAAGGAAGGTTTCGAATTGGACTGCTCCTCCGTCGGCGAACTTATTCTCGGACTACTCGCGGACTTTAGGCCAAAACAGCTGACGTTTACGAATCTCTTTAAGACCGAACAAGACATTCACTTTGCTATCAAGATTGGCGTGCAGTCTATTACTGCTGATTCCCTCGAAGAGATTGAGCATATTGCTGCAACCGCCAAGAAACTTCGTAAGCACATTGATACCGTCATTCGTGTGAACCCGATGATCGAGTTTGGTCACTATTCTACGAAAGGTAATAAGTATGGCATCCCAATAAACTACGTTGAGCGGGCCATCGACATGGCACGAAACAGTCCGTACGTTGACTTCAAAGGCTTCCATTTCATGGGGGGATATGTTTATAACCCGAAAGTGTTCAAGATGGCGGCACGTACGTTTGCGAAACTTATTCGCAGGTGTCTTGATAAAGGCATCCGCGTGCAAAGCCTGTCACTTGGCGGTGGTTTTCCTGCAGCTATTGGTGAAGAAGATGCTTTCCCGATTGAAAAAATGAAAGATTTTCCGCGGTACTTTACGCGCCTCATGCACCAGTACAACATTCCGCCGCTCCAGCTCATTTTTGAACCCGGCAAGAGCATCGTTATGAACTCTGGTATCGGGCTCATGAAAGTCATTAGTAAGAAGCGCCTCGGCAAGAGTAGTCGGATGGTAATCGCCGATGGCAGTACGTACAACTTCATTCCTGATGCTCTCATTCAGCCCGGTGTTCATTACGATATCCTGCCTGCTTCCAAAATGAACGAACGTAGAATTCACACCGTCAATATTGCCGGTAACACGTGTGACTGTTGGGACATTATTCGCCGAGATATTGATATGCCCAAGCTTCGCCAAGGAGATCTACTTGCCGCCATGGACGTTGGCGCGTATGCGCAGGTGATGTCCAGTAACTTCAATACCATTCGTCGTCCTGGGATGATCATGTTGTATGAAGATGGTTCTGCGAAATTGATCAGACGTCGCGATCGTTACTCGGAAATGTTCGCGCCAGAGCTCGATGTCCTCAAGATGGCTGGTCCTGACGAACTTGAAAAGTATCACAACATGTATCGTGTGAACATCGATAAAATCTGGAAAGGAAAAGTGAAGAAAGACGCACGGAACTCGAAAAATGGTCACAGCGGACAGGATAAGCAACCAATGACGAAGCTGACTGTCTACAAAATGCTCGAAAAAGATGCACTTGGGAAGAACGGAAAGAACGGTCAGTCCAAGAAGTAGGCACTTCGGATCATCCCGATACGCGGCTTCCAGACTCGTATTCTGCGTGCCATCGCACTTCGGTTTTCTCTTTTCTATCGTGAGCGCCAAATATGACGACAATGGTGTCAATCATGGAACGTAACGAATCAACATCATCGGCTGAAACAATGCCGCAGGGAGCGGAACTCGCAGATGCTCTCTACAATGAGAAACTTGCGACTGCGAAAACCGTCGGAGAAGTTCGCCGTGAACTTGATGGCTTGATGCAGGAGACCGGCGAAGATGAGGAGGCGACAACGCGTATGCAGGAACTTAAGATCTCACTCGATGAAGCGACGGAATCCGGCGGCCATGACAACGTGAAGCTCGAAGACGATTTGGGTAGCGGTGTTTTGGGCAGGCACACCTTTGCTACGGGAGAGGCGGAAGCGGTGAAGGAGCAATTCACGCCCGACCAGATCGTCAATAACACACGAAAGACTCTTGCCCTCGTTGTAGAGGAGAATAAGCCGGACATTGGTCATCCAAGCCAGGACCCTACCGCCCGCGTGAATGTCATTATCGACGATAAGCAGCAGAGTTCTACGGCGGCATTCGAAGGCAATGTCGGCATCAATATTCAGCATGAGTACGGTATTGTCCGTACCGATGCGCCTGAACAAGACTACAAAGAAGGAGAGCGTATGGTGAAGAAATTAGGCGCAGAAGAAGTGGATTCCTACATTCGTAAAGGTGGCTCTCACGCTGGGGAGCATATGCAGCAGCTTGTATGGCGAAAGACTCCTGGGATCACTTACGAACGTATGTTGGATGAGGGCCGTGCTGTTGGCATGAGTGATGACGAGATCGTTTCTGCCGCTAGGAATCAAGGGAAGCTGCCTGAAGGTATCGACAAAGTCCTTGCTGCGTAGAAATCTGGGAAACCAAAAAGAGGCGAATGCCTCTTTTTTTGGTAGATTTCAAGAGTATGAATATTGCTCGTCTCTCATTTTTTGTCTGCAATGGCATCTTTGAAGAGCGCAAACTCATTTTTCGATGATGCATCCAGCGCCGTGAGAAAGTTGTCAATTGCCGGGAAACGCGAACGCAAGTCTGCCTCATTCCCATCACTACGTTCATCAATGGTATGCAACGCAAGGTACAACTTTCTGTAACCAGCTTTCGTGATGTGTGTTTTTTTGCCAGCAGCATCTAAGAGAAAGTATTGCTCATATTCTGAATCTTGCCCGAGGATTCTGATGCCTTGGAGATCGTAGGCCTGTATCTGCGCTGTATCGTCGCTCCTTGGCCGACAGTACTGCACATCTGGATCATTATCGACGAAGACATAACCGTTTTTGATCCAAAAGTGCAGTCTTTCATTGCATCGTTTTGCAATTTGCACATCTGTCTTGCCTGGATAAGCTTCCCTAAATCCATCCAATCTCGTTCCATCTTCACAGTCGATCATCACGACCTTTACCCCTCTCCTTTGAAGAGCTTCCTCATTGTGCAACAATGCTCGGCTGTAGCTACCGATTCCTTGGAATTCTTTATCGATGCCAGCGTACGGGACATACGCAGCATCTGGTACGTTTTCATTGATGACTGTGAGCGTCATACCAATTTTTTTTCTGATGATCCGTTGATCGTCCGCCTGCATTTCTGCTTCCACCATATACAGAATTGCGGTGCCAGCCTCCCAATACCTTCGAATCGTATCCGGATCCTCCATGTCTTTCGGATCTGTGAAGATGCTCATGTATTTCTCCATCCATTCATTGAAACCTGCATCATCACCTTGAGGGACTTCTACCATTTCCACCTTCGTATTCTTGCCTTCAGGATCTTCTTTAAGCGCCTTAGCAAGGAGTGCGATATCTGGCTCTTTCAGAAGACTGCTGAGACTTTCGTTCCCTGAACCGCTTTCTGCTAATGCAGTACTAAGCTTAGCGCCAAGCGCCTCGTGTAACTTCGGTAATTTAGGAAGACTTTCAGCCTGCCCTTTAGGAGTGTCAGTAATAATACGTTTATTATAGCATATTTACAGAATTTAGCTACCATTCGTCATGGCCTTGCACCTTCAACTCCGTATCAAATCCAAAAACTCCTGCCGTGTCCGAGCATCCCGTTTGAAGCTTCCTGCAACGTGGCTTGTGACCGCTACCGAGTGTTGCTTCTCCACTCCACGCATCATCATACAGAAGTGACTCGCCTCAATGACAACCCCAATGCCGACCGGTTTCAGGACTTCTTTGAGAGTGTCGCAAATCTGCTGACCGAGGCGTTCTTGGACTTGAAGTCTGCGGGCAAACATATCGACGATTCTCGGTATTTTGCTGAGGCCAATGATCTTTCCATCCGGAATGTAACCGACGTGCACTTTCCCAGTGAAAGGCAGCATGTGATGTTCGCAGAGCGAGTAACACTCGATGTCTTTCACGATGATCATGCCATCTGTATCAGCAGGGAAGAGTGCGCCATTCACTATTTTTTTTAGGTCTTGATCGTAACCTGACGTGAGAAATTTCATTGCTTCACCCATGCGTTTCGGCGTTTTTTGTAGCCCTGGACGGCCTGGATCTTCGCCGATTTTTTGGAGGAGGGCTTTGAAGAGCTGTTCCATGGGATGAGCATTATATCTCGTTTGTCCTTTTTTGTCCGAGCGACAAAAAAGGATCAAAAAAACGCGTGCGCGCAGATACCCCGCCCGTTCGCTGCGGCGAACGAGGCTTACCCTCTAGGCCCCCACTGCTGCGCGCGCCTGCCCTTGGCGTGGGTTTTACAATCCCTTGAGCTTGGTCTTCTCACAGTGCTGATCTTTCGTTTCCTCTAGATATGTTTTGAGTTTTCGATCAAAACCCGGGTGATTCACGTCGCCGGCGCCGAGCTCGATGAGCGGCTCTAAGACAAATTTGCGCGCGTGGAGCCGAAGGTGGGGGATCGTGAGTGCGTCATCAAGTGAAATTTCCTGTCCGTAGAGAAGTAAGTCTAGGTCGATGGTTCGAGGGCCGAATTTTTTTGGCGGATTCTTCTTGAGCTTCTTTTCGATCTTCTTGAGTTCAGCGGAAATTTTTTCCGGCGAGAGTGTTGTTTCAAAAACGGCAGCGCCGTTCAGAAACTCTGCTTGGTCGGTGATGTGTTGGGCTGCACTTCGGTAGACAGAGGAAAATCGGATTCCTTTGAATATTTTTCTAAGCATCGTTGCGGCTGCCCGCAGATTTTTCTCAGGATCGATATTGGAGCCGAGGCCTATATAGACTGTTTCTATGGTCGGGTGATGGTAATAGTCGCTTCAGAGAGCGGTAGATCTGGTATTTTAGCAACGGAGACTTTTACGCCACCTTCGGGCTTGAACGCGCTTACAACCATTGTCGCTACGTCTTCAGCAAAACGCTCCAGAGTATTTCTTTCCGTCAATCCTAGGGCTACAACCGCTTCAGTGACAGCTTTGTAGTCGATGCCATGTGACACATCATCACTCGAGCTCACAGGCTGTAGTGACGTATAAAATTCGATTGATATACGAAGTTTTTGCGCCTTTTTACGTTCAGCGTCTGGGACGCCAATGTGAGTCCAGACTTCGATGTCTTTGAGAAAGATGGAATCCATGATCGTATCCTACTCTTTTGAAACGGATTCTGATCGCTTGACCCCGAAGAGGTCGATCCTCTCTGCGAGAGGAGAACGTGCGATGACTCTGCAGAGCCAACGAGAAACGATGATACCGGTGAAGAGTGAGATGAAGATACCGATGCTGAGCGTAATTGCGAATCCTCGGACGATGCTCGTACCGATGGCAAAGAGGATGCCGCATGTGATGAGGGTTGAAAAGTTACCATCGCGTACGCTGGGCCACGCTTTCTTGAAACCAGTTTCTACTGCTGTCTTGAACATTTTTCCTTTGCTCAGTTCTTCCTTGACGCGTTCAAACGCAAGTACATTTGCGTCTACTGCCATACCCATGCTGAGGATGATGCCAGCGATACCGGCAAGCGTGAGCACAATGTATTGATTCGAGATGAGAAGAATTGGTAGCTTCGTGCTTGCGACGAGAATAACAACGTATGTCACGAGAGCGAGCGAGGCGATGACACCGAGTAATCGATAAATAATGATCATGAATAGACACAAGATCAGAAAGCCGATTGCCGCAGCATAGACTGACTGCTGCAACGCAGTTGCTCCAAGCGTGGCTTCAATCGTGCTCTGTCCAACAAGGTAAATAGGCGCTGGGATAGCACCGGTATTCAGATCTTGTGCGAGCGTACGAGCTTCCTCAAATGTTCTACTTCCTGTGATGACTGCTGTGCCGCCAATAATTTCATTTTGCACCGTCGGAGCGGACACCATTTCACCGCCAACGAAAATTGCGATCGGCTTACCGATATTACGCTTCGTCAGTTCTTGGAAGAGCTCGCCACCTTTTTCATCAAACTGAATTTGCACGACTGGGATATTGGTCACCGGATCAACCGTGACGCTTGCGGTGCGAAAACGCTGACCATTGAGAGCCGTATCTTTCCAACCTGTAGGTTCAAGTGAGAAGAAGAGTCCTCGAATGACGATCTGATCTTCCTCTCTCGTTATCTCACCTTTCTCGACTGTCTCGGAAAGAGTAGTAGCGCTCGCAAGATCACTCTTGAGCCGTAGAACATCGTAGGTGACTTTTGCACTTGTGGTCGTGAGGGCCTTGTCTGCGCGAATAATGTGGAAGCCGAACGGAGTTTCAACAATGCCGCTGATGCGATTTTGCTCCAGAGCAAATGCTGCCTTTTCAAAAGCCTCCGGCATCACGCCTTCCCTGATCACTCCAATAGAACCTGCAGACGCCTTCGATGGGCCATCAGATTCTTTTTGTGCAATAGACGTGAAACTAGCGCCACCATCGAGCCGCTTTTTGATGTCTTCGATCAATGCTGCCGCCTCTTCTTTCGTGCGTAATACAGATGCATCAGCTCGTTCGGCACCTTTGTACTGGATGAGGATGTGACTCGCAGTCATTTCCCGCGCACCTTCGGTACGACCTGCAAGAAATACAACTGCACTCTGTCCTGCATTTAAACTTAATGCTTTCTGAGATCCAATCTCCATTGTCTGAAGAGTTGGCTGCAGTTCCTTTGGAGTTGCATCGATAGCGATGGCGGATTTGGACTCCACAGTTGCATCAGGCGTGGTCTTTGCTATTTCTTCGAATGCTTCACGAGGATTTGTGAGAGGATGCGCAGCCAATTTTTTCCCTTCGAGAACTTGTGTCAGATAGATACCTTTGATTTCTTTCACCTCCTGTTGACCTTCAGCATTTTGAGCAACGGTTTGTACAGACGATTCAGTTTTCAGGACAGCATCATTCGGTGATCGGTTCGCAAGCGCTTCGAGGCCTTTCGGTAGCTGCGATACGAAGAGTGGGCGACTATCAAAATATGAGACACCAAGTTGGCTACTAAGGTCTTGGCCGTAGACTTGCAGACTTCCGGTGCCCAGAAGGGCTTTATAGACTTTATCAGCTTGCGCACGAACTCCTGCCTCATAACCTACAGGCGTTTCCGTGTACTGCTCTTTAAATTCAAGTTGGATAGTCTTTCCTACTGTCTGGATACAACGGTTTACGTCTACAACGCCTGGGCATTCGACGAGAAGATGTTTTTCGGGGCCAAAATAGGAAGGCGTGATGGTCGCTTCGCTTACACCGAGTGAGTTGATACGACGCTCCAGCACTCCTCGAATAGCTTCGACTAAGTTGGCGTGCTGTTCATCAAGTGCTTGGAGCTCCACTTGCTTGCTGACAATACTATTATTGTCGCCGCCATTCTTTTTGAGTTGATCAATCTCTGCAGCGATCTCCGCTCTGCGCGTGACAATTTCATCTTCTGAGATACGGAAATCTAGTTGTGTCCCCCCTGCGAGATCTAAGCCCAAGTGAAGTCCTTGCTTGAAGATTCCTGGTAGAAATGGCTTGTACGAATCAGGTAGAGCAATGATGAGACACAAGGCCACGACGACCGTGGTAACGATTGGCCAGAATGATGAACGTTGTTCTGAGGAAGACATGAGAGTGGAGGGGGATTACTCTACGGGAGTAAAGATAGCATGCAGTCCAACATTGACGTCATCGGCAAAAATTTGCGCGACGCGTTCAGAAGGAATGCCACTGATGAGAATATGATCTGAAACGGTTTCAGCGCTGATCGTCATATTTGAGACGAGAAGATCTCGGACGAAGATGCCGACATGTTTTCCTTTATTCCCTTTAAATGCTGTTTCCAGAAGCTTATGACCCTTTTCATCAAACAGTAGCTCAACGCCGATTTCATTGGTATCGGGGTTAGAGACAGGAGTAATCCATTGCAGCATCGATCCATCGATACCAGTTGCGAGCCAATTGGTTTCGTCTGCTGTATCACCAGGAAGCTTCGGCCCCTCAAGGCGGATATCGAAGGTGAATGTCTCCGCTAGAATCCGGTGTGCTGTTTCAGCTCCGGCAGCATCCGGTACTTTTATCGTCATGACAGCTGCATCTTTTCCTGAAGGAACGACTTTCACGAACGAGTCCTTCACGTCGGCACTTGGCAGTCTTCTCGACATCACTCGTTCACTTGCCTGAAATATTTCAGCAGCTTTCCCTGGGTCACTCATCTTCGTGTGCACTGAATATGTGAGCGTGGTTGTGCCTCCGCAGGCTGCTAGGCCTACGAGGAGAACGCTCAGGCCGATGATTCGTCCGATATTCATGTGCGGCCAAGTGTAACCCTTTTGTCATGGAAGGGAAACGGCACATTACACTTCTTCTTTACGTCTTCAGATGCAGCACAGTGCCTGCTCGGAGCATTTTGTCGGTCAAATCCACGTTGGATAATGAGCAGCCCTCATCAATAATACAGCGCGTCAGGACACAATCTTTGATCGTACTTTTTCCAAAGATGATGCAGTCAGTCAGCGTGGATTGCTGGATCCTTGTTTCTGGACCGAGATCGATAGCACCCTTAAGCATGGTGTCATCGCTGCACAATGCAGTGGGATGTTTCACCACATTCTCGCCGATGAGACTCTGGTGCAGCGACATGTATGCATCAAACGAGCCGATGTCTTTCCAGAGTTCGCTGAAAACAAAACAGTCTACAGAGATGTTACGTTTCAGAAATTCTTCAAAAACACCTCCTACGTTATCTGGGTGCTTCTGTGCATGCTCCACTAATACGGGTAACACAGAACGAGGGAGAACCCACCAACCTGTGGAGACGACTGTGGATTTGGGATGCATTGGTTTTTCCTCGAATGACGTGACAGCTTGTAGCAATGATTCAGGATCTTTTTTTGTGATAATCGTACCAAAGGCCTTCGCAGCATCCGTGTCTCCAATATCGTGACCGGCAATGAGGGGATTGCCACGAAATAATGTCAAAAATGCTGACAAATCGCTTCCTGCAAAATTGTCACCGGCAAGTAACAGTATGTCGTCATCAATTTTTTCTTCACGCACCCAACGTGCGATAGCACCGAGTGCACCTAACTTCTGATCCTCATGTCCTGCGTCCTCAATGGAGATCGTGATATTTTTTCGTTGCAGTGTTTCTTTCCATGTATGAAAGTCCTCTGCAAACGCAGCATTTGTACTCACGGTGATACGGAGCTCTGCTGGAACCGCTTCTACGGCATACGAAAGAATAGGCTTGCCTGCGATGGGTAAGAGGGGTTTTGCTCGTCTTTCAGTGAGAGGCCACAGACGAGTGGCAAATCCTCCCGCTAAGATAAATGTTTGCATATGTTATACGAGACGAATGAGAACCGGTTTACCCTGAGCGGAACCGAGCAGAGCGAGGTTGCGTCGAAGGGCGAGAATGAAACATTGCATCGAACACTGGGGAAATTACCAACTCTTGTGATCAGCTTTGATGAATGACTTTCCCTCAATTTGTTCGCCATATCCTTCGACGGCGCCAAGCACACTAGGCAGTAAGAGATATGTCATCTTGTGTTGCCTGCACACGCTCATCAGATTGATGGTGTGTTCAAGGTTGCTGCACTGGATGAGATGAGTCGGTTTGAGAGTCTTGATGACATCTTCTAGTTTGTTGAGTTTCCCGAGCACGGGTACTCCGCGTACTTGGCTTTTACTCGTGCCATGACCATCCAGAATTGCGACGGGCTTGAAGGGCGATTGACGATCTTCTAGAAGATCAATCAGCCGCTCTGACTCGCGGTTGAGGCCAACGATGAGCACAGGAAACGCTGCCGGGTCTTTGCGAAGTACACGACGTTGCCATGTATCGAACGCCAAATGCCATACGACAGTCAGCGCAAGATTGATGATGCCTGCCTCGACAAGCAGAAGACGGCTGAAAAATCGGTCGTGGAGAAAGTAATAGGTAAGAGTGAACAGTGCTGATGCGAGGACGCACGCAAAGAGAATGTGAGAAAGGTTTTTACGATCAGATTGAATGCGCGTGAGACGAAAAATCCCGAGTTCTAACATTGTCGCGATCCAGAACGGAGCGACGATGAGGACTGTTTGCAGATACAGATCGAGTGGGAAATTTGTCGAAAGCAGGAAGCCGACTCTCAGAAAGTAGGCTATGACGTATGCAGCGATGAAAAGTGCCATGTCCGTGACGAGCCAGCAGACGAGAAGGAGTTGTCGGCGCATGGAGACATCATAGCGATTTGTTCTTTCCACGTCCTACGCTCAGCTATTTCTTCGCATGCCACACGTACGGAAGCTTTGTTACGTCCCAAGGAATATTCTTCCCGGGAACGTATTGGCCTTGCGCGATGGACATGGATCCTGCGAAGACAACCTGTTCCATAAAGTCATATTTTGCCTTCAGAACCGGGTTGCTTGCCGCAATCTTCTTGAAGGATTCCTGTTGCAGCGCAAAGTATGCAAACGTTTCTGCAAAATCTTCAAATGGGTCAGAGGCAGCGTACCCTGAAACGAAATCACTCTCTTTTGTACCAGGTTGGTTAATGACAGGGGTGATCCAACTGATTTCATAAAACGCAACACTGCTGTCATTGGCGTAGATCGGCTTATGACCGTCGTAGAAATTTGTGTAACCGCCTGCAGGGGTGCCGCGTAGTCCTCCAAGATCCGCAACGTGTCCGCATTCATGAACAATGAGCGCGCGGAATTCTCGATCAGGAACATGACCGATGACAATGATCGTGTGTTCGCCACCAAGTCCGCGGTTTGCAGCATTCTTGTCGTAGTTCACGTAGAAGTTTTCCAAATTATTTCTACAGGAAGGAGGCAGCGACCGAAGTACCTGATCTGCAATCACTCTCTGCTTTGGAAGAATGTCCTCATGGTCGACGACTGCAAGAAGACGTTGCGGTGCTTTATGAGCTGGGGCAACTACTTTTCTTTGAACTGAGAATCTTGGTGCAGCGGCATGGAGATCAGTTGCGCTTGCCATGGATGGACTGCGTGCTACCATGACGACAGCTACGAGAAATCCGAACATCGTTCCGCCTGCGAGTAGGAGGATCGCCTTTCTTATCGGCGCCGGATAGGACGTGAAGGAATGCATGAGGTGCAAAAAGTGTTAATTTATACTATATTGCAAGTTTAATGTCAAGTACTGACGTACCTATCGTTCCCCAGCCAGGACAGTCCCATGTCCTGATTGTTGAGAAATTTGCCCATGGAGGTGCTGGTTTTGCCATGCTTGCAGGTATGCCCGTCTTCATTGCCGGCGCCATTCCTGGTCAAAAGGTCTCAGCAGTTATTACAAAGAAGAAAGACACATACTTCGAAGCCAAAGTGGAAAAGGTCATGATGCGTTCAAAGGACGAGATCGTTGCCAAGTGTGCACACTTTGGTACGTGCGGAGGATGTGTGTGGCAAAATCTTTCCTATAACAAACAAATCTCTTATAAAGAAGATATCGTCCGTGAGACACTTGAACATCTCACACCTGTTGATCCTGCTATTCGGAAGCAGTTACCTGGCAGAGTCCTCAAGATTATTCCTAGTCCACAAGTGTTTCATTATCGTAACAAGCTTGAGTTGACCTTCGGTTACGCACAGATGCGTACGGAGGTGGAGCCTCCGAAAGTTGCTGGTGCAAAGCCACAGCGCATTTTTTTCGATGAGAATCCAGGGATAGGTTTCCATCAGGCGGGCGAATGGGCGACCATTCTTCCGGTGACCGAGTGCCACCTGTACGATGAGCAATTGCCAACACTGCTCTCCGATGTCCGAAAGTTCATGGCGGATACCAAGCTTCCGGTCTACAACCCCAAAACACATAAGGGAATGCTGCGGAATCTCATTTTGCGTCGAGGTATTCACACCAATGAGCACATGATTTGTTTCGTTGTGCAGGCGAGAAAGAAAGAACTAGAGCCTCTGTTTCAGAAGTTTCTTCGTTTTGGAGGACGTCCGAATTTAAAATCCCTTCTCGTTGTTGAGCACTTTGGCCTCAATGATAAGCCGGAAGAACCAAAGATTCATGCACTTGTTGGCGAGCAGTGGATCACGGAAAGAATCTTTGATCTCTCATTTCAAATTTCGCCGTTTTCTTTTTTCCAAACGAACACACTCGCGACAGAAAAACTGTACACCGCTATCGGTACGGCTGCGGATCTTTCCCCCAAAGATACGGTGCTTGATGCATATTGCGGTATGGGAACCATCGGTCAGTATCTGGCTCGCTACTGCGAGAAAGTCGTTGGTATTGAGTCACATCCATCGGCCATAGATGATGCTCTCAGATCCGCTGGCCGTAACCGCATTGGCAATATTAGTTTTTATAAGGGAAAAGCAGAGCAAGTTCTTCATCAACAGCTTAAAGCTGGAGGAAAATACAAGTTCAATGTCATCGTCGTGGACCCACCACGCGTTGGACTTCATCCGGCTGCGATGGAATCCATCATCACACATCGTCCAGAGAAAATCGTCTACGTTTCCTGTAATGCTGCAACGTTTGCAAGAGACTTAGGAGAGTTCCTGAAAAACGGATACGAGCTTCGCACGGTGCAGCCAGTGGATATGTTTCCACACACAGCTCATATTGAGCTTGTAGCGCTTTTGCATAGAAAGTAGATGCACAAAATCACTCTCCTTTCCGTCGGGAAGGTCAAGACACCGTGGATCAAAGATGGTTGCGAGTTGTACTCGGATCGTCTCAGTCATTTTTGTGATCTTACAGAACGTGTGCTCCATGCCGGAGAAGAAAAAGAAGAGCGGCAGAAAATTTTTGATGCACTTGAGAAAACGCACGGCGTCATCGTCGCACTCGATGACAAGGGCAAAGAATTTTCATCGATCGATTTTGCATCGTGGATCGGGAAGCAACGTGATAGCGGTCAATCTTTGACATTTGTTTTAGGCGGTGCGTACGGTTTGGACGATCGGATTCGGGAGAAGGCAAACCTCGTCTTGTCACTCAGCCGTCTGACACTGCCGCATGAACTGTGCAAACTAGTGTTTCTGGAGCAGTTGTATAGGGCGCATACGATTCTGACGGGTAGCGGATATCATCACTAATTCTTCTTCGTCCTTTTTTGTCCGAGCGACAAAAAAGGACCAAAAAAACGCGTGCGCGCAGATACCCTGCCCTGTTCGCTGCGGCGAACGGGGCTTACCCGCAGACCCCCACTGCTGCGCGCGCCTGCCCTTTGGATAGAGTTACACAATGCCGCCTCATGTTGATTATTTTTTGACCGCAATGACTATCCGGTCTGTAGGCTGTCCATCTATATGTTTAAGTACTTCTGTTGAATGGAAACCGACGTGCTTCAGTGCTGCGAGGAGTGAGGGAAGTGACAGCTTGAAGCTTTTTGGATTCTCATAGGAAGCCCAGAGCATTTTCTCTCGCTCTTTGAGCGTTGCTTCTGGTGAAAATTCTTCCCACTCTGTTCCTGTGAATGTGATGTTGTCTTTCGTAAATTCTGCATCAGGTGTCAGTGAGACATGTGTATCAATGTACATCATCTCCGTGCACATGTTTGCCGCTGACTGTAAGAATGATAATTGATCAGCCTTGTCAATGTGATAGAGGATTCCATTCATCAAGATGACATCAAATGTTCCTAACGTTTCTCTACTGATATTTCGTACGTCAGCTTTCATAAATTCGACGTTCCGAAGTCCGAGCGCCTTTTTTGCGAATCGCGCTTTTGCGAGATTCAGTTTACGCACTTCGATGCCGAGGACTGTTGCTCCGAGTCTTGCATATTCGATCGAATACATTCCTTCGAGGCACGCAAGATCGAGAATGCGCAGTTCTGTGGTTGGCCTTCCGGTACTTGCCGTGATCGTCTTTACACATAGCTCCAGTTTTGTTGTGTCGTAATTTCTCTCCACACCCATCGTTGTGACTCCATGTCCGAGCGAAATGTTATGTGCTGTCCAAGGACCGTCTTTGCGTATAATTTTTTGTTTTTCACGCATGATGTCGTCTGGACTCATATTGTTCGCCGAAGATTTCTTCCAAAAAAACATTGTGCCAAGCTTACTATGTAAGTTTTCTCGCTGCACGTTTCCCATCTCTCTGCTACCGTCTCTCGGTCATGACGACATATCCCGTTCTTCGTCTCAAGGCTGGCAGAGATCCTCACCTGAAAAATAGGCATCATGCGGTGTTTCAGACGTCTGTGTCTTCATATCCAGATTGTCCAGATGGAACGATCGTTGAAGTCCAAGGGTCTGATGGTGGTTTTCTCTGTTACGCCACACTGAACCGAAAAGCGTACATCTGTGCTCGTGCTATTGCGTTCAAGAAAGATGATCCGTTGATTCAGTTACGTGAAACAATGAAGCGATCAATTGATCTTCGACAGCTTTTCTTCACGAAAGAAGACACGAATGCGTTTCGTTATATTAATGCTGAAGGGGACGGCGTACCGGGGCTCATCGTCGATAAGTATGATTCCGTACTTGTCATTCAGCTCACGACGAAAGGCATGGATAATCTTCGGGATTGGATTATCAAGACATTGACGGACATACTGAAGCCGACTGCGATTTTTGAGAAGTCAGCAGGTCCAGGTAGAAAGAAAGAAGGCATGGAGCCACGCGAGGGATGGGTGATGGGGAAAGGGTCTGATACGTTGACTGTGAAAGAGCGAGGACTCACGTACTTGATCACTCTTCTCGGGAGTCAGAAGACAGGACTGTTTTTAGATCAGCGTGAAATGCGATCGCTCGTCAGGCGGCTTGCGGAAGGACGCACGGTTCTTGATTGCTGTAGCTATGTTGGGGGCTTTTCACTCAATGCGCTCATGGGTGGTGCGAAGTCCGCAGATGCCGTGGATTACGATAAAGCGGCCATCGAAAAGGCAGCTGAACATATGAAGGTGAATGGCATAGCAGCGGCGAAATTCTCTGGTTATACCGAAGACGTATTTGCGTTCTTACGTCGGAAGCCCATGCCGAGAAAGTATGATTTCATTATTCTTGATCCTCCAGCTTTCGCGAAGCGTAGTACAGACATAGAACGCGCTAAGTATGCTTATACGGACATGAACCGGATGGCAATGGAAGCGCTGGTGCCCGGAAGTTTCTTCCTCACGTGTTCGTGTAGTTATCAGATTGATCATCAGCTTTTTCAGACAGTTATTTTTCATGCCGCTCAACAGGCGAGACGGTCAGTTCGCATTCTTGAGAGGCACCGTCATGCGTACGATCATCCGGTCAATATTTTTCATCCGGAAGTAGACTATCTCAAGAGTCTTCTCCTCTGGATAGAATGATCAAAGGCCAAAAATCGTGAGGAACTTCTGCCAGGATGTTCGTGTTATTTCACTGGCTTCCAGCTTCACACTCTGGAATACATCTTTCGCAAACTGACGACGTACGATTCTTAGACACTTGTGAGGATGACGGTGTATGAGAACATTTGTCTCGCACATTTTAGTGAGCGATGATGTAATGAGATTTGTTGATCCTATAAAGAGAGTCTTTCTGTCGATGATGATCATTTTTGTATGGAGAAGGCCACGAGTATAACGAAAAATAAACATCCGATTTTTGTCTCCAAGCTTGAGTAATTTTTCCACTGCAGCCAAATTGGAGTGGCGGTGTACATCGGGTGAGTGGGGGATAACGAGAAAGAGAAAGACGCCATCACGAGATTTCTTTGCAAGTACTTCAACAATTTTCTGGTCTGAGAAGTATGCCATCTCTATGCGAATACTCTTTGTAGCACTATGAATGAGCGAGAGAACAGCGGGAAGCATCGGGTGTTCTAACGAGCTTCTGAGTACTTTTATGTTCCCACGCTTTGTCTGTCTTGGTATCCCTACTTCTCCACTCAGGTATTCTTCTACGAATCGTCTGCCACGTAGTTCCACCAGGCACTCGTGCCAGTTATTGCAGTAGGCATCGCCGATATTCATGCTCGAGACGAGCAGTATTTCATCATCAACAATGAATGTCTTTGAGTGATCATGATTATTTTTATGAATCACAGTGATGTTTGGGTGATGCCAGAATGCTTTCCAGATTGGATGAGGGTCATTTTTTGTCGTTGCGAAATCATCAGCAAATTCAAAAATATCTCCAATCATTTCTTTGTGAATCTTTACCTGAACACCTCTACGTGCTGCAGTCACCAAGAGCGAGGCAATGCTGCGGCCTGTTCCGTCTGCAAGCCAAATAAACATCCGCATGTCGATGGATTTCTTTGCATTGGCAATTGTTCGCTTCATGCACTTGAACGCTTTTTTACGAAAATACACATGCACGTCGTCGTGTGTGACTTCTGTAAATTTTTTTCGTTCTTGCGCTCCGAATGAAGCAAAAACATGTTTCATCTTCGTAGTACTAAGCTCTGGCCCACGAAGCGAAGCCTGCACTGACCTGAAAATGGCACCAATAGTGCGCCGAAGCTTACGGATCCTTTCCAGCATGATGAGACGCTCGTAAGCATACTGACGGTGGTAGCTCCACGGGGAATCGAACCCCGATTACAGGAATGAGAATCCTGTGTCCTAACCGTTAGACGATGGAGCCGTACGCTGAAAAGAGCTCGGCAAGTATAGCCAAGAAAAGCATTCCTTCAAGCTCTAAAGCCCTCTTCCTACAAAAGAATGCATTGTGACACGCTTACGACATCACGAGAGCATCGAACTCACTGTCAATTGTCATTTCAGAATCCACCATGCAGGATTGTGTGGCATTTCTTTCCTTCTTTTGTATGTCTCACACTATTCGTCTTCCCGATGCTATGCCGGACGTCGAAAAATCCACGTTACTTGTGGTCTGTGATTCCCATCACTGTCGACTGTTGAATGTGGGAGGGCACGCTATTGCAGAGCAGGACATGCTGACATCGAAAGAGCTTGAATTTAGCGATAAGCAGGGTCAGACCAGAAGCCCAGCTGCCATGAGTTCTGGCGGCATGGTTTCAGGCACTGGAGATCTCAATCAGTCCGAAAAGAATCGGATGAAGAATTTTGCGAACGAAATTGTGAAGTATATTGAGCAGTCTATTCGTGAACAGGGGATTCAGGCTGTCCATATTTCTGCTCCTGCAAAATTTCTTTCGATGATCCGTGGTCATTTGAGTCCTGCGATTCACAGTATTCTCATGCAGGAGATAGATGGTAACTTCGTCAAAGAGCCGAGTATTGAGATTCTTGGTCGCTTTCGTCCTGACCTCAAAGAGGCTGTACACGCACTGCGCGATCAGGAAAACTACAGCTCAAAAAAACACCTACCAAAAAAGTGAGTTAGGGGGCATGGGTAGAGAGTAGTATACTTTTTTCTGATGACAGATCGAACTGATATTAAACGGGCATTAGCCAGACACCGAGATTCGGAGCCGCATGGCAGTACTCTTGGGCCGTACATTCATGACATTGTGTACGGTGCCAATGACGGTATCGTCACGACGTTTGCTGTGGTTTCTGGCGTTGCTGGTGCGGAGCTGGCATCGTACATTATCGTTATTCTTGGCTTCGCAAATGTGCTTGCAGATGGACTGTCGATGGGTCTTGGGAATTATCTTTCCGGTAAATCGCGCCTGGATAATTATCAACGACTTCTCAAAGAAGAGTTCCGAGAGATCGAAGAGATCCCAGACATCGAGCGTGAGGAAATTCGTGAAATTTTTGAAGCCAAAGGTTTCAGAGGAGCGGATCTTGACCGTGCAACAGAGATAATTACATCCGACAAGAACATGTGGGCAGATACGATGATGCGCGAGGAACACGGCATGACCGCCGAGGAAGATGGGACGCCTGTACTCCATGCTGTGATGACGTTTACTGCATTCGTTCTGTTTGGCAGTATTCCTATTATTCCCTACTTGTTACCCCTCGATGAAGACATGCGTTTTACCGTCACAATCATTAGTGCTGCTGGTGCGCTACTTATTCTTGGGCTGCTACGAAGTTGGGTAACGCGCGAACGGCTCATCAAAGGACCACTCGAGATTCTCGGTGTCGGATCCATCTGTGCCTTCGTTGCATATTTTGTTGGTGTTGCATTGAAAGGGTTTGCTGGTGGAGCACTTTAAGATTTGTTCTTTTTGCCCAAGCGGCAAAAAGGACCAAAAAACGCGTGCGCGCAGACACCCCGCCTGTCCGCTGAGGCGGACGAGGTTTACCCGCAGCCCCCCACTGCTGCGCGCGCCATCCCTGTGTATAAAGTTATCCAATGCCTTAGGTTTTTAGATTATTTTAAAACGACAAATATTTTTGTAGGGACAGTACGTGCACTTATCTCTGGAGGGCGTTGCTACAAAATCCTTTGCACCAATTCGTTCGGATAAGAGCCGGATGCTTGTGAGGGCATCTTTGAGCTCCGACTCAGACCTCGTTGTACTTTGCTCTACGACGCCGTCTGCCGTCAGAAACAGGAGTGTGAGCGCAATAACAGGCTCTTTCCACACGTCTCGTGCTGCCAGTGCGTAGACAGAAAGCTGTAGATCGGTTGCGATTTCCTCAGGCATTCGTGGGCTTGAGGATTTGAAGTCGATGATGTGTAGGCCATCGTCATTTTTTTCGATGCGGTCAAAGCGGCCACTCAGCTTTTCGGGAGATCCTTCGATGGCAAACGTAAAACTTTTTTCGATGCACAGAACGTTTCGTGCTCGTGTACTCCACCAATGAAAGTAGTGGCGTAGTGCTCGCGTACCTTCTTCAAGCTTCAGATCCATCTCAGCTTGAGAGTCGTATCCTTGTGCGATGAAGCACTCTCGCCACATGGTCAGCAGTGTCGTGAGTGTTAGTTCTGTCGGCATATCGTGCGCAGATTCATCGGTAAAGAGTTGTAGTGGTTTTTCGTGATCATGCGCCCTCGATAATCTCATCTCTAATGCACCAAAACGCTTCAGCGTGTTATGAATGCTACTGCCGAAACTTTCACCGGCGCTGATTGGGCGACTGATTTTTTTCACCACGCCGAATTCATATTGTTTTGGGCAGCGACGATACAGTGAGAGCTGCGAGTACGAGAGAGACATGGTTCCATTCTACTCTCAGACAGTTGGTGGCGTCTCCGTTGGAGCTTTGCCTTTCATCACGTGCTGCACGCCCATAACTGTGAGTGCACCAGCTCCCGCGTACGCTGCAGTTTTGAGAAGCCACGAGAAAAGGCTTCCTGCCTTCTTTAGGCCTGCTTCCCCAAGATCCAACGTTTTGTCCCATGCTTGTATGATCGTTTTTTTTGCTCCGCCAAAAAATTTGTTGGCCCCCATCAATCCAAGGATTCCACCGCCAACCACAGTTGCACCAATTGCAGCCTGTTTCACTCCAGGATTCAAGGTGCTGAAAGCATCGAGGCCTCTTTGGGCCAGCTGTTCAGCTGGACGAGTACTGAGGCCCATAGGCGCTGCCTCGATGGAGTCGCGGATGGCATCGACCTCGAATTGTGTGACACTGGTCACGCGTCCGCTTTCGACCATTTGCCTTAGTCCTCGCAGACCTTCCAAGACATCGGGTTTACTATCAACACTATTCAGCTTCGTCGCTGATACAGGATCCTCTCGTGCGATTCTACTTGAAAGTGCAGCGAGAGCTGCACGCTTGTCTTCCGGTACTGCGATGGGATTTTCTTTTAGTTTGTCGACAGATGCTTCCATAGAAAAAAGGGTTAAGCCGAAATAGGAGTCGGAGTCGACGGCCTCCAGGATCCACCGTTATAGACAAAGAGATCACCTGACGTCGCATCGCTCAAGAGTGAGCACAGACCAGAGAGGTGATCGAGTGATGTCATGCGCTCTGAATTGGAGCCGAGGAGCAACGTTTTCGGCACGAATTTTGCCTGCATTGTTGTGGATGACAATTCGCTGTCATCAAAAACAATGGTGCCGAGACGACTCTGCGTCACGGAGAATGCACCATTGAGAGACGGTGTGATGTCCATAGAATCCGCAGGAATCTTGATGCTCTTTGCGCGAGTGTCGATTGTCAGAGATTCAGTCTCTGGAACGATGCTGATCTCTTTTGCATTACTGAGAGTTGTCATCGCGAGCTGCAGCGTCTTTGTTGCGGTTGAAGAGGGGGATCCGTCTGCGAGTTCTCCCTCTGGTACTGTGATCTCAAACCGGCCTGTACCGTTTTTCTTCGCGCTGACTGTTGTTCCGAATGTAACTTCGGAGATATCGAGTGGCTTCCATTGTGCTATGACAATATTCTTTTTTCTCGTCACTTCTTTCTGGACGATGTCAGCCTGTGTTTTCTCGGTATTCAGTATCGCTTCCAGCGAAACTATGATCTCAGTGCCAGACGGGAGCAGTTTGCGCTGGTCACGTACATATTGTGTTGTCGCGCTCATAATATTCACGCTTGCAAGTTTGTCTTTGAATTTTTCTAAATCTCCCTTGGCAACTCCTGAGAATGATATTTTCTCACTTGCTATTTTTTCTGCGGCGATTGCATCCTGAATATCGAATGTCAGCAGACGTTCACGTGCGCCGAAGTTTATTCCAAGAAGACCCACCATCGATCCAATTGGCCCAAGAACCACACTACTGGTAGCGCTGGCAACAGCTGGATTCTTCTCAAATGTTGCAAGAACGTTGAACCATGCACGTTCAATGGAACGACCCTTCATATCTTTAAAGAAGCTTGTGACGAAACCGATGACGGGGATGCCTTCTGTCTTTGCTGCGGCACCACTCAGGAGAGATGCGACGAAGTCCATTCTCGATGGTGCTGGTGCAACAGATGCTTTTATTTCCAGTAAGCGCATGAGGTGAACGCGCTTGTAAAGATTCGCCAGCGCCTCGTCAGTTTTTTCTAAACCTTTTAGTATTTCAAATCGTGCACGTATACGTTCTCGCGCTTTTTCATTGATCACATAGTTTTTTTCCTCGATAATTTTCGCAGCAGCGTCCAGATCATCAAGTGAGCTTGCTGCAATCTGCGTTTCGGTCAGCGCATCTGGCGGAGCCTTCATGGCTTCGGCCAGTTTTGCTGCCGGCAGAATATCGATCGTGCTCATGCGTTTTTGATTTCAAGAAGTTCAATCTTTGTTCCATCCTCAGTTGTGAGAACCTTCTCTTTGTTCTGTACCGCTTTCTGGAGAGCATCAGCGTCGACCTTTATCAAACGGTCGACGAGTTTGAATGTCACGACAGCTTTTTCTTTGTCATTCGCATCGTTTGCGAATACATCTTCAACTTCTTTTCCTGCAACTTTGGCTTCGACAGTGTTTCCAGCAGCGGTCACTATCGTCTTGCTGTTGCTTCGAGTCAGAGTAAAACTTGTTCCATCTCCGAGCTGTATAGTACGCTTCGCATCCGTGATTTTATTGTCGACTGGTACGGTGGTAGGAGCTACTTCAGCTGGTTTCGATGCGGGCTGTGTAACGGGAGACTGAGCAACCTGCGGGTTCAAAGCTTCATCCAGCGTTGGTGCTTCCAATCCTTTTCCAAGACGTTCTAGGTAGAGTGCCTTATATTTTGCTCGGTCTTCAGCTTTAGGAATTTCTAGGAGTCTAAGCTCAAGTGGCAGATTGAGCATGGACGTAACATTGGTACCTGGATTTATTTTCTTTATCGAGAGTACGACACCTTCAAATAATTTTGCGGCGTATCCGAGCAAGAAGCTCTTCACGAACTTCAACTGATCGGGTCCGATTTCCTTGATGCCAATTTTTGCAGCAAACTCATTGAGTTTTCCACCTGCAAACAGGCGCTGAATACCCTTGTCGAGAGCATCGTTTACTTTTCTAGCAGGCTCAGACAGAGTTTCTTGCCCTTCTGCAGGTCTGTCAGAAATAACAGGAGCACTGCCTGCCACTGTCACTTGCTGGAGTCTTGCGCGTAGTGCACTTGCACGAGTGTCTGCAGGTTTTCCTGCAAGAAAGTTTTCAAGTGCGCTCATCTGCTCTGCATTGAGAGATGTTACGAAAGCATCAATCTGCGCAGCTGGTACTTCTTTTTTCTCAGCTGCCTTTCCCATGAGATCATCCACGAGTGCATCAAATCGACCTTGCTCGACGTGCTCCTGCAATTTCAAGAGTGCTTCTTGTGGGGTTACAGGTGTCTCTGGAACTTCTGGAGAATTCTTCATGTTTTCGTTTGGTGTGTTTTCGGTCATAAAATATGAGGAGAAATTATGCGGCGAGAGCCGTTGAAGCTTTGGTAGCAATGGACATATAGGTTTGCATCTCGGTATTCCACGAAAGAGCCTGTGCCTCCTGTAGTATTGTTTCTAATGACAGCAGTTGTTCTTCCGTCATCTGAGGCAGGTTGCCTACCCAATAGGCACGTTCAGACTCCGTGAGTAAACGGCTCAAACGTATTTTTTGGGATAGGGTTTGGAGATCCATGGAATGAATGTGTGTTTTCGTTAATATTATACCGTAAAACCAGACTTTTTGGAAGATGCCCCTGATCCGCCCCTCTGGTAGTGTACTTGTACTCTTTTCCCGCAATTTCCTCATGCATGTTGAACACTTCGAGAAAGGCGTTCGTTATAACGACGAAGAACTTATTCTCCTCGCAAAAAAAATCGGAAAACTCGCAACATACTGCCGTTTTCTGAAAGATGATGGATCAAGTATTCGTGTTGAATCTGAGAAGCGCGATACGAAAAAAGACCGTGATCAGGTGAAAGTCATGGTCACCGTCCATCTACCGAAGAAAATTCTTCGTGTTGAATCACGAAAGTTTACACCGCTCGAAGCCTTAGACAGTTGTATTGAGAAACTTGAAGATCAAATTAAGAAGTATAAAGAAATGCATTCAGGTCGCACGCGCGCTCGTATCGCCAGTCGGAGAATGAAGAGGTCGAAGCGTGAAGTGTAAAAAAGAACTGATCAAACACCAGCCATCGTTCATCACGGTGGTTTTTTTGTAGTCCAATTGTTCCCCGATCTATTTTTTTGCTGGAGCCTTTACATCTTTGCTTGTATCGGCTGCTGGTTCGCCAGCGCCAGCAGGAGCTGCTGCATCTGCGCCTGTTACAGCGGCAGCATCTGCTGCGCCAGGAGTGACGACTTCGATCACCTCCTCTTTGCGTGGCTCCTGCACGATGACGATAGCTGTTTCTGGTGCCTTCGTAATGACTACACCCTGCGGGACTTGGAGCTTGGCGATCGTAATGGAATCGTGAATGTTTTCGAGAACCGTCAAATTTACGATGAAACTTTCTGGAATATCCGATGGCAAACACGTCACTTCCAGTTGGCTGTGTACTGTCAAAAGAATGCCGCCATGGTTTTTGACGGCTGGGCATTCGCCTTCAAAGACGACAGGGATATTGGTTGTAACCTTCTTGGACATATCAACAGCGTAGAGATCGATATGTTCGTATGCACTCGTGACAGGATCAAAGGTGATTGCATGGATGAGACAGGGGACCTTCTTGCCTTCTATCTCCACATCTACGAGATTATTTTCTCCAGCTTTTACATACACGCCATGGAGCTCTTTGGCGTTGCACTGGATAGACGTATTTTTCATCGTGTTTCCATACATGACGCCAGGAACATCGCCGGCCTTACGCAAATCTTTCGCGCTGTGCGTCGTAGAACGATTACTCACCGATAGTGGAATAGCCTTCTTCATAGCCGGGATACTGTAAACATGGTTTGGCGCGTGGTCAAGCTACAAAAAGTACTTTGAGAGAGCGGTTAGCGGTGAGCGCGTAGGGAATTGCGTCGTTTTCTACCTTCTAACTGCCACCTTCTTACCGCTACTTTCTACACGCTCCATCTCCATTTCCAAAAATACTTCAGAGCACTTGCAAGATGTATGCGGGTAGTTTTTCTCGTGAAGAGCGAAAAGATACTACTACCACTCAGGCGACCTTTTCTGTCGAGCACTTGCACATCAGGCATGTACATCACGCTCTTGCCCATGTTGTGAATCCGGCGGCAGAGATCAATGTCTTCAAAGAAGAGAAAAAAACGTTCGTCAAATCCGCCGAGTTCCTTATAGAGATCAGTGCGAAGCAACAAGCATGCTCCTACAAGCCAGTCCACATCAACTGCAGAAGCTGATAGTAGTCGTTGGCGTTCTGCATCATATGCTGCATGCCAGGCGCTCGGGAATAACCTTTTTTGGAGTAAATCCATCGGCTTCGGAAACCTTCGTGCTGATGGACGGATAGATCCATCTGGATAGATGAGCCCTGGTCCAACAACACCAATCTTTGGATCACTCGTGAGTGCTGCAAGCATTTTTTCGCACGCATCGGGCGGAAGGACATTGTCAGGGTTGAGGATGAGGAGATACTCGCCACGTGCAAGTTTGGCTGCCGCATTATTCCCCCGTCCATATCCAAGGTTTTGTCTTTCTTCCACAATCCGTACCTCATGGAGCGAGGAAAGTTGCGCGCGCATAAACCCAATAGATTCATCATTCGAATGATTATCGATCGCAATGATTTCCATGCTGTCTGCTATTGTTTGTTTCTTGAGCGCTTGTACGCACTTCACCGTGTCACGGGGTGAACGGTAATTCAGGACGATTGCCGAAATGAGTGGAGTGGGAGACGACATGGAATTGTGCATGAAGTATAGGAGTCGTTCGGTGCTTCGCGGTAGGATAATTCTGTGAAGGCACCAACATCTGAGTCTCGGCAGACGGTTCTCCGCAAGAGAGTGGCAAAAGTCCCCTCTGAACCTGGCGTGTATCGTTGGCTTGATGCAGAGAAAAATGTGTTGTATGTGGGCAAGGCCAAGAATCTTCGCAAGCGCATGACAACATACGTACAGGATGGCGTCAAACGATCGCCGTGGACCGACATGATGGTTCGACACATTGCTGATTTCGATGTGACAGTTGTTCGTAGCGAACTTGAGGCGTTTATCCTTGAGTCCAATCTGATCAAACAAATACAGCCAAAGTACAACGTCTTACTCAAAGATGACAAAGGATACGTGTACGTCCGGATGTCCCTGCAGGAGAGATATCCGCGTATTGATGTTGTTCGAAAATTGGAGAGTGACGGAGCAAAGTACTTCGGGCCATTTCTGGGTGCCAGAAGTACGAACGAGACAATTGACATGCTCGATTCGCTTCTTCATTTTCGATCATGCAAGAAGTCGCTAGATGCTTTAAATCATGGCGCTGAGTCGTGTGCGGCAACTTCTCATACTCCTTGTCTGGATTATCAAATAGGGAAATGCAGCGGACTGTGCATCGATACTGTGACGAGAGAAGAATATGCCGAGCGAGTTTCCGCCGTTGAGAAATTTTTCCGTGGCAACGTTGATTCCGTGAAAAAGAAAGCACATGAACAGATGCAACTGGCGGCAACGGAGAAGAAATTTGAACGAGCGGCAAAGTTTCGGGATGTTGTACGGTTCATAGAAGACCTAGAAAAACGACAAATTATTTCGGATGCTTCCGGTGAAAATGCCGACATCTTCGGCATTGCTCTGAGTCACGGAAAGATTCAGGTGGTCATGCTTCGGGAACGAGACGGAAAAGTTATTGAACAATTGGCATTTGCACTCCGTGGAGAAGCTGAAACAGCTCGTGAAGCAATGGCACAATTTTTGCCACAGTATTATGAGAATACTCAGGATATTCCTGATGTCATCATCCTCGGCGAATCGCTCCCTGAAGCAGAATTATTGACATCATGGCTTGGTCAGCGACACGGAAGAATCGTGAGGACTGTTATCCCTGAGCGTGGCAAAAAATCCAAACTCCTTGAGATGGCCGAAAGAAATGCTGAGGAAAAAGTACAACAGCAATTTGCAGCGTGGGAGGCTGAGAGTAAAACTGTAGAAGAAGCATTGAGGGAACTTGCATCGCTCGCCCATCTTTCCTCGCCTCCACGAAGAATAGAAGGGTACGACATCTCACACCTTGGTGGAACGGCAACTGTCGGGAGCATGGTCGTGTTCGTGAACGGAAAACCGAAGCGAGAACACTACCGGAGTTTTAACATGCAAACGGTACAAGAGGGAGCCATCGATGATTACAAATCCATCAAAGAAACACTTCGTCGGCGCTTGCGTTACCTTACAGATGATCTCAAAACTTCAATTGCACGCCTGTACGCTGATAATATCGAGGTTGGAAAAGCAAAGAAAAAAGATCAAAAAATCATTGAGGAAATCATCATGTCTGAGCCACGCTTGAGTCCGGAGAAGATTGAATATGAAGATTTTATTGTTGCCAGATCACAGGATCGTATTGTCGCAACCGCGAGTCTGTACATGCATGAAGAAGACAATATTCTTGAATTAAAATCAGTGTGGGTTCATAAGGATTTCCGTGGGAAAAAAATTGGCCACATCCTTTCAAAATCACTGCTGTCCAAATTGAAGAAGGGCAAGGTGTACACGATTATTGATGCACTGCCACATCTGGAAGAATATTACGCGGAACTTGGTTTTCATCATCTTCACACGCCTCCGAGTGTCTTAACTCAGAAAGAAGAACGATTTCATGCAGAACATCCAGATCACCAACCTGGCATTATTTTGGCGTACGAAGTATCGAAAAATAAAATGGATGAGTCATTTCTTTCGGTACCAGATCTCCTCCTCATTGATGGTGGGAAAGGACAGCTCTCGGCTGCAACAGAGGCGCTGGAGGCACTCGGGCTCAAGATTCCGGTAGCTGGTCTTGCGAAGCGCGAGGAGGAAATATTTTTGCCAGGACAGTCAGATTCTCTTGTCGTGTCGAAAGATTCTCCCGCACGATTTCTTTTGCAGCGCGTCCGTGATGAAGCGCATCGATTTGCCAATGCTCGTCGCGAGAAACGTCTCGATCGTGCGATGACGCATTCCAAACTTGATGAAGTACCCGGCATCGGCGACATCACTCGTGCAGCACTTCTGAAGCGTTTTCGTTCCGCAGATGGGGTCATCGAAGCTTTGGATACAGATTTACTGTCCGTGCTCACACAGCAACAGCTTGCGGAACTGCGCCAACGTTTCCCTCGGTAAATTATCAGTAGATGTTGTTTGAGGATATCGTTGTACAAATGCCCTGATTTTATGGTGTAGATCTGATGACACATGCAGTGGATTTGTGGTAGTATTCGGATCCACTTCCCAACAATATCTTTATGAAAAAACTCACGTTTCTCCTCGGTACAATTGGTGGCGCTATGGCTGGATACGTTCTGAGCAATAAAAAGCTTCGGAGCGAAATGATCGACGCGAAAGATTCTAGTGAAGCTGCGAAAATTCTTGGTAAACACCTTTCGAACGATGGTCAGATCGTTGCGAAGGAGGTTCGCCAGCTTGCAGAACAGCATGGAATCGATGATCGAATTGCAGACGGCAAACAATATGTTCATGATTACTACAGTTCGGCAAAGGATGAGGTGCAGAAGTTTCTTGGTGCGAAGGTGAAGGAGGCAAAGCGTGCCGTTGGTAGTGTCCGAAAGTCAGTGCATACCGTTCGCAAGGCTGCCACGAAGACAAAGAAAGGCTCGTGATCGACTCACGGAAAAAGCCCTGCTTTCTGGGGCTTTTTATAAAAAAATCCTTAATTCATTTGCCTTCTAGCGCAAGCTCGGTAGAATCTTCGGCGGGCTCGTGATATTTGTAGAAGAGGGTTCTCCCAAAAAGATTCCCCCTCATTTCTCCTATGCCTACAAAGAAGTTAAAGAAAGGTACAAAGTACATCATCGTGACCGGAGGCATTTGTTCCTCGCTCGGGAAAGGTATCGCTACGGCTTCTATTGGCGCTATTCTGAAGGCGTGCGGCTTTAAAGTTTTTGTGCAGAAGCTTGATCCATACCTCAATGTCGACCCTGGAACGATGAGTCCATTTCAGCATGGAGAAGTGTTTGTCACCGATGATGGCGCAGAGACGGACCTTGATCTTGGCCATTACGAGCGATTTATCGATGAGCCGATGAGTCGTCTGAGTACCGTGACAACGGGACGCATTTATACAGAAGTACTGGCTCGCGAGCGAAAAGGAGATTTCCTCGGAGGAACAATTCAGGTTGTCCCCCATATTACGAATGCAATCAAGGACTGGATGAAGAAGGCTGCAAAAGAGAGCAAGGCAGATATCATGATGATTGAGGTTGGCGGTACCGTCGGCGACATTGAAGGTGAACCTTTTCTTGAGGCTATTCGTCAGATGCGTTCCGACCTTGGATCGGATACCATTTTTCATGTCCATCTCACACTCCTGCCATATTTAGCTGGTTCCAAGGAACTCAAGACAAAACCAACGCAGTTGTCAGTGCGAGAGTTGCGCCGGATTGGCTTGCAGCCCGACATCATCCTCGCGCGTGCGGATTACGCCATCCCTACAGAACTTCTTGATAAAATTAGTCGCTTTTGCGACGTTCCGCGAGAGGCAGTTATTCCTGCTCAAACAGTAAAATCGATTTACGATGTTCCTCTCAATCTTCAGCACTATAACATCGCATCTGTCATCGGTCGGAAGTTAGGACTCGGAAATCTGCGGCCAAATATGAAGGAATGGGAAGAAGGAAAAAAACGGTATGAGAATGCTGAAAAACCAATCAAAATTGCACTGGTCGGAAAGTACACAGATCTTGATGACGCCTATCTTTCGGTCATTGAATCGATCAAATCTGCAGCAGTGCTTCACAGCAGGAAAGCTGAAGTCGTGTGGGTCGATAGTGAGAAACTTGAGAAGAAAGATACAACGACCTGGAAACAATTGAAGTCATGCGCAGGAATCATCGTCCCAGGAGGATTTGGAACACGTGGTATTGAAGGGAAAATACTCGCGGCTGGCTATGCACGGACAAGCAAAACGCCGTATCTTGGACTCTGTCTTGGTTCACAACTTCTCGTTATTGAATTTGCTCGAACAATGCTGAAAGATCCTGCACTCACGAGTCAGGAATTTGATGAGAAAGAAAAACTGGGACATGACAAGTACGTCGTTCATTTTCTCCCGGATCAACACAAAGGACGCAGTATGGGAGGTACACTCCGATTGGGACAGTATAAGTGTCAGTTGAAAAAGGGGACGAAGGCGTACGCTGCGTATGGCACACCTGAAATTGTTGAGCGCCACAGACATCGTTATGAATTTAACAATGATTTTCGCGAACGGCTTGAAGCGAAAGGACTTGTGTTCTCTGGCGAATGGCCAGCAACAGGACTCATGGAGATCGTCGAAATCAAGGATCATCCGTTCATGGTCGGTAGCCAGTTCCATCCGGAATTTAAAAGCAGACCTCATAGGCCGCATCCTTTGTTTCGAGCGTTTATGAAGGAAGCAGTTGGAAATATGTGAGTAGTAGCGGGTAGCGGGTAGCTTTGGTAGGATGTGTTTTGATGAGCACCACGAAGACGCAGATCGCAGGGGTAGAGTTGCCTTCATACGTTTTCAATGCCTCTGGGCCAAAAGATGTGACGCTGGAAGAGCTGCAAGTGATCGGAGCGTCTGGCTCTGCTGCGATCACAATCAAGACGTGCACGCTTGCATTTCGCGAGGGCAATGAAGAACCGCGCTACGCTCAGGTTCCACTTGGCTCCATCAACAGTATGGGGTATCCGAATCTCGGTTACCTAGAATACGTCAACATCATTCCAAAATTAAAAGCCTTTCATAAACCGATTATTGCAAGTCTTGGCGTATTGCAAACCTCAGAGTTTCCAACACTGATCGACGCATTTAATAAGACTGATGCTGATTTTCTCGAATTGAATTTTTCATGTCCAAACCTCAAGGGTAAGCCGCAGATTGGCTACGATTTTGAGATGACTGACAAGCTGCTCCATGAATTAGTTCCAATGATTAAGAAGCCATTTGGCCTCAAAATTCCACCGTATTTTGACTCAGTCCATTGGGAACTTGCAGCTGCGGTTTTTAAGAAATACCCAATCGGTGCTTTGATTTGCATCAATTCGATCGGTAATACACTCATTGTCGACGGAGAATCGGAAAGTCCGATTATCAAGCCAAAGGGGGGTTTTGGCGGTCTTGGTGGCGATTATGTCAAACCTGTTGCGCTAGCAAATGTTCGTGCGTTCAGTCAGCTACTCGGTGACAGAATGTCGATTATCGGCGTTGGTGGAATCAAATCTGGTATGGATGCTTTCGAATTCCTCCTCTGTGGTGCCGACGCTGTGCAGATTGGAACACAGTTCATGAAAGAAGGACCTGCGTGTTTTGGGCGGATTAATCAGGAACTCGCCGATATTTTGAAAAAGAAAGGCTATAAAGATGTCGCATCGGCGAAAGGGAGACTGAAAGTTCTTTGATCCTTCCATCGTTACGTTTCAGATCAGTGCGGCCATCCCGGCCGCGATAACGGTCTGCAATTCGTTTCTCTTTGGCAGGATCGCGCCCTGGAAGGGCACGCTGAGAATCTGTAAAAATACCGTTGACAATTAGTTTAGTACTAAACTATAATGACCGTGTTCTATTCATTCCCCTAATTCCCATGTTTGGAGGCGGATGCAGCTGCGGCAACTAATTGCCCAGCACAACTAACGAAATAACCTCACACACTTCGGTGTTGTGGGGTTTTTTCGTGCATCGTTTCAGCGGAGGTGGTTTATACTCGGCGTGAGGCATGCAACATCTTGACTTCCGTCATCTTGCGGCCCTACTGAAACACCTGTCTCCGGGGGATATCACCGATGTCCATGCCGCGTTTAATTTTGCTGTAGAAGCGCATGCATCCCAAAAGCGCGAAGATGGCACGCCGTACGTGACACACGTCATTCATGTTGCTGAAATCGTTGCAGGTTGGAAGGCAGACAGAGACACGGTTATTGCCGCACTACTTCACGATGTTCTCGAAGATACACCTGTTCATCGTGAGGAAATTGCCGTGAAATTTGGACGAAAAGTTGCGATGCTCGTAGAAGGGATTACAAAGTTTTCTCAGGCGGACTTGAGCCCAGATCTTCCGCTCGATCGTAAGATCGAAACACTGCGCAAACTCTTCGATGTCATGCGTTTTGATGTGCGTAGTATTCTCATCAAGCTGGCGGATAGGCTCCACAATGTTCAGACTATTGATTCGCTGCCGACTCCAGAGAGACGCCGTCGATTCGCCATCGAGACACTCTCTGTGTACTACAAAATCGCGTTTCACTTGGGACTCAGGAATGTTCGTCGTATTTTTGCTGAGCTGTGCGTTCCGCACGCATTTGATAGTGGGCTTGCGGAGAAAGCGAGACGCGATGCTATGTGTCATGCAGCACTTCCTCTGACGGAATCTGTGGAGCGCGACCTTCGGAAATACTCAGAGTCGTATGGCTTGATCTCCGTGACAATGTTTCCCCGTAACCTCTTTATTTTCCATGATCGTATGCAGGAACGTGGTGGAAGCCCTTTGTTGCAGGATGCTTTTTCCGTAAGTGTCATCGTGCGGACGGAAGATGATTGTTATCAACTCCTGAAGACACTCCATACACTCTATCGTCCTGTGAGTGGCCAGTTTAGAGATTTCATCGCAGCACCGAGTGACGCTGGATACCAGAGTCTTCATACATTTGTTTCTCTGGAGGATGGTTCCGTCATCGAAGTGCGAATACGTACACCTGAGATGTACGAACAGGCCATGACGGGTATTGCATTGCCACTCTTCGATCCAGCCGCTCCAAAACTCCAAAGTTTTCGTTGGCTTGAACGTTCTGAGTCGCTCGATCTTAGTACTCGTGATTCGAGCACAGCGTTTTGGGAGGCATTGGAATCCGATATTCTCAAAGAGACGATTTCCGTCACTATCGATCGTAAACGTATATCGATCCCGAAAGGTTCCACAGCACTCGACGCGGCATACTCACTTCATAATAGTGGCGCTGGTAATACGAGTGCTATTACGGTCAATGGGCGTCCGGTTCCGTATTCAGAGGTTTTGAAAGAAGACGACGAAGTACACGTCACGCTCGATCCCAAGCACGAGCATGCCACATTTGACTGGCTGCAGATGGTATCGACCAGACATGCACGGTTTCACATTGTTGATGTTCTTAAAAAAAATGAAAAGTCTGAAAAAATTGCTCTTGGGGCATTGCTGCTCCAAAAAGAGCTTGATCACTACAACAAAGGCTTACTCTCAGGACTCTCTCATGCCCAATGTCACAGTGTGGCAAAAAATTTCCGACGAGAGACATTTGATCAAGTGCTGTCGATGGTTGGGGAGGGAGTGATACGAGCACGCGATGTTGTTTTTTACATATATCCAGATAAAAAAAATCGATTGCTTCCATCGTCAGGAAAATATTCTTTTCAGCTGCATATTGCAGCAGGGGAGCAGTCAAACCAAGATGTACTGTCACAGCTCGACGGTATTATTCGGCAAAACGATGTTCACATAGAACACATCAGTGTTCAGTCACATGCTTCTCAACGGATGTCGGATATTTTTGTAAGCGGTCACTGCCAAGACCGACTTCAGTTTGCAGATTTCGTTGAGCATTTAGAGCGTCAAGAATGGATTTCATCACTTCGTAGCCTTATTCCCCGCAAGCAAAAGCTATTCCTTATAGCAGCGTTTATTGTTGCATCTGGATTTGTCGCTCTCGATCTTGTGTTCTTCTCGACATATCAACAAGCTCTCATATCTCTTTCATTCTTTCCTCGTATCATCATTCAAGCTCTGCCGTTACTGCCGATATTTATTTTGAACTATTATCTTCTGAGACTTCTTAGAAATTACATTGTTCGAATGCGATCTGAACTATGGTATTTCGGGATAGGAATGCTTCTGAATATCGCTGGTCTTTTGCTCTTGATTGTACGCATTCTTCTCATCAGCGAAGAAACAGCAAGTTTACTCCCTCTCATAAGTATTTTTGTGCTGTCACTTGTCTATATGGGGTATCGATTTTTTGAAGCAGATGCACTTTTTGCGCCATTCGGATATAAGACGAAGCCTATGTCCGATCAGGCATGGGTGAAACTGAAGCGTCGAAAGTTTGCTGGATATCTCATTCGTACAATTGCCGTCATTATCTGGGGCGTAGAGCCGATCTACATTCGCTATACCGATGCCAACATGCTATCGCCATTCATGAGGATATTTCTTCTCGGTTTTGGCGTTTTGTCCGTATCCACTGTTGTTCTGCTCTTTCGACAAGTACTCGGCAAACGAAGCAAGGTGACTCTTGTGCAACGCATGAACATTCCGCACGAAAAGTTTTTTCTCTGCCTCGTCGTCGGACAAATTGGGTTCATGTACCTCAAGAACGCGAGTCTTGTGCATACAACGGGCACGAATCTGCTTCTCTTCAATAATTTTGCGCCGCTCCTTGGTTTACTCGTTGCTGCGGCTTTCTGGAGGAAAGAGATTCCGTACTTGAGGCAACCAAGGACAATGCTGTGGATTTTTCTTCTTGCGGTCACAGCTGGGCTCGGTAGTTCGCTGTTGGTATTCAGTAGCAGTGCTAGTAGTGCCACAAGCGTGCTCGGTGATTTGCTGGCGTTCATAGCAGCGCTCTTTGACGTCATCCTCGTTGTTGCGCAAATCCAGTACATTAAGAATTTTGCATCCACAGATCCGGCGGTTCTGAACATGCATGTCTTTTTCTATCTTCTTCTTTTCGTGTCGCCAATTATTATTTTGGCTGCCATCTTTCAATGGCCTATTTTTGGTAGTCTCACGATGAAGGCAGTCTTACTCGGACTCGGTATCGGGCTTTTCGAAGGTGTTGGCCAGATGTGCAACTACGCCGCATTCAAGCGCATTGACGGTTATCTGGCACACATGATGTTCAATCTCTCTGTCTTCATTACGTTCATCATCGAGGCGTTCGTGATACGTTCTGTGCAGCCTACGTTGCTCTTGGTTTTGTCGGGAGCCATCATTATCGGAGCTTCAGTTACTGCGGAGCTCATCAACTCCCGTTGTCAGAAACAAGGTCTTTAGCTTCCGAAAACGTTGCCGAGCAGTCCCATACCCTGCGATTTGCCGCGTTGAGGCAAAAATGGATTGAGGTTTTCTGCAAATGACCGCAAATTTCTCGTTTGCAAATATACGGTGCCAGGGCCTGTAAAAATGCAGACCAGCCCTTCTCCAGTCGTCACCATGTTCATCATGCCTTCTCCTACTTTTGCCATGCGATACTCTACATTTTTTGGAAATGCCACGATGTGGCCGTTATCGACGATGAATTCTTTGCCTGCTGCAATTTCTTTTTTGACAATGCCTCCGAAGGAACTCACGAACATCGTTCCTTTTCCTTTTGTTTGGATCATGAAGATGCCTTCACCGCTTAGAAATCCACGGAAGCCTGTAAATTTGCTGTCAGTCTCAATGTCACCAGTCGATGCGAGGAATGATCCTCCTTGTACGAGGTACTCTTCGCCGTTCATTTCTATCGCTTCGATGTCGCCAGTGGCGCGTGGCGCTAGCATGACTTCCGTCTCATTCTCTTGTGCGGTGATCGTTGTGACGAAGAAGCTTTCACTCGTGAGGATCGCACGTTTCGCAGCTTTCCACATGCCACCCTTCATCTTGCCTTCTATTGTTGCTGAGGCGTCCATTGCGAGCATCGTTCCAGATTCTGCGTGGATCAATTCGCCGTTACCGAGGACAACGCGGAGCGCGGAGTATGACGGGCGCATGATGATGTCATGTTTCATAGGATGGGGAGGGGAATCAGTGAAGTAACGTTTCAAGTTCCACAGTGTTATTTCAGCTTCATGAGTTCAGTTTCCTCTGACTGTGCAATACATGCAAACTTCAGCCAGCGCTTCCAATATTATAAATAATATGATATAATATACTATGTACATTCATCTCTTACTTCACTTATGCGTACACAAAAAACGCCTTCACCGTTTATAACTACAGCTTTCATCATTGTCATTTCATTGTCTGTCGTGGTGACCGCTGTCATGACAAATGCCGAAGGCAATACTGCAGGCGCAGTCGTTTCGTATGCTCGTGCGAGTGCAAATCCGTATCAGCAGATCATTCCATACTATCCAAACGTTTACGCTCCTACAGGGAATTCTGTACATGTAACATCGTCACGCAGGACTGTACTTCCGAAAGCTGCGCTGACTCGCAAAATAAATCAGTTGAATCGTACTATCAAGAGTGTGCACAAAAGGCTAATGGCAGCAGAAGACAAGATAGAGATTCTTGAGCGTACAATGACGACGGTGTCCGGAGATACGGCAGGGTATCAGGATTCTCTGACAAGACTGCAGAAATCACGCAATCAACTGAGCAATCAACTCGCAAAACTTCAGAGTGATCTCGCGAATGTGAAACTGCAGCTCGAGGATGCCAAGTAGGCAGGTCCCGACTACGACGAGAAAACTTACTGTCCTGACTCTACGGCAAGCGTAATGCCGGTTTGCCCCTCTGATTCGCTGATTGCAATCGAGAGCTGTCTGCCATCTTTCTCGGCGGTTATGATGGCTGTGCTGTCACCTTGCATGGCATTCGTGATCGTCCATCCGTTACGTTTCAGTTCAGTTTCATAGAACGAGTGCACAACTGCAGTGGTATCCGTTGTCATCAGAACGAGAGCCATACCAGTTTTGTCGTCAGTTTCGTTCATGGAGGCCGAATACGTCACGGTGGCCCCAGCGTAGGATGGCACATCTTTCGGCCAGTCCTTGTGGAGATCTGTGCCCATCGACAGAGATCCATCTTTCGTAGCGATGTCCATCGTGCCATCAGTCTTGAGACGTACATCTGCCTGTCCATCTGATGCCTTTTCTATCATGTTTTCTACCATCGCACGTCCCATGAAACCTGAGGCCGAACGGACAATGATCCATGTGAGCAAGATTACAATGATCACAGACAAAACCAACCAGGTTTTCTTGGAAGTCATGAGGGGCATGAATAGTGGGGGAGCGGAAGATAAAAAGTATGCAGATGTACACAGTTACTTTCAAGAGGTGTCACAAAAAAAATGCGCGAGAAAATTTTTGAGTGCTACCATCTTCTCCGTATGACTACTTCTAGCACTTCGGCAAGTCTCACAGCGTGCCAAACAAAGGCCCTCGATGTGCTCACGCATGAAGGAAACGTCTTTCTGACTGGCGCCGCTGGTACAGGTAAGAGTTTCCTGCTTGATACGTATCTGCGCGGTAAAGGTTCTGATGACTTTCCGATTGTCGCTAGCACTGGTGCCGCTGCCGTCATCGTCGGCGGGAGAACATTTCACAGTTTTTTCGGTCTTGGCATCATGGAAGGCGGGCCGGTGAAAGCAGTTGAAATTGCACTTCGTAGTAAAAAAGTGAGAAACCGTCTCCAGCGTGCGAGTTGCATCATCATTGATGAAGTCTCCATGCTTTCTGGCACAACACTCATGGCTGCGGAAGCTATCGCTGCTCGCGCTCGAGGTAATACAAATCCCTGGGGTGGGCTTCGTATGATCGTCGTGGGGGATTTTGCGCAGCTCCCACCCGTGACGCCTGGAAACCAAACCAAGGATTGGTGTTTTTTGCATTCCACATGGGAAGCGAGCGATTTCCAGCCTGCACTTCTTACGACTGTTATGCGAACGCAGGACACAGAATTCCTCGAAGTGCTGAACTTTGTTCGTGATGGTATTGTGAATGACCGTGTGCATGAGTACTTGAACAGACGTACTCACAAAACAGATGACGGGATGGATGCGACACGCCTCTATCCGCACCGAGCAAAGGCTGATCAATATAACTGGCTCCGACTACAAGCCATTCCTCAAAAAGAGTACGCAATCAATACTCGGTATATGGGTGATGACAAATATTTAGAGAGTGCGAAGCGTAATTTACCGATCCCTGATACGCTCTTTCTCAAGGTCGGTGCGCTCATCATGATGCGGAGAAATGATGTGTCTGGAGAAGGATTGTTTGTGAACGGAAGTCTCGGACATGTACTGGAAGTCACGGATGAGACTCTGCACGTTCGCTTGTTTACGGGAGAGGATATCGACATCGAGAAATATACATTCTCATCTCTCGATGGTGACGGCAATGAAGTCATGTCAGCGTGGAACTTTCCGGTCTCACTTGCGTACGCAACGACCATTCACAAGGCACAGGGCGCGACGCTGGATCGTATGATCGTCGACTTGCACCAGCTCTGGGAGCCGGGGCAAGCGTACGTTGCACTGAGTCGTGTGAGATCTGGAAACGGACTTATGATCGAACGTTGGAGTCCAAATTCCATACGCGCCGATGCTCTTGTGACATCGTTTTATGATTCGCTCGCTGACAGAGCGAAGAAATATAAGCCGCGTTCGGTATTTCAGGCCACACCGCAGACTCAGGAGGTTTCGTCTTCTTCTCGTCCGACACTCACGATGCATGAACGGATTGAAAGGACGCGGACACTCTTGCAAGAACGAAAGGATCTCACGTTTATTGCTGCTCAATGTGGCATGACCGTCGGTACGGTTCTCACGTACATCGAAAAACTGATTGGCCTTGGTACTGCGCCCGAACTTGGATACTTGATCGAAAACGTGCCGGATGCACGACGGATTCGAGACGTATACGAGGAACGCGGACTACAATCGATGCGTGAAGCGTTCGACGCGTTTGCCGGACACGTATCGTACGATGATCTGAAGCTTGTGAAAGTCGTGATGATGGCGGAGTAACAATAGTAACAATGCACATGTACCTGCCTTTTTCTGTAAAAATCTGTGCTTTGTTCAGAGTGTCTATTTGTACAAATGAAGTGATCTCTCATAGAATATGACTCTATGACGTTTTTCCTCTTCCTGTTTCTCGTTTCGAGTTTTGTGTGGATTTTGTCCTATGTCTTCCTTCTATGGCCGGCGCTTCTAAACCCTTTTCTTTGGTTATTTGGTTCATCTCTTCCACCGACAACAGCAGCGTCGTACATCGTCATGGTCGCATTCGGATTGCAGCTCGTGCTTCTCATCGTGCTCTACCTCGTTCATCAAGGTAGGAGCAAATTGCAGGCAAAACTCCGACAGGAATTTTCGAAGAATATTGCCCTCAGTGAACGAGCCCGGAATATTACGACGCAGCTTCTGAAGCAGGAGAATGATCTTAAGGCATCCCAATCCGAAGCTCAGAAACTAGCGCTGTACAAAGAACGCGCTGAAAATTACGAACAACTTTTGGACGAAGTGAAAAACCGAAATCAGGAACTGATGTCTGAGAATGCAACAATGTCGAAAGAGCTTGTACGCTTACGCGCAGGAAAGCCTGCGGGCGTTCTTGCCTCCATCCAGTCTTGGATAGGTAAGATTTTACCGTAGTACACTCATTGATTATGCCTGTTTTATAGGAATACAATCACTGTGATTACAGCACTCAGAGTGTTGTAGTTACCCCCGAGAACGAGTTATGAGTACCGCAAGAAGAAAGGAGATCCTAACGGAGGACGTACAGTGGCCAAAAAGAAAGCTGCAAATTTAGGCCTGTTGATCTTCGTCTCGGGGGATCTTCATGCTTTCTCTCTACCTCATCAAAAATGTGGAGTATTTGAGCGAGCAATCTTTGTTATGCCTCTTGGTTCATCATCAGCGCCTACTCAAATCTACAGGCGCTTTCTCCTCCGGCTTCATTGGACCCTTGAACCAGCCACAGAAACTTGTGACGAGTTCATCAAATTCAGCGTGGAGCTTTTGGATACTTTTTTCATCTGGTTCTAATGTTTTCTCATCGAGAAATAGTTTGCGATTTATTTCTATCTGGATGCCGGGGACATATAGCCTGCTGCAGTACGTTCCAAGAATGAAACGTCCTGGATAGGGATCATTGATGGCTACGTTATAATTTTTCTCGCGAAAAAATGACGCGAAGAAATTGGTTGTTTCCGCAGAACACGTACAGAAGTACTGATTGCCAAGCACAATATCAGCACGCTCTTTTCCGGCACCTCCAAAGTGACCAGGCACACCTTTGGACCACATGGTATGACCATCGATTAAAAATTTTGCGCCTTTGACAACTTTTGCTAGGGCATTGTGATACGGCACATGAAAGCGATGTGTCCATTCGGAGACAGTATGTAGTGAGGGATCTTTGGAAAAGACAGGCCTGCCATCATGCAAGTCAAACATGACAACGCCGAGTGAGCGCAACATTCCTTCGGAATAAATTTCATCAGGTGCTCGATTGGGATCTGAGATCATGCGTGAGTACGGAGTCGTCACGATGCGTGCACCGTCAATCGTAAAGATGCGATCACTGAAAAGATCGGACTCATTTCGCACCGTGAGCTCATCGTGTGGGATGAGTGCTCGAATATCGTCAGGAATAAGCGTTCCAGCATGCGGAATTGAGACAACCATTTGCTCTCGGTTCATCATAAAGACAGGGTAGCAAGAATCGACTATTATGGACAGGTATTCATCTATCTTACAATCCCTATTCATCAATCAGATTCACCAAACGGCCTACGTTCGATTGACGGACTCGTGCAGCACTATCACACCGTCAATTGGTCTCAGAAGCTATGCGTTGGTATCGAATGGGAGCGTTCTGGAATTCATCGAGACTCCATGAAACCCGTCATGTACGAAGAAGAAAAAGGATACAAAGCCATTTTGCATAAATTGATTACAGAAGCAGGGTGGACTATCAATGAGAATGACGGAGAGAATATTTATGAGATTCAGAGAGGGGAGACACGCGTGACGCTGGAAGGTGACGGTCGACTGGAGCTTGCTGGGTCGCCACAGGAAAATTTGCACGATCTTTCCAGAGAGTTGCGACTGCATAATCACGAAGTGATCGAAATGGGCAACGTTTTTGGTATCGCTTGGTTGTCACTGGGGCAGCAGCCTTTTCATTCCAATCAAGAAATTACGCAAATGGACAAGCGCCGATATAACCTTCTGCGAGGCATTGGCGTGGAAAATTTGATGGAGACTATGACCAAACGTCTCAATGGTGTCACTGCAAATCTGAGCTATCTGAATGAGCAGAATGCAGTACAGAAGGCTCAGACAGCGTTTCGAGTTCTACCCATTATTGGCGCAATGTTTGCAAGCAGTCCCTTTGATAGCGGTACGCGATCGCCATTACTCGATGCTCGCCGAGCATGTATCCAGAATCATGCGCCAGAACGAACGGGAATACCGCCGAATATTCTTTCAGAAACGTTTACCATGCATGACTGGTTTGACTACTACCTCTCACTGCCCGTTGTGCTTTTGACAGACGAGCATGACCAGTCGTTTTTACCAACAAAAACATTCACGTTTGCTGAGTGGATGAGTCATGGGTACGAAGGCGCGTACCCAACGCTGAAAAACTTTGACCAACATGTTAAAACAACGTGGTCAGATATTCGCCTTCGTCCTTCCTATTTAGAATATCGTGTCACGGACAGTGTTCCATTTCGGTTTATTATGGCCATACCTGCACTGATGAAAGGCTTACTGTTTGACTCGGACAGCTGGTCTGCGGTGGAAGAGTTGACACATGACTGGACGTATGAGGACATCCTTCGCATAGATCGCGAGAGTTGGAGTACAGGCTTACAGACTGAAGTACATGGCAAAAAACTTCTGACATTCGCGCAGGAACTCATTACGATTGCTAGTGAAAAACTAAAAGGATTTCAGCGTGTTGATGCTTCCAATGAAGATGAGTCTATATATCTGACGGAAATAAAAAAACAAATTTTCCTGGAAGAAAAAAGTCCTGCGGAGGAACTCGTTCATTTGTATGAGAATGAGTGGAACAAGGATTTGAGTAGGCTGATTGAGTGGTGCGAGAAGGGCGATCTTGTGTAGAAATTATCGTGCGTGGACGTTTGTAATTTTCCATAGTGCGGTTTTCGTCCTACGTGTGGTACGATGCATCCTATGAGTGAGTTTTTTGTTCAGCTTAGCGCGCTTTTCACAGATGCTTGGACTCAAACCTCCGATCGTTTTTCGGACATAGTACCCGCAGCGTTACTGGCAATCTTCATCGTGCTCTTTGGCTGGCTGGTTGCGTCACTACTTCAGATGATAGTCATCCGAATTCTTCGGTTCTTCGCTATCGATAAACTTGCAGGTAAAACACCTTTGGAACGCTTGCTAAAAGACATCGGTGTCACAAAAGGACTGACCGATATTCTAGGGCTTCTCGTCTTCTGGCTGGCCATTCTCGTCACACTGACGATCGCATCAGAGATGATGAATCTCTCACGCGTTTCGTATGCTCTTCTCATTATCACACGATATATTCCGCAAGCGATCGCAGGTTTACTGATCATCGTTTTCGGCCTTCTTCTTGCGCGCTTTCTTCAAGTTCTCACTATGCAGGCTCTCAAAAGGGCTGACATCATCGGTGAGCGTATCATTGGGAAGATTGTGTACATCGTTGTCCTTGTATTTGTCGTGTTTGCGGCCGTGGAACAACTTGGTGTGCAGCTGGATTTCATCACGACAAATGCCATTATCATGATGGCAGCAACGCTGATTCTTTTTGGTGTTGCCATGATCACGGCATCGCGCTCACTCATAGAGGGTTGGATCCTTACGCAGTATTTGCGTCATCACATTCACGTTGGTGATGTTGTCGAGATTGATGGTAAGCGCGGTGCAGTTCAACAGATTTCTGCTATTGCCCTCGTTATTCGCATCGGAGAGCAGAATCTTACAGTTCCGTCGAAGTTTTTTATTGAGAAGGGGTATACACATTCCACGTCTCATACATGAACGGGCAGCAACATATTCGTCCGATTATTGTATCCATTCCACATGCATCTAGCGGAGTGCCACCAGAGATAGTAGATCAGGTCCTGTTGAGCCAGGAGGATATTTTGCATTTCACAGATCTGTACACGGACCGTATCTACTCTATTCCCAATGTCCATCTTGTCGTTGCTGATCATTCACGGATTTTTGTCGATGTGAATCGGGCACCTGATGATATTTCCCGCGAATATGAAAAAGCTGAAGAAGGCGTTTCAGTTCTGACAACGTGGGATGGGGGACAGGTCTACAAAACAAAACCTTCTCAAGTGCAGGCGGAGCAACTTATCAAGAAGTACCACGATCCGTATCACAAGAAAATTGATGAACTTATTCCGAATGCCCAATTCCTTTTTGACGGACATTCTTACTTGCCCGTTGGCCCAAAACTGAAGCCGGACAGCGGCAAACAACGCCCCGACATTAATATCGGGAATATGAATTACTCCACATGTTCTCGCGAGCACACCATCTTTGTGCGCGACTATTTTCAGAATATCGGTTACACAGTTGCGATCAATTTTCCCTATGCAGGAAAGTACATCCTTGGTCATCATTGTCATCGCAGACGTATGCCGCCATTCCTTGTGCCTGGTATGCAACTAGAGATCAATCAAAGTTTGTATCTGCATCCAGACACTCTCGTTCCTATTGAGGAACGTATCGAAGAACTTCACCGAGTGTTTGGCACGTTGGTCGATGTCTTTGCAAAGAAATTTATTCGTGATGCGTAACCCAGAACTTGACAGAATAGAATAAAGAATTTAATATGGCATTTCATGAATTCAACACGTACAGACGAGCATCCAAGGTGCTCTCCACTTGAGATTAAGTATTCCACTGTTCTTGCAGACGGGAGCAATAAGATGTTTGTAGAGGTTCCAGGCTTTGCGCATACAGACGAGCATTTCGTTCCTTTCGCGGAAGCACTGCAACAACATGGTATTTCCTCTGCAATCGTGGATTTTCGACTGCGATCTCAGAATATTCTCACTCGGAACGCGGTGTCGCTTACTGCATACCGATCAGGTCTTGATGCACTTGTTTCGAGAATTGAGAAGGACACCAAGTGTGAAATTATTGGTATGATTGGCCATTCGCAGGGTGGATTATTAGTACAAGAAAAGTTAGGACAACTCTCCAAGCAGCAGGACCTGAAGAAATTTCTGACTGTGCTTCTTGCGCCCGTCCCACTCACTGGAGCAAAGCAGGCAGTGTGGAATCTTGCGATACATCAACCAGTATTCTTCACAAAAATCGTAGCGTCCTTCTTCTCGAAAAAAGGTATGCGCGGACTTACTCCTGATCAGATTCGTGCACTTTTCTTTGATGACAACACTCCAGAGGATATCGTAACGGAGGCACAATCAAAGCTGACGCAGGCTCCGCTTCGCGTATTCATGGAGGATATCTTGCGTCAGTGGGTACGGCCAACAATAGAGCCAATAGATTCACCAACCCTCCTTGTTCACAGCGAAACCGATGCTCTTTTTCCGCCAGATTTATATGCAGATCTGTCTGCGAAATACAGTAATCTTTCATCGCAGACTATTGCGGGTGGTCATGATTTCTTCATTGAGTACGCTAAAGAACTCGCCCAGTATATTGCGGATTTTGTAGAGAAAAACCAGTAACAATGATTCTCGCTCGAAGTCTGTGAATCGATGTTTACGAATATTGTCTTAATAGGACCGATACGCTGACATGATGTAATGAACAATACATTCAGTATTGCGACGATTTAATGCGACACTATTACTCTTTGTCGCCAATGTGCGATTCCCTGAAAAATGAGCAAGCAGATCAGAGATATCGGTAGAGGAATGATGGATGTTTCTGGCGTGAGTGTTCCCGTTGCAAGCAGGGGAACAATGCTGAGCGCAGCAAGTCCAATACTCCATGAGACTGCGCTATCTGAAAGTTTCCAACATAGTGAGCCGAAAGTCGCTGGGAAAAGAGCAAGGCTTAGGCTTGCAACTGAAAGCCCAAAAGCAATGATGTCTTGGAAAAGAATGGCAGTAATGACGCCAGTACAAAGAAAGACAGTGATGAACAAACGCGTCATCGTACGCATTGATGAATGGCTAAAACGACGAGTCCGATTTTGCACATCTTTTGTGAAGATGGATGACACCACGAATGTGACCGTGTCCGAGGAAGAAAGACATACTGCGTACAGAAGTACCATGGCAAGCTCTTTCACGCCCATAGGTAGTAACGTAGAAAATCCTGTCACAAGTGCGTGTTCGGGAGCAATGCCAGGAATCAATTGTTTTGTGACGAGGCCGATAACCGCGAGTACAAGTGCGAGAATTGGCAGAATGATTGCTCCATACGAGAGCCCATGTTTCATCGTTGGTACATCGCGAGCAGCAAACATGCGCTGCCATAAATCTGGCTGGACCATGATGCCAAAGACGCCAATGACTAAGAAACCGATGAGCGTTCCAGCATCCATTGTTCCGATGAACTGTACGTCCGAAATCGGGATGCTTGTTCTTCCAAAAAGGACGGTAGCGACCATCAGGGTCATGAACGTCATGATGAGGAGCTGGAAGACATCGGTGCGTACGACGGCTTTGAATCCTGCGAGCAAGAGGTACGTCAGAATAATTCCACCACCAATCGCTACGGAAAGCTCGTAGGGCAGAGGAAAGATGGCAGAAAGAACCTGTCCGCTTACAATCAGGTTTACTGTGAGCCAAAAGAAAAATGCGATGGTGAGCACTAGTGAGTATGCAAGGCCACTACGCTCGCCGATGGTTCGGTGAAAATATTCGGGCATTGTATACACTTTCAACTCGTCAGCTTTTTTCTTAATCCGTGGGGCAAATCGCTTCAGAACGAGAAACCCAAGACTGAGGCCAATAAAGAGCCAGATTGCGGATAACCCAAATTTGTACATGTACGCCAGATAAATCGAGAGCGTTGAGCCATCGAAAAATCCTGCGCTCATGGTTGCCGCAAGTTGCAGGCCTGCCACGTTGCGATCAGCCATCATAAACCCCTCCTCCGTCTCATTCTTCGATGCGATCCAACCAATGACGACTACAACGCCAATGTAGAGAAGAAAGAAGAGAATGCTGAGATACATGCTTTAGATTGTATTCGTTTATTATTACGTAGCCTATGTCTGTTGGTTGATTTCTGAATGTGGCAGTACTACAGATTGATATCCGAAGCTCTGTTATTGATGTACTGCTGGAGTGGTCTAAGGCTATAAAAGTATTACGGTTTGAGTCTAAACAACAAAACAAGAATGCTCTTACTGCTGTGTAACTTTCTTTTTCAGAGTGATGGAGCCTTGAGTTTGAGGCTTTCGATTGGTGAAGTAAGAGCCTTCCATTCGGCTTTGTTCAAGGCCTACGGTAGCCTCTCGGCTTATCCTCACTTCGTTCGGATACGCTCGAGGCACTCGCCTCGGCACGCTAAAGGCAGGTCGAAGCGACGGAGTCGCGAAGACCACGAGCGAGGCGCGTAGCGCCGAGTCGAGTGGCAGCCCCAGGGAGAATTGAACTCCCGTTAACGGATTGAAAACCCGCTGTCCTAACCATTAGACGATGGGGCCGGAAGCGCACGGTGCGAGTGGAAAGTGTAGTAGGAAAAAACCGTACTGACTAGTCACCGATTTGCCTACTGTCACTTTCCTGTCAAAGAGCTTTGCAATTCTCAATTGCTCCCTGTCAATTGTCAATTATGCCCAAAAAGAAAACAATAGAAGACAATCTTCACCACCCTTCATGTCTCTCTCCAGCTTCTCTCTCATTATTGGCGTTTTCTTCTATGTCTTCGGCTTTCCTCTCGTCTTCTCGGATGAGAAGCACTTGGCCTGGAGGCGCAAGTTTCTCAAAGATGAGAACATACTGCGCCTCATCGGCGTTTTCGTTATCTCTCTTGCCGTCACGACGCTGAAGCGTCAACACGCTGTCACCGGAGACGGAGAAGGTGCCATTGTCCTCATCGCGTGGATCACACTCTTCAAGGGTCTGTTCATGTCATGGTGGCCAAAAACATTCGGTACGTTCCGTGAAAAAATAGAAGACTCACTTTTGGATAGCTCAGCCATGCAGATGTTTACCGGCTTTGTCATGGTTATCCTCGGTGCACTCTTCACGTACTTGGGTCTCGTTCTCGCGTGAGCCACATCATCGTCACCATCATCCTTGGGCTTTTTCTGTTGTTTCTCGTTAGTTTCCTTGTCCTTGTGATGGTGAGCTCCCTGTTTCATCTGAAGCACATGGTGCCATTTGTACCGACGCCTGCTCCTGTCATCGAGGCGATGATTCGGGAGGCTAACTTGAAGCCAGGCATGCTTGCGGTGGATCTGGGTGCTGGTGACGGACGAGTCGTTCGTCGGGCGATGCGTAGAAATCCTGGCATCACGGCAGTAGGATATGAGGGTGCGTTTGGTGTGTGGTTGCTTGCAAAATTTTGCAATCTTTTTAGTCGCAGTAAGCCAGAGATGAGAATGAAAAATTTCTTTCAAGAAGATTTTTCACATGCAGACATTGTTTTTACCTATCTCTCTATTGATATCATGCAGAAGCTTCTGCCGAAGCTGGAGAAAGAATTACGTCCGGGTGCGAAAGTTATTTCCAATACTTTTTCTTTTAAGAAGAAGGAGCCTATGAAAAAAGTTTTTGTGAAGATGCCATTTTGGGGTGGGACGAATGTGCTTGTGTATCAGTTTTGATCATCACCAGCGGATTGTTGCAAGCGGCAGCATGGCGCCGATCTTTGCGATGAGTATGATGGCTTGCAAGATCGACCACGTGACGTAGCCGGTAATGAGTGCAAGCGGTGTCCACAGGAGGCTCAGTAGAACCGAAAGTGTGCCAAGCAGCATGCCAAGCGGAATGAGAGGGGCAACTAAAATATTCGTGATCGGCGAGACAACTGACAATTGTTTGAAAATGAGAATGGAGACAGGGAGAGTTCCTGCTTGTGCAGCGAGTGTCGCGATGAGTGATTCTCGGATTGCGAACGTTTCGGGGACGCGAGAAAAAACTTTTTTGAGGTACGGACTGAATTCGGTGATTCCGATCACCGCGAGGAATGAGAGTTGGAAACTGGCGTCGTACCAGAGTTGCAACGGGTTCCACAGAATCATGAAAAACGCTGTCCAAAGAATTGTGAGCCGAGGAACTGCAATACGTTCTGTTTGTAGTGCCAAGAGTCCAAGAATACCCATAATCGCAGCTCGGAGCACAGGTGCTCCAGCTCCGACAAAGATCGTAAACGCACTGACCATGATGACAAGTGGCCAAAATCTCCGTTTCACTGGAAGCCAAAAAAGCGCACTACTCAGGAGTGTCAGAATAATTGTGATGTTGTATCCAGAGATCGCGATAATATGCGTGATGCCTGACGTCCGAAAATCATCCAAGAGATGTTGCGGTAGCCCCCGACGCGAGCCTGTCAGTAAACCTGCGAGCAGTGATGCATGAGGCTCTGGAAGAATGACGCCGATACGATCTTCGATAGATTTACGCAGGTCATACAGGAGGCCAAAGACTTCCCATGTTCGCGTGCCTGATACTCGTACAGCATTGGTTTTGACAGGTTTCACCGTGCCACGAGTTATGAGAGCCCGAATACCGGAGAGTTCGAGGTAATGCGGATAGTCGAAGCCTTGGATGACTTCTGGCAGACGCAATTTTCCACTGATCGTAACTTCGTCACCGTAGCGATGCGGAGGATAGCCTCCATATTCTGTGACAAGAACACGACCAGTTGCTTTCACTTTGTCATCGAGTGAGTCGACTGCGATGACCAGACGCGTCTGGGTTGGCCGTACATCTGGATCTTCGATGATCCAACCATGAAGGGTATGTGTTTTTCCGTCAGCGAATGATTCTATGTCAGAAGCAGTGGTGACGTGTTGTGTGCGCTCTGCAAGAGCGAATGCACAGAGTGTGCCGAAGATGATCGCCGCGAGTATCCATGGTGTTGTTCGTTTTTGAGACACAGCATACAACAATACAAGTGCCAACGATCCTATCAGGAAGGCGTATAGAGGCAATGGGTATTGAACTTCCTGCCAGAAGCGCAGGAAAAAAAGCACGGTGATACACGATAGCAAAAAGCCGAGCGTCGGTTTCATGGTTTTCATCGATGCTTTGCTAATTCCGCTTCGAGTGCAATCCACTCATCGATCTTCAGTGTCTGTGGTCTCCGAGTATGGTCGATCTTCACTGCTGCGAGCGATTCCATCCCCTGCGGTAATTCACCAATCGAATTACTGAGCATTTTTCGCCTTTTACTCATCGCGTGCTTAGCAAGATTCAGTACTTTCTGCGCAGTATCTATGTCTACTTTTGGTCTTTGATAACACTTGATGTGTAGTACGGCTGAGTCCACATTTGGCGGTGGTAAAAATGCTTCTGGTGATACGAGTCTAAGTAGTGATGGCTCACCATACAGGCGCGTGAGGACGGTTAAGATGCTATCAGAGTTTTTTGAAGCGATATTTTCAGCTACCTCTCGTTGAATGAGGAATGTGATCGACGTTGGCAGAATGGCTGATTCCATGAAGAGATGATGTAACAGGGGAGACGTGATGTGATACGGAATATTTGCCACAACTTTATACGGGCCATCCGTAGGAGTTTTGGTGTCCAGTGCGCTCCCAACGATGATATCAAGATTCTTGGCGTTTTCCGTATATTCGCGAATAAGAGGAGGGAAGCGGGGGTCGATCTCGACTGATGTCACGTGGGCAGCGCGTTTCACGAGCTCTGCGGTGAGTACACCAATACCGGGCCCTATTTCCCAAACACGGTCTTTTGGGCTCAAATCAGCCGCGCATACGATTTCTGCAAGGACATCATCATCACGAAGAAAATGTTGTCCTGCATCAGTATTCAATCGAATACCGTATTTTCGTAATAAATTCTTCATTGTTTCGTCTATCATATGTGTGAGTATGCACCACTTTACTCATCATTCACATTCCTCGTTATGAAATCAAAAATTTTACTCTCCGTCATTGCAGCTCTAACAGCTCTGCCATTAGTAGCTTCGGCCATCACCATACAGCCTGCACGTTTCTATACGGATGTTCGTACGAACAGCTTTGAAGCCGCCGGGATTAACTTACTCACACGCGAGGGGATTGTTAACGGTTATGCCCTCAATCGCTTTGGTCCCACACGCCTCATCAACAGGGCAGAATTCCTGAAAATTGCGATGACAGCGGCAGGCGTTGCCCGCACTTCTTCACAAGAGCAATGTTTCCCTGACGTTCGGGAGGGGCAATGGTTTACCCCTTACGTTTGTACAGCGTTCCGCCAGAACATCGTGCTAGGCTTTGGTGACGGCAAATTCCATCCGGAATATACGGTGACGTATGGCGAAGCACTAAAAATGCTGACACTTCTTTTCGGGTATGACGTGACATCCGGAGCATCAGGACATTGGGCAGAGAAATATTACCAAGCTGCCGCAGGACTGAAAGTAGATTTACCGATCACTATTGATCTCGATCGTCCGCTCACTCGCGGAATGGCCACGCGTCTTGCCGCTGCTTTCTTTGCCCAATCCAAAGGGCAGTTGACCGAGCTTCGAATGGCTGAATCAGGCCTGTATTCTTCATCGACGTCTTCTGCACATTCCACATCATCTTCTGTCAGCAGCTCCTCATCGTCCGTTGGGTGGTCTAGTTCGTCGTCGAGTCTTCGAAGTCTCCCCCGTGATCCCATTGCGAATACTGTCGTAAGGTCTCAGTTTTTATTGCTTGGTGAAACGAGTCCAGTGATTGGTGCTGCAAAGTTTTTTCTTGAAGAAGAGCCTCTTAATGTTTCCTCAATTTCTGTTGACCTGACTACGGACGTCCCTACCGTCCAATCACTTCTTGTGTACGACGATCAGCAACGATACCTCGGTCGTGCAACGTTGAATTCGACGTCTTCTCCTACGAATCGACACTATCGACTCGACATACCGGTGGGCACATTCACAGTTGGCAAGCGTGAAGAGCGTACGGTCTACTTTCGTGCACAACTTTCATCCAAGGACGCAGGTGGACTCGGTGGACAGACAGTGCAAATCAGCTTAGTCAGCATTGAAGGGGATGGCGCATGGAGCAACCGTGGGTACATGAAACAATCGTCGTTGAGCGATTCTTTCCAGGCTTTTATCACTTCGCGTTCGACTATTACGTCTATTGCGAATGCTCTTTCGCCTAACGCTGCTCTTGTCACGGGCACGAATCGACTCATCGGTTCCTACACATTTGCAGGTCGCACCACTGATGCAAGCGCCAAGATTCACATGTCCAAACTAGTCTTTGAGATAGAGCAGACGGGTAACGTTCAACTGACGAACGTCAAGATTGGTACAGCTGGAATTCCAGATCGTACGAACTGTCTTGTGAATCAGAATACTGTTACCTGTAGCTCTATTCCGGAGAGTATTGGATCTCTCGCTGAACAGCCGCGGACGATCGTCATGTACGGCGACATCACAGCAGAGGATGCATCTCATGCATCTCTGCGTCTGACGCTCAATCAGCCTGGGTCATCATCAACCGCTGGAGCTGTAACATGGACAGACGGCACATCCGTTTATACGTGGGTCGCATTGGATGCGCCGCTTGCACTCGGAACGTATTACAAATATTAATCGGGGCTGAATTTCCTGTAGAGACGTGCGATTCGCGCGTCTCTACTCTATTCGCGCGACGATCTTGATCGGCGCAATGCCGAGAGCCAGACGTTTGGTCTGACCGCTCTCGAATCGCACTTCGACGATGTCGCCACTTTTGCTCAAGACAGTGCCTGCTCCGAGTGTGCGGTGTTCGATCTTCGTGCCTTCATCAATCATTTCTTCGACGTGTCCAAGCCAGTCTTGGTTTACATCATCACTTGTCGTTTCCTGTGTAAATTCATTTTTTGGTGCCGCTGGTTTCCACCAAGATTTCTCCGGCGCACTACTCGTAAGCCATCCGTATTTACTCGAAATTTCTTCACTCTGTACGTCGATGATACTGAGTGGGATGTCATCAAGAAAACGGCTTCTTGCATTGTTCTGATTATTTCCCCACAGCGTACGGCTTGTTGCGTGCAGCAAGCGTAGGTGCTTCTTGGCGCGTGTCATTCCTACATAGAGGAGTCTGCGCTCTTCTTCCATTTGAGTTCGGTCCATGAGCGAAGAACTATGTGGAAGCAGGCCTTCTTCACAACCCGCAACAGTAACGCAATCAAACTCGAGGCCTTTGCAGAGATGCAAGGTCATGAGTGTGACGGCATCGTGGTTACCAACATCAAGCTTGTCGACCTCACTAATAAGCGCGACTTCTTCGAGAAAGCTTGTGATGGATTCTTCCGGAGGCAGATTGTCATATTTCTTCGTGACTGACAGAAGTTCTAAGATGTTTTCCCATCTTGTTTCACCTTCTTCGGTGTCATCTCTCACCCATTTTTCCATGCCAGTTCTCTTGATGACTGATGCAGCTACATGGCTTACCGGAGAAGCTTTCGAGATCTGTTGCAGATTTTCGATGAGTACCGTGAAGTCGGCGATGCGATTTTTTACGCCTTCACTGATGCCATCGACCATCTCAATATGTTTCAAGGACTGCCAAAGGCTTACGCCTCGTTCGTTACAGAAATTCTGAAGTCGTGCCATCGTTGTGTCACCAATTTTCCGAGAGGGGACATTGATAATCCTCAGCAGCGAAATGGTGTCCGATGGGTTGAGCACGGTAAAAAGGTACGCGAGAACATCTTTCACTTCTTTGCGTGCATAGAATTTGAGTCCGCCGAGAATGCGATATGGAACGGAGGCGCGCAAACACGCTTCTTCGAACAGGCGTGATTGAGCATTCGTCCGGTAGAGGATGACTTGGTCAGAAAACGCAATGCCCTGCGCTTTGTACGTGAGGATATTCTTCACCGCAACCTCGGATTCTCGTCTCTCATCAGTCACTTCTTGAAGGCTCACTTTGGCACCATCTTTTTGGTCGGTCCACATTTTCTTCTCAGGACGGTTCGGATTTGCAGAGATGATGGCATCGGCTGCGTCGAGAATCTGTTGCGTGGAGCGGTAGTTCCGTTCGAGCTTGATGCTGACTGCACCCGGATATTCTCGCTGAAAATCTAGAATATTTCTGATGTCGGCGCCACGGAATGAGTAAATGGACTGGTCCGGATCACCGATGACACAGAGATTACCGTGGCTCGCAGACAGCATGCTGATGAACTGGTACTGCGGATGGTTCGTATCTTGGTACTCGTCGACGTGAATAAATTTCCACGTACTCTGATATCTCGCGAGAACATCCGGACACTCCTCGAAAAGGCGAACGGTTTCCATCAGCAGATCATCGAAGTCGAGTGCGTTGGATTCCAGTAGCGCCTTTTGGTATTTCGTATAAATGTCTGCCATGCGAGCTTCTGTATGTGATGTGCCGCGACTGCGCGCCTTGTCTGGGCGGACACCTTCGGATTTGAATCCGCTGATGTGAGCGAGAGCTGTACGGGGCTTTAATTCCTCAGGCGTGATGTGCATGTCCTTCAAGATATTTTGCACCACTTTTTGTTGATCATCCGTGTCGTAGATTACAAAACTTCGGTTGCGTCCTATGTGTTCGATGTCTCGTCGTAGGATTCTTGCGCAGATGGAGTGAAACGTTCCAGACATTGGCAAGTGAGTAGCTTCTGTTCCAGCTGCGTCTGTAAGTTTCAGGATTCGTCCGATGCGTTCCTTCAATTCTTTTGCGGCTTTGTTCGTAAACGTCACGGCAAGGATCTGCCATGCAGGAACCCCTTGCGCGATGAGATGTGCGATACGGTGTGTAATCGTTCTGGTTTTTCCTGAACCTGCTCCAGCCAGAATGAGCACAGGCCCTTTGAGTGTTTCAACAGCCAGTTTTTGCTGATCGTTGAGGCCTGCAAAGATTGGGTCTTTTTCGGGGGTCATGAGAGGTTGGGAGGGTATCATATTTTCTAGAATTTTCTTGGCTCTTTTTCACACAAAAAATGCCATGACAATCTTTCGTGTCGCTTTCATTTTTCTTCTTGGGGGACCAGGGAACCTTGTTCGGTTCCCTAGGTCCCCCAAACCCCCTTTACCCTCCTAACTGGGACTACCAATAAGAACCGCTGACCTGTGCGGAACCGATATCTTTTCTTTGTGTCTGCTAGAGAAGCCTCTGAGAGATCACGTTTTGCGCAGCGTCGATCATGCTCTTCTTGATCGATGCTTTTGGAGAAGCGATGGAAGATATTTCTGCGCTCTGCGCAGTAATCGAGTTGGCTAACCTTTTGATCTCCGTTGGAGAATATGCAGTCAGAGTCTTCTCTTTGCTCTTCTGCTCTACTTCGGAAGCGAGCTCAGGATCTGCTTGCTGCAGTCTTGAGAGTACTTCGATGCCTTTTTTCGTCGTGAGGAGTGACGTTGCACTCGTCATGTTGATTTGAGTCGTCATCTCAGCCAGTGCGTTGATGATGTTCTCGCGCTTCTGTGGGTCCAATGTTTCCGCGAGTTCGTATGTTGAAATGCGCTTGAGAGACGCAAGAATAGGGGACAGAGCTTCGCGTGAGATAACGTAGAAGTAGAACTGGTCCTTGGCGTACACAAGTTTCTTGAGTTCGGATACGGCTTCTGTTGGTACAACGAGGAAGATGTGCGGATAGATTTTGTCGTTTTTCTTCATCTTTTCGGCAGTTTTTTTCACTTGATCATCGATGTATGTTTGCAGGTTCTGAGCCTTGCTTACTTTCGCATCGAAGACGACGTATTGGCCCAGAAAATCGATGAGGAAATCTGGCTTGAGTGAGCCATCGAAGTCGTCAGGGAGATTATTGTTACTGTACGATTTGAATTGCAAGTGCGGCTGCTTACACAGATCAACAAGAGATGAGATAACGGACACTTCATGGTCGTTCCACAGCCGATCGCGTTCTGCTTCCGCTCGCTTTTTCGCTTCTACCTCACTTACCAGCACTCGCTGGCGCTCCTCTTTGAGCGCACGCTCAGCGGCGTCGATCTTCTCGAGGCCTCGCGCATACTCTTTTTCTTGCTGTTCGCGTTTCGTTTCCATCTTTGTCAGAGTCGTTTGCAGGTTGTCACGTTCTTTTTCAATCGATTGCAATTTCGCTTTTGCCTGTACGAGTTCTGCATACATCTGTTTATTTGCACCCGCCTGCTTGTTGTGATCGGCTTTCTCTATTTCTAGTTCTTTTTCTAATTTCATGAGCTCTTTTTTCGCTTCATGACTGTCGGCTGCGGTGCTGGGACGTCGGAGCTGCAATACAAGGCTCGCCCCTATTCCGAGGACCACGACGATGCCGAGAGCTATTTCAAATCCTGTCATGCCTCGTATAGTATCACAGGGTGGACGGTCGTCCACTTCTTTACTCACTTTTTTTAATTCGAATGTTCATTATTCATTCCATCGAGATCCCAGCCGTTTCGTACTTCTGGAGGAAACATGGTATTCAGGTCAGATAGAACAGTTTGTTCAGCATCAGTAGCTGTTACGTAGTCAGTTAAAGCTTGGAGTGCCTTAATTTCATCTTCAAGCGTCTTAAAAAAAGCCTTCGGATCATTTTGTACGTTCTGCAGAAAATGGAGATACTCGGAGTCATTCATGTCAGGAAGCGGTGATGGTAGCGACTCGAAATTAAGAGATTCAAGTGATGTGTCATGCAACTCTGGTGCTTCATCTTCGGGCGCAGGCGCTTTTTCTCGCTTGCGCTCAAGATATTCCTGACGAGTAATGCCGGTATTGGTCGTGACAAGAAACTCTACATCTACTTTTGGAAGAATGACTGAAATTTCACAAGATTTTCGTAATTGCCTTCTCACTCTTTTTGCTCCCGGAATTGATTGCAGAAGATCAGGGTTCACGCCTACCGATCCGCCAGGCAGAGGCAGAAATGCATCCTTTTTCTTGTCGCCATTACCGTGACTGACGTGAAGTGCAAACGGAAGATATTCCACTGTCGCTGCATTGAGATCGAAGTCGTCCATCTTCGGAGGCAGATGCTCGGGGAAACCTTTGACCGTGAGGCCGAAGTTTGGGTTCGTTTTAAATTGAATGGCGCTGATGACACCCCATGGTGATGAAGGATTTGCGGCGTTCCGAGCGGGATGCCAAAGTACTCTCGGACAATCGTCCAGAGGCTGCATTGTTGGATGTCGTAGGATAGAACTGCCTAGGCCGGGCAATTCTTTGTCCAGTTCATTACACCACTCTTCAGTAGAAGGGCTCACCACTATATCGAGCTTTCCAACACTGTGGTCATGCTTCACATATGCCTCCTCAATTTTTTTGTGCTTTGACGATACGCGCGCAAGTGCCTGGAGGTTTGTCAGACGCTCATTCAAAGTTGTACCGAGACATTGATTGATCATAGCTCCACCCACGTAGGCAAAAGTCTGATGTGCGATGGATATGGGTTTCGCGCAATCGGGCGTGCGCCACCCTGCATTCTCACCAACGAGCGCAATTTGCTCTGGTCCAGCGCAGGTATCCCACTGCATTTGTTCGCCGAATACTTCAGCGTAGAGCCACGCAATTCCTTCAGCAGCTCCTTCTTCCAATAATTCACTTTCAGGCATATTCGGAAGCAAATAGTGAACTAATTCATGTATGAAAACCTTCCGTCGAACCGTCAGACTAATATTGTCGTCATGATTCAACGAGATTTTTCGATTCTTGAGGCACTTGAACGACACAATCTTCTTGCGCCCACTAGACTCCATTTTTGACATGACATCCGTAATAATGAAATTGACGCATCCAAGTTTGTCTTCCGATTGCTGAAATTCGATGGGAATACGCAAGGGAGGATGGATGCCCAAAATTGCACATAGCTTCGTCAAGATCTCTTTTGCGTTGAGTTCCGTTTCGAGCATTGTCTGCAGCTGTCGCTTCTCGCGCTGCCAACCTTCATCCAATTGCAATCCCATACGAGTGAAATCGATTGAGTTTTCTGGTGGCTGAATATCAAAAATTGTTTGAGTTCCCATGTGTTCCATGTGCTCACGGATCGTAGTTGGTGTCACTTCGGGGGCAGTTCGTACGAGCGTTGGCGATAATTCTGCCGATTGGAATATCGCTCCTTGCACCTGATCCATACTTGCCTTTGCAATGAAGAGCATCTCACCAACGTATTGAACACCAGTGTGTGAGCCCAATGCTTCTACGATTCTTTCTTGCTGCTCTTTTGATATCGTTCGTACGAGTACGCCTTTATCTTTCGACAATGTGTCCCGTGTACTTTGTGGCGCTTCCTTTGAATTTCGGAAGAATATTCCGAATATACTTTCCCCTAGGAGGCCTTTTGCTTTCACCCGCGTCTCTTTTTGCGCTTCGAGTTGAAAGATGGTTGCTCCAAACACATCGATGCCTTCAGCGAGCGTTTTCATTGTGGACATGTCGGCAGTACACGTTTGATCCGATCCCTTTTCGTCCGGTGAGAGTTCCAAGCGAACAAATCGATTGCCCATATTCACGTGGGTTTTATCGAAAAATTCTTTTTGTTGTAGCATAATAAATATTATACTCTAAAATAGAATTTAGTCAATGAACGTGCTAGTTTCCTCATCTGTGCCTCACTAGTGTTTTCATGGCATTCTAGTGCTCAACTCTTGACTTTCACGCTTTCTTGAGTACTATGCATCGGCTACCA